>JBMSNP010000036.1:0-29993 GCA_049421765.1 Chitinophagaceae bacterium
GGTTTAAACCTTGATCTTCACATTTTATTGCCCCGGGTTTAAACCCGGGGCAATAAAATAGATAATAAAACAAAGGGTAAAGATTTTGTATTTTTATCTTTTAATTTACCCTGTGCGTAAAACGCTTCTGACGATATTTTCCCTTTTCGGATTTTTCCTAGTCTTTTCATGGATGCTGGAATCCTGCCGGAAAGAACAAAAAACATCGGGGTTACAGCTCATCCGCCAGGAAATCCCTGCAGGTTTTCCTTCTCCGGCCTATGCGTTTCGGGATAACCCGATAAGCCAGGAAGGATTTGAACTGGGACGGAAATTATTTTATGATGGCCGATTGTCTATCGACAACAGCCATCCCTGCTCTTCCTGCCACCAGCAGATTGCCGGATTTGGTACGTTTGAACACGACCGTAGCCATGGGGTTAATGACTCCCACACCCTTCGCAATGCCCCAACCCTGTTTAACCTGTCCTGGAATACAAGCTTCCAATGGGACGGAGCGTTTAATTCATTGTCAGATGCAATTGCCCAACCGATCATCGGGCATATCGAAATGGGAGAGTCTTTCCGCGGGATAATTGACAAACTGGAAGCGGATGATGAATACCGGTCGGGATTTAAAAAAGTCTTCGGATCCCCGTTTATCCGCCCGGGGGATATCCTGAAAGCCCTCAGCCAGTTTACCGGAAACCTGGTTTCGTCCAATTCCAAATACGACCGGGTAAAAAAGGGAGAAACTGTATTCACGCCCCGGGAATCAAACGGTTACCTGCTCTACCAGGCCCGGTGCGCGACCTGTCACCCCGAACCCCTGTTTACGGATTTCAGTTTTCGCAATACCGGGTTGCCGGTCGACGATTTCCTGAAAGATTACGGGCGGATGATGATCACAGGCAAGAAGGAAGATTCGCTGAAGTTCAAAGTACCTACCCTGCGTAACATATATGTATCCTCCAACTATATGCATGATGGCCGGTTCAACACCGTCCAGCAGTGTATCAACCACTACCGAAGTGGTGTGGTGCAAAGCAACACCCTGGATCCCCTGCTGGCCAACGGAATCACCCTGTCAGAATCCCAGACAGACGACCTGATGGAATTTCTCAAAACCCTGACGGATTCTGCATTCCTTTCGAACAGTAAATTCGGCCCGCCCCTGTAAAGACGGTTATTTTCGTTTACCCTTCAGGGTTTCCACACTCAGCTTACGCGAAGCAATTTCTTTGGTGGTCTCCTCCTGTGCCTTTACATTATCCGCCGTTTTTTTATCCAGCTCCTCTTTTTCACCCTGGAGTGTGCGGAGTCTTTTCTCGGCATCTGTCAGGGATTGTTCAGCATCCCGGATCTGGAGTTCAAGGTCGGCCGCTTCCACATCCGGCAGGAGGTTATTCATAAACTTCTTGGTTTTGGCAATGTCTGCATTGCTCATCGAGGCAATTATATTTTCATCCCCCTTCAATATGATCAGATAAAGCACGGACTCATTGATCGCTTTTTTGGTTTTCTTCTCCACTTTGATCACATAATCATACTTACTCTTGCTGATATCCGATACCTGGGCATCCTTGAATACGATAAATCCTTTATCCCGGTTGAGAAAGCCCTTTTCTTCCTTGGGTTTGGCTCCTGCCTTGCGCATCCTGTCGATAAACGCATTTTCAAGTGCCTCCTCCCGGTATGGGTATTCCACAGCGATCGCAGCCTGTTTGTCCTTATCATATTGAATCTTGTCTTCATATGCCTGGGACAATCCCGGAACACAGAAAAAGGAAATCAATAAAACTAAAAGGGGACTACGTTTCATAACAATCATTTTCTTTTAAAGATAATGCTTTGATTGTTTACGCTGTATGAACAAAGCCATCCTTTCAATGTCTAAAAATTTAAACTGTTTACACACCCATTTATGGCAACGCCAATTAAAATTACTAAGCAAAATATAATCAGCGTAACACCTGAAAGAGACCTGCCTGTAAGTGCCAGTCTTTTCTGGAGGGCATCAGCATTATTTTCGTTTTTTAACAGTACGGCTTTGCTTTTGATTATACTCAGGATTGCCGTTGTCAAGGCTCCCACTCCGAATAAAATTACCGGAACAAGCCCAAGCCCGTTACCCGCAAAACCCAAACCAATGAAGAGCAACCCAACAGACAACAAACCAAGCCAGAATGAAGCGGACCCATTCCGATTGCTCTTTTCCCCCACTTTTTTCATCGCAGTTTTCTTAACCGATTTTTTCATAAACCAGAAAGCCAGTTTTTCTTTCAGCTTGAGTTTGCGTCCGCTTATCTTCTCAAATTCCTTGATACGCATATGACCTATCCGCTGGATTACCCCCGCCTGAAAAACCGAATCAGAAAATCCCCGGGGAACGTTGGTCAGGGGTGACCCATGAACAGTTCCGAACATGAAAACGACCATCACAAAAAGTGTTGATTTCATAATAATTTTTTTTTGATTTAAATTTTTATGCTTGTAAATCTGGAGAAAGGGGCCGAAAGTGGGTTACGGAATTACGCAAGACCGTTTAAGTATTTGCAGAAAATGCAAATACATTTTGGAGGGGAGAGGGTAAGAAATGGTTGTAATTATCTTAAATCAACAGCCGGTGGAAAGCCGATATTCGTTTTTTGTGTTTTGAAAAGCTACATTTGTTTCCATCCAGGTCAATCCCGGAAGGCAGACAAGACTATAACTTCATATCCTTTGAGCGGCATTAAAAAACTGGCAGAACAAACGTTGTGGTATGGTGTGCCCACCATCGCCAGTCGCTTTCTCGGCTACCTGATGAACCTCTCGCTGCCCCTGATTTTCGCCCAACCCGCGACTACGGCCGATCTCACCCAGATCTATGCCATCATCCCTTTTCTCAACATCCTGTTTACCTACGGCCTGGAAACAGCCTATTTCCGGTTTTCACAGGATGCTGACCGGCCCGGCTTATACAATACCCTTTCATTATCCCTGATCGGATCAACGATCCTTTTTACCGGCCTGCTTTTCTTTTTCCGGGAGAAAATCGCAGTGGCAGCCAACCTGGAGGACCATCCCGAATACATCAATTGGATGGCGGTCATTATTTTCTTTGATTCGATCAGCACCCTGGCTTTTGCCAGGCTTCGACAGGAAAACCGACCCCGCCGCTATGCTTTTGCCCGCATCGCCGGGGTGGCGCTTAACGTAGTGGTGGTGATTCTTTTCCTTGGTATCGTGCCCCGGTACCTTCAAACACATCCCGGCAGCTTTTTTGAAAAGATCTACGACAAGGATACCGGTATCGGGTATTACCTGATCGGAAATATCTGCGGAAGCATCCTCACTTTTATCATCCTGCGGAAAGAATTCGCACAGATCCGATTCCATTTTGACCCCCGGCTGTGGAAGAAAGTAATGCAATACGCCTGGCCGCTAATTATAGTTGGCATGGGCGGAATTGTAAATGACATGCTCAGCCGGCTGATCTACCAGCATGTGGTGAACCTTCCTGAACAGGAAGCCAAACATGAACTCGGAATCTTTGGGAATATCTACCGGCTGGCCGTACTCATCACCATTATGATCCAGGCCTTCCGGATGGCAGCTGAACCCTTTTTCTTTAACCGGAGCCGGGAAGATGATGCCCCCCGCACCTACGCCCGGGTGATGAAATTTTTTGTCATCGCCTCCTGCTTCATGTTTCTTCTCATCAGCCTGTACATCGATGCCTTTGCCTGGTTCTTTCAGGCCATCCGCAAACCGGCCTGGGTAGAAGGACTTGGAATTGTGCCACTGCTTGCTCTGGGAAATATTTGCCTCGGGATATATTATAACCTGAGCATCTGGTACAAACTGAAACATAAGAATATGACGGGTGCCCTGATCACACTTGGGGGAGCTGCTATCACCATCGGCCTGAACATACTGCTTATTCCGCGACTGCATTACCTGGGTGCTGCCATCGCCACTTTCTGCTGTTATTTATTCATGATGATCACCAGCTATATACTGGGTCAGAAATTTTATCCCGTTCCTTATGCCCGTAAAAAATTACTGTCCTACCTGACCCTGGTGGTACTGATCTACGGAACCCACCGGGGCTTGGTCTATCTCTGGGACAACCGGTGGTTCAACCTGGGCAGTGCCACCGCCCTCCTGCTGTTTTTTACTTTTTTTGTAGGCCGGATCGAACGCCGGGAGCTGGAAAAAATGCCCGGCCTGGGCCGGTTGTTCCGGAACCGCCCCGTCTAATAGATCCTTACAAAGGGATTGGATCTTTTTTCCTCCCCGATCGTAGTTACCGGACCATGCCCTGAATAAACCCGGGTATCATCCGGCAGGCTGAAAAATTCTGTCCGGATGCTGGATACCAGGATGTCAAAATCGCCGCCCGGAAGGTCTGTACGACCGATACTACCCTGGAAAAGCACATCGCCCCCGAGAATAAAACCACCGGCCCGATGATAAAATGATATACTTCCCGGTGAATGACCCGGAGTAAAACGGACCTCCAGTTCCTCCTCACCCAGTCGAAGGATCCCGCCCTCCCGTACGAATTCGAGAGGTCCCAAATAGGGCTCAAAAGGCAGTTGCCAGAGCTCCCCTGATTTTGGCGCAAAATCCAGGACCGGCTTTTCCAGCGCATGCAGATGCGGGACCAGGCCCCAGGTGTCCGCCACGAATTTCATCCCGAAAACATGGTCCAGGTGAGCATGGGTGTTAAGCAGCAGAACAGGAGTCAGCCCTGTCTTTTCAATGCCCGCTTTTAATTCGTCCCGTTCGGCAGGAAAATAACAACCCGGGTCGATAATGCAACACTGCTTCTGTTCGTTATACAGTACATAGGTGTTCTCCTGGACGGGGCTAAACGTGAAGGACTTAACAGTCAACATGGTCGGTTTTTTCGTACTTTTATCCGGGTTACCGCCAGCGGGGCCTACCCGGAAATGTAGAATTAAAGATAAGGCTTTCACAACCCGCTTCGACGGGCCCGCAACCCGAACCGGCTGCAATCCTTAAATAGAAGTTTGACGGTTACTTGAAACTGAAAAGAATTTATGAAGAAAGCATTAAGCCTGCTCACCGCACTCCCCCTCCTTGCCTTTCTGGAAACACAGGCCCAGGTGAGCACAGTGGAATTTGGTAAGAACAGGGTACAGTACCAGAAATTCAAATGGAAATACTACCAGACCGAAAATTTCAATACCTATTTCAGCCAGGACGGACTGGGCCTGGGCAAATATGTAGCCCAGGTGGCCGAACTGGAACTTCCCTCAATTGAAGAGTTTGTGGAGTACGGTACCCAGCGCCGCATCAACATCGTGGTCTACAATAACTACGACGAAATGATGCAGTCCAATATCGGGCTGGGGATCGACTGGCAGAACACCGGCGGAGTGACCAAACTGGTCAATAACAAAATGATCATTTATTTCGACGGCAACCATGACAACCTGCGTCGCCAGGTACGGGAAGGAATTGCCAAAGTACTGGTAGAAAACCTACTCTTCGGAGATGACCTCGGTGAATTTGCCGCGAACCAGGCCCTGCTCGACCTGCCCAAGTGGCTGACCGACGTGTATATTGCATATGCAGCTGAAAACTGGAGCCCCCGGCTTGACGATGATCTCCGCGGAGCCATTCTCAACGGTGATTACCGGAATTTTTACCAGTTCGCATTTGACAAACCCCAGCTGGCGGGGCAATCTTTCTGGAAATATATAGCCGACAAGTACGGAAAGAACAAAACCACATATTTCCTTTACCTGGCCCGGATCTACCGGAACCTGAATAACGCTTCAAACAAGATTGCCAAAAAGAAATTCAAGAAACTGCTCGAAGATTTCATGACTGATGTGCAACAGCAGTACTTCAAGGATATCCGTGGCCGGCGGAATACTCCCCGGGGACAGCTTTCGGTTTCGGAAGATATCGGCAAGAAGGATTTCATCCGCTTTAATGCCAACCCCGTCCCGAGAAGTTTTACATATGCAGTGGTGGAATATAAACAGGGCCGCTACCAGGTGGTCCTGATGGAAAATTTTACGGACCGGAAAGTGCTGCTCAAACTGGGTGTCCGCACCAGGGAAAAAGACCTGCACCCCAATTACCCGCTCTTGGCCTGGGACGGAAAAGGCACCCGGCTCGCCGTTTTGTACAACGACAAGGGCAAGACCCAGTTCTTTGTTTACGATCTGGTAAACCGTAACAAACTCTGGAAACACGAGATCGATAAATTTGACCAGGTCCAGGACATGAAATACATGCTGGACAACAATACCCTGCTGTTCAGCGCCGTCCGGAGCGGGCAGACCGACATCTATGTATACAAGATCGACAAACAGACCTTTGAGCAGGTGACCAATGACGTGTATGACGACCTGGATCCCTCCTTCGTCGCATTTCCCAACAAGACGGGTATTCTTTATTCCAGCAACCGCCCTTCGGCCGAGGCCGCCAGCAGCGACGATTCACTGCCCGGGTCTCATTTCAACATTTACCTGGTCGATAACTGGAATAAATCAGACTTTAAACAGATTTCAAAACTGACCGACCTGAAATTCGGAAATGCACGTTTCCCCTCGCAGTACAACCAGTCGCATTTTACTTTCATCAGCGATGAGAACGGGGTAAACAACCGGTATGCAGGATTTTTCAAGACCGAAAGGGGCGGCCTGGATACACTCGTGTTCATTGGTGATGAAGTGCTCCGCAACCCGCCTCAAAAAGATGTGGACAGCCTTCTGAAGGAGTGGAACAAGACCGATATCGATTCGGTGGGATTTGTTTCCATTACAAATGACTCATCATACGTATTCCCCCTGACCAATTACCAGAGCAGTATGCTGGAAACACGGACTGCGGGCGACAACCAGATGGTAAGTGAAGTGGTGAAACTGGGTGATACAAAACTGCTTTACCGGCTTCGGGTGGATGAGAATACGTTGCGGCGGCGGAACGTAACGGCCCGTCCGACCGAGTACATGCGTCAACGGATAGAAGAGGACAAGAAGAACCAGCGCAGGGTATCCCTTTACCAGCCCGATACCGATACAACCACACAAAAACAAAAGGATTATTTCAACAGCGGGTTTGAAGAGGAAAAGGCAAAACCGGATAACAGCAAACTCGGAAAAATCCTTCCGGGAAATGAAGTGCAAAAAGAGTCGGTTCTCAAAAAAGCAAAGATCTGGGAATACCGGCCGCCGAAATTTTTCAATGATTACCTCGTAAGTGGTTTCAACAACAATGTCCTGATCACCCGATTTCAACCCTACCAGGGCGGAAACGGACCGGTGCAACTAAGCAACGGTGACCCGTTGAACGGGATACTCCGCGTGGGCACGTCCGATCTTTTTGAGGACTGGAAATTCGCCGGCGGCTTCCGCATCAGTCCGGACCTGAACAACAACGAATATGTGCTGACCACCCAATATCTCAAAAAGCGGATCGATTACAGCCTGACTTACTACCGGAACGCGGTGCGTAACCCGCCCCTGTATGACACCGCCCTGTACAATGTAAAACAATACACCAACCTGTACCAGCTGGGAATCACTTATCCGCTGAGCCGGATCCAGAGTGTCCGCCTCAACCTGGGCTACCGGAGCGATAAGTATGTAAAATTCCCGAGTCCCTTTCTTCCCCAAATCCTGAAAGCGGAGGACGACCGGCAAACTTACGGGCTGGCCCATATAGAATACGTACATGACGATGCGGTGAGTCCCGCGCTCAATATCTGGAACGGGTTGAAATGGAAAGTGTACGTGGACATCAATGCTCGGATCAAAAAGACCGGGGATGCCGGATTGAAAAAACACCCCACGACATTCAATTTCGGATTTGACGGGCGCCATTACCTGCCGATCTACCGCAATATCATCTGGGCGGTACGTGCAGCCGGTGATTTCTCCTGGGGCAATCAAAAGATCATTTATTATCTCGGCGGGGTGGACAACTGGCTGATGTTCGGAAACAACCAGCGAGATGATGGTTCGTACCGTTATTTCAACCCGGCCAACAGACCAGACCCGGATAATGATTACGCCTACCAGTCGCTTGCGGTAAACCTGCGTGGTTTTCGGCAAAACGTGGCGAACGGGAATAATGCGGTGGTGATAAACAGTGAGATCCGGGTGCCTGTGTTTACTTCATTCTTTAATAAACCGATCAACAATGCCTTCCTGCGCAATTTCCAGATCGTACAGTTTGCCGACCTGGGCACGGCCTGGAACGGACGTTTTGATAAGTTTGAACGGCCTAATGTAACCTATATCGCCCCGCCCCTCCAGGTCAAGGTAAAAGCCGGCGGAATCGGACCCTTTGCCGGGGGCTATGGTTTTGGCGCACGCAGTACCCTGCTGGGATATTTTCTCCGGATCGATGCGGCCTGGGAAATGAACGGGGTATTTAAAGGAAAACCCGCCTGGTACTTTGCCATGGGACTGGATTTCTGATCCTGAAAACCTGATGTAATGACCTAAGAGCCCCGGATCGGATCCGGGCCATGAGCAGGATCAAACTGAACAGCAGGAAATGATTAACCATTGACGGGCAGACCCGGGTAAGGGTCGGCGGGATTCCGGAAATGACCAGGCTATTTTCATATCGATAACAATTTAGGACTAAAAAACACAACAGGATCACCAGCAGGGTGGCCGTGAAATGAAACCGTGCATTTGGCTCGGTTATGAAAAAAGCGAGGATCCCATCCCAGGCACATCGGAAACTGCCGGCTCGCGAACGAAGGAAATATATTTTTAAAATTTTTCATAGTACAGGCGGATGTCCTGGCGGGCTTATTTCAGAAATTTTAACAGACCGGGGTTAACATAAGCTGGCGTATTTTTAGGGGCTCATGCACCTGCAGAAACAATACCGGCCACTGCTCCTGGCAGTCCTTTGGCTTTTGACCACCCATGCGGGCTCCGGCCAGGGAAGACTCCTGCGGGGCCTGGTGCAGGATGCAAGCAGTGAAGAACGGATCCCCTTCGCTTCCGTCCAGTTTCGGAATACCCAGGTGGGCAAATTCACAGACTCCTCGGGAAGTTTTTCATTTTTGCTGAACAACTGGCCTTCAGACACCCTGGAAGTCACCTGCGTGGGTTACCAGCCCTTTTACCTCACCCTGGCAAAATCACCAGACAGCCTCGAAGTCACCATCCTGCTGGAAAGAGGTACATTCAATGATGGCGCATCGGTAAAAGTAAAAGTGAACCGGGGACTTTTTGTCTGGCGCAAGATCGTAGAACACAAACCACAGAATGACCGATACCGGTTCCGGAATTTCTCCTATGAGCTGTATAACAAACTCGAACTGGATCTCAAAAACATCAATTTCCAGAAATTCGGAAAGTTCAAACCCCTGAAACCCATCAGTGAACTGATCAGCCAGCACATCGACACCCTCGAAGGAGCCCGTTATCTTCCCTCCTACCTGACAGAAGCCATCTCCGATTATTATTATCAGAAAGACCCGAAAAAAAGACGGGAAATTATTAAGGCGGCCAATATCACAGGCGCCAGGAATGAAAGCGTTCTGAAAATGCTGGGCGGCATGGACCAGGTAGTGAACGTCTATAATAACTTTATCCCTGTTTTTGACCGGCAGTTTGTAAGTCCTGCCAGCGATAACGGGGATTACTATTATAATTACCGTGTTGTGGATACCCAGCAGATTGCCGGTCAGCGTTACTTTCACCTGGTCTTTACCCCCCGGCGCAAAGGCGGTGACACGTTTGAAGGGGATTGCTGGGTGCATGTTGGCAGCTTTGCGATCCAGCGGATGAACCTGCGGCTCGGTAAGGAAGCCAACGTGAATTTTGTGGAGAACCTCAGCCTTATCCAGGAATACAAACTGATCAACGACAGTACCTGGTTTCTTTCCAAGGATAAATTCGTGGTGGATCTCTCGCCGGTCGGGAAAGACAGACCGGGTTTCATCGGGCGCAAAACCACTACTTACCGGAATGTGCTGGTAAACGACAGTTCCGTATCGCAGGAGTTGCTGAAAAATAAACTCGCGGAAGAGATCATTACCCTGCCAAAAGCTGCAGACAAATCCCGGGAATTCTGGAGTACCGCGCGGCATGAACCGCTCAGCAAGACAGAAAGCAACATCATCAAAATGATCGATACGCTGACGAATGCACCCGTATTCCAGAAGTTCACCAAGACCATGACATTTATCGGATCAGGCTACAGGGATATCGGGAACTACCAGATCGGTCCCTGGTTCAACTGGGTGACATCAAACGGCTGGGAAGGTTTCCGGCTTCGGTTTGACCTGGGCACAAACAAGCATTTCAATAAAAAAATCAAGCTACATACATACCTGGCTTATGGTTTCGGTGACCAAAAACTGAAGGGTATGGCAGAGGCCTTTTTTCTTCCCAATAAGGACCCCCGTACCTATCTCTATGCTTCTTATACCAATGACCTGGACTGGGGACAAGGTTATTACGGCGAAGTATCACAGGATAATGTATTCGCCCTTGCCATCCGGAAAAAGGGCATACCAGTTAAAAACATCAAAGTGAATGAAAAAAGGTTTGAATTTTTCAAGGAGGTACTGCCCTGGATGTCGAACCGGCTTACCATCATTCATAAATCAACCCTGCCCCTGCGCAACCTGGTACCCCTGGATTCGTTCCGTACAACGGCTTCCGGGGATCCGCTCACAACCTTCGAGGTTTCGCTCAAGCTCCGGTTTGCCTGGCTCGAACGTTTTCTTGAAAGTCATTTTTACCGGACCAGTCTCGGGAGCGCTTACCCCATCGGGGAGATCAATATCACCCGGGGGTTTGCCGGGGTTTTCCGGAGCAGTTATAAATACACAAAACTTTCGGCAAGCATCTCCGATAACTTCAAACTGCCTCCGCTCGGGAATATTTCCTGGTATCTCTACGGCGGCAAAACCTTCGGAACACTGCCCTACACATTACTCGATGTGGCCCCGGGGAATGAATTGTATTATTACAACAAATACGCATTCAATATGATGAACCGATGGGAGTTCATCCACGATAAATATGCCGGTGTGAATATCGAACACAACTTCGGGAATGGCATATTCAGGTGGTTTCCCAAACTGCGGTTCCGCCAGTTCTGGACAGCCAAGGCGCTTTGGGGCAGCCTCACCCCGGCCAACCGGGCACTGAACTTTAAACAGGGGTATTCTTTCCAGACTCTCGACGGAGATACTTACCTGGAACTGGGTACCGGGGTCGACAATATTTTTAAAGTATTCCGGATCGATTTTGTCTGGCGCGTGTTACCCACCACCATACCCCGTGAAGGGGATCGCTCATTTGGCGTATTTGGGAGTTTCAGGGTAGCGTTTTAGGGAATGATTCAATCTGCGCAAATACGAATATTTCATATAAGTATACCAGGCTCCCAATTTGGCACAGTCGAACCCCTGCCAACCATCCAGAAATCCCCGCTTAAAAAAATATTGCTGGACAAAAGCAGCCAGCGGCGACAGCAACTGCCTGAAAAATGTTACCTGCAGCCCATGGCGGTAATTCCTTAACGCCACGCAACGTGCATCCCGGGACAGCTTTTCCTGAAGGGTTTTATGGTCCGGAATGATTGTATGAAGAATATTTCCCGGCAGCCTTTTAACAGGTATTCCCTGGCTCCTGATCATCCCTTCATTTATCTTCCGGTCTGGCATACGGATCATGGACCGGTTGGCCAGCCGCAGGTGATAATACCCGCCCCATTCCCCGTGACCAAGCCAGCGGTTTTCGTAACAATTCTTGAAACGGATCCGGTATGCAAGCTTACGGGGTGTAAGATCCAGGTTCCGGATCGAATGACGAAGCAGTTCATCCGCTTCTTCACCGGTATGCAGCATCAGGATCCAGTCGAACCGTGCCGTAACTGACGCCTTATAACGGACCTGATCATACCCATCCCATTCTCCCTTGTATAACCGCGCTCCATATCGCCGGGCCGCCGTTTCCGCAAATTCCGTCTTACTGATATCATAAAGCACTATATCCGCTCCGAGCGAATGGATGCTATCCAGCGTCCTTTCCGTTCCGGTCGCATCGTTTTTACTCACTATGATTACAATCGAGATTGGCATAGAAATTTTCCGATATGTAAATTAATGAAGAGAAAAAGTCAGACCAATGACTTTAGTAAGGTACTGGGTTTTTCCAGTAACTTACTGGGATATAAATGACCTGATATGTCGCAATACATTCTGGCCCTTGACCAGGGTACCACCAGCAGCCGGAGCCTGCTTTTCGACCGGCAGGGAAATATTACCGGACTGGCACAAAAGGAATTCAAACAGATCTATCCCCGGCCCGGATGGGTGGAGCACGATGCCCTTGAAATATGGAGCACGCAATTCGGCACCATGGCCGAAGCCGTGGCCAGTGCCGGTATTAATATGAAGCAGGTAGCGGGGATCGGGATCACAAACCAACGCGAAACAACAGTGGTCTGGGACCGGCACACCGGGCAGCCTGTATACAATGCAATCGTTTGGCAGGACCGTCGAACTGCGGAATATTGCGATGTATTGCGAAATTCAAATACCCCAGAGGGGCAGTCCACAGCTTCTTTGATTCAGAAAAAAACCGGGCTGGTGATTGACGCTTATTTTTCGGCCACCAAATTAAAATGGATCCTGGACCATGTCAAAGACGCAAGATCCCGCGCCGAAAAAGGAGAACTGGCTTTCGGTACGATCGATTCATGGCTTACCTGGAAACTGACCAATGGAGAGGTACATGTAACTGACGTGTCCAATGCTTCACGCACTATGCTTTTCAATATCCATACCCTTAATTGGGACCCGGAACTCCTGGCGCTGTTTGATATCCCTGAATCAGTTTTACCCGATGTAAAACCAAGCAGCCACATTTACGGAGTAACCGGGAATATCATACCCGACTCTCGCATCCCGGTAGCCGGAATCGCCGGGGACCAGCAGGCAGCCTTATTCGGACAGCTCTGCACCCGGCCCGGTATGGTAAAAAATACATATGGCACAGGTTGCTTTATGTTGATGAATACAGGTGAAAAAGCCATTCTTTCGGGAAACAACCTGCTGACCACCATCGCCTGGCAAATTGAAGGGCGGACGGAGTACGCCCTGGAAGGCAGCGTATTTATGGCCGGAGCCGTGATACAATGGCTAAGGGATGAAATGAAGATCATACAAAAATCAGCTGATATAGAAAGCCTGGCAGGAAAGGTATCGGGTAGTGACGGAGTTTATATCGTCCCGGCTTTCGCCGGGTTGGGTGCCCCGTACTGGAATCCCTTTGCCAGGGGAACGGTTTTCGGTATGACACGGGGAACAAACACTGCCCATGTTGCTAAGGCTGCCCTTGAAAGCATCGCATACCAGACCCATGATGTTTTGAAGTCTATGGAAGCGGATTCGGGAATCCGTATCTCGGAGTTAAGGGTCGACGGAGGTGCCACAATTAACAATGCATTGATGCAGTTCCAGTGCGATATTTTACAAACGCGGGTGGTTCGGCCCCGCATCACTGAAACCACCGCACTGGGAGCCGCCTACCTGGCCGGGCTCGCCGTTGGTTTCTGGAAAAATGAGGATGAGATCCGGGATCAGTGGCAGTCGGACCAGGTCTTCACACCCGCCATGGAATTGCAAACCCGGGATGAAAAGATCAAAGGATGGAACCGGGCCGTCAGGGCAACCATTGCCTGGGCAGATGACCGGTAAATATTTTATTGGCCTGAGGCCATACGATTTCAACTGACATCTCCTGCATCCTTACCGATCCGGTTATTAATTAACCTGAAAATTAAATCCCTTCCTGCTGAACCGAACCGAGTCCATACAAAAAATAGCTTCTGGAACCGAGTGGGACATTTGTATCATCGGAGGTGGCGCCACCGGCTTGGGCACCGCCCTGGATGCCGCTTCAAGGGGTTTGAAAACGGTTCTGCTGGAGAGAGCAGATTTTGCAGGCGGTACTTCGTCCCGGAGCACAAAACTGGTACACGGCGGTGTCCGATATTTGCAACAGGGAAATGTCCGGCTGGTTCGTGAGGCACTGAAAGAACGCGCCCTGCTACTTAAAAATGCTCCACACCTTGTACACAAACAGCAATTCATAGTTCCCTGCTATAAGTGGTGGGAAAAACCATTTTATGGCATCGGGTTGAAGATCTATGATAATATGGCGGGGAAAAGGGGATTGGGTCCTTCCCGATTCCTTTCCCGGGAGGAAACCATGCAACATGCCCCCACACTCGACCCCAAAAATCTCAGGGGGGGAATACTTTATTATGATGCGCAGTTCGATGATGCCCGGCTGGCCCTTGATATTGCACTGACAGCAGAACATTACGGGGCCACGCTCCTGAATTATTTCCCGGTAACCGGTTTGCTGAAAATGCAGAACAGGATCTGCGGGGTTTGGGTAAAAGACCAGCTAACCGGATTGGATTACGAGATTCGCAGCCGGATTGTCATAAACTCAACAGGTGTCTTTGCAGACTCCATCCTGAAAATGGATGACCCTAAACACCGGCCTTTAATCCAGCCCAGCCAGGGGATCCACCTGGTGGTGGATAAGAAATTCCTCCCCGGTAACACGGCCATCATGATACCGCGTACGGATGACGGGCGTGTTTTGTTTGCTGTTCCCGGGCATGGTAAACTGGTACTTGGCACCACGGATACTCCTATGAAACACATCCAGTCGGAACCCGTTCCCCTCCAGGAGGAAATCGATTTTGTGTTGCAGCAAATCGGGCGGTATCTCAGTAAGGACCCGCAACTGTCCGATATCCGGAGCATGTTCGCGGGACTCAGGCCGCTGGTAAAAGGCAGGACCGGGAAAACAGCCGCATTGACCCGGGATCACCGGATCTCGCTTTCCGATTCGGGACTGGTAAGCATTACCGGTGGCAAGTGGACCACTTACCGGCGTATGGCCGAAGATGTACTGGATTTTACGATCCGGAAATTCGGGTTGAAATCAGGACCCTGTCTCACAAAAGAAATGTCCCTGGTTTATATTATGAAAGACCAGGATGATGGCGCGGATTCACCCGGTATTTCCCGTTCCCACGGAGACCTGATACCAATGGATTCCGGTCGTGGGCACCCGGAAGAAGATGAAAAAATTTACCCCGACTCCGATATCGTCAAGAAACAGTTGCGATTGGCCGTACGGAACGAGATGTGCATGACCGTGGAAGATTTTCTGTCGCGAAGAACCCGTCAACTGCTGCTGGATGCCCGAACAGCCCTTCGCATGGCTCCTACAGTCGCCCGGCTTATGGCCATTGAATTGGATCGGGATGAACAGTGGATACAGGAACAAATCAATATCTTTAGTTCACTGGCGGGGCATTATCTCCCCACTTGATTTTTTTCAAACCAAAACTGAGAAACATGTCTCCTTTTATCGGTGAATTTACCGGAACAGCCCTCCTCATTGTAATGGGATGCGGTGTGGTTGCCAATGTGTTGTTAAATGGCAGCAAAGGACAGAACGGTGGGTGGATCGTAATCACTTTTGGCTGGGGGATGGCAGTCTTCCTCGGGGTCTATAGTTCTGTCAATTTGGGTGGAAGCGGGCACCTCAACCCGGCGGTCACCATTGCACTCGCGGTTTCGGGTCAATTTGATGCATCGTTATTACCTGCATATATTGGGGCTCAGTTCCTCGGAGCCTTTACCGGCGCCACCCTGGCCTGGCTGGCCTATCGCCAGCATTTTGCCATTACCGAAGACAAGGACCTGAAACTGGCTGTTTTCTGCAACGCACCTGCCATATCAAGTGTGCTAAATAACCTGGTCACAGAAATCATCGGCACTTTTATACTCATGTTCGGGGCCTTGGCCATGTCAAAGCCGACTGATTCCCTGGGAACGCTGAATGCCCTTCCCGTAGCGCTCCTGGTACTGGGAATCGGTTTATCACTCGGTGGCCCCACCGGGTACGCCATCAATCCGGCGCGCGATCTCGGCCCCCGGATCGCCCATTTTATTCTCCCTGTAGCTGGGAAAAGGGACAGCAACTGGAGTTATAGCTGGATTCCGGTCGCAGGGCCTGTCATCGGCGCCCTTTTGGCCGCTTTCGCATTTAAATCCCTCTAGCATGAAAAAAATATTTTTGATCAGCCTTTACGGCCTTATCACCTGTCCTCTTTTTGCCCAGGACCCTGAAGCCAAATTGAAAGAACTTCAAATAGATCTAACCGCCGCTGCTTCCCCCATAGCCACGTATGTGAATGCTGTGCGCAGCGGGAACCTGCTTTTCCTGGCCGGAAAGGGACCGAACCTTCCCGGAGGAGGATACATGACAGGTAAGGTTGGCAAAGACCTGGCCGTTGAACAGGGATATGAAGCCGCCCGCCTGACTGCGGTTAGCCAACTCTCGGTTCTGAAGGCAGAACTGGGCGATCTGAAAAAAGTGAAACGCATCGTCAAAGTTTTGGGAATGGTCAATTGTGACCCGGATTTTAAGGACCATCCAAAAGTGATCAACGGCTTTTCGGACCTGATGGTGCAGGTATTTGGTGAAAAAGGGAAGCATGCCAGGTCAGCAGTTGGTATGTGTTCCCTGCCGTTTAATATGGCGGTGGAGATCGAATTGGTGGTGGAGGTAGAATAAAACGTAATTGTTTTCAGCCCCTGTCAAAGGAATTACGGAATCATAAATGAAGGCTGATCTGGCAGCATAAATTTTCCGATTAAAAAGCTACATCGAAACCGATAATTAAGGCAAGAATAACCCCGACTAAGAATCCGGTGGCAAACCCGATCCAGGCCCATTTTATCCTGTTCTTTCTTTTTTCATCCTTTATCAGATAGGCAACAAGAAGCCCCCCTATAAATAACATAACCCACGAGAAGAAGCCCAACGCAAATCCTCCAAAATGAAACCCCTTTTGTCCCTCAATAATATTACTTAAAAATTTTCCAGCTTTTCTATTGCTGATGGTGCCATCCGTATCAATGAATCTGCAAAGCTGCATTTGAGCCGCCTTAAAACCAAGCCGCCTTATCAATTTCATTTTTTCACCTGTCAGTGCTTCGAAGTCCTTTATTTTGATTCGTGAAAGATCCAGTAGTGAGATCATCCTGCCTGTATTGCCAACCGTAATATAAATAGCTGAAGCATTGAGTGGCGGCTGAATCACCAAAGCAGAAGCAAAAATCCCGTTCAAAACAACCAGTGAGGCAGAAAGTAAGATCAGCTTTTTCATGCCCTGAAGCGTTAATGTGAAAATTCACCTGGTAAGGTAAAATGAAATCAACAGTTAACCCCATGATTTTAATCAGGTGAGAACTTGTTGATAGATTGCACCAGCCTTTCACAAGCCTGATGAATCTGAGCATCTGAAATAACCAGGGGCGGAGAAATTCGAAGGCAGTCTGACGCAAATAAAAACCAATCTGTCAGCACACCACCAGCTATACAGGCATCTATTATTTTTTTATTGGTTTCAAATGAATCAAATTCAACGGCCATCCACAATCCAAACGAACGAATGGATTTGATCTCCGGATGTACCAGTAAAGTCCTGAATAAATCCTCCTTTGCTTTCACGGTATCTGTCCAACCTTCCTCCAGCAGTGCCTGCATCGCCGCCATGCCTGCAGCACAGCATACCGGGTGACCGCCAAACGTAGTGATGTGCCCCAGGACCGGGTTACCTGTAAATGCATCCATTATAGATTTATCAGCGATAAAAGCTCCCAACGGCATCCCCCCACCAAGCGCTTTGCCCAAGAGCAGGATGTCAGGTTCAATACCGAAATGTTCAAAACCCCATAAGCGGCCGGTTCTTCCAAAACCCGCCTGGATCTCATCCAGGATCAGCAACGCTCCGGTTTCGGTACATTTTTTTCTCAGGGCAGACATCCATTCGGCTGAAGGAATGATAATACCACCCTCTCCCTGTACTGTTTCTGCGATCACACAGGCGGTTCTTTCAGAAATCTCATTCAACGAATCAAAATCATTATAAACCAGGTGCAGCACATCGGGCAGCAATGGCCGGTAGGCATTTCGCCAGTACTCGTCCCCGATCAGGCTCAGGGCACCTTGGGTGGATCCATGGTAGGCCTTTTCAAATCCGATTATCTGTGTCCGGCCGGTGACCCGCTTGGCAAGCTTCATCGCTCCTTCCATTGCTTCGGCTCCGGAATTGGTAAAATAAACTGTGTTCAGTGAAGATGGTAAATGCTGCGTTAATAGGGTTGCATACCCGACCTGGGGTGATTCCACGAACTCACCGTAAACCATAATATGGAGATATGCCTCCAGTTGATCCCGGATCGCGGCAATCACTTTCGGATGCCGGTGACCGATGTTGGCAACACTGATACCCCCGATCAGATCGGTGTATTCCCTCCCCGCTGAATCGTACAATGTACTCCCCTCCGCCCGGACGATTTCCAGCGCGAGGGGGGCCGGGGAGGTTTGGGCAATATGCCGTAAAAAAAGTTCCCGCTGATTCAAGGAAAGATATTTCTGCAAAGAACGCAAAGGGCCACCAAAGAGGCAAAGATTTTGGGTAATTTGCAGGATACTGATCGTCCGCATTCAAAGAACCAAAAATCAGTAAGCATTGATTTTTGATTAATAATACACAAAAGAAAGTTTATATATGCCGGTTATACTGCCAGTAGAAGGTAAATCGCCTCGGTTCGGGGAAAACTGTTTCATTGCTCCGAATGCAACGATCGTCGGAGACGTTCTGGCAGGGGACGATTGCAGTTTCTGGTTCAATACCGTGATCCGCGGGGATGTGAATTTTATCAGAATGGGAAACCGCGTCAATGTCCAGGACGGGGCCTGCATCCATTGTACATACCAGAAATTCGGCACCACGATCGGAAACTTCGTTTCGATCGGTCACCACGCGATTGTCCACGGGTGCACCCTGCACGACAATGTGCTGGTAGGCATGGGTGCCATCGTAATGGACAATGCAGTGGTGCACAGCAACACCATCATTGCCGCAGGGGCAGTGATACTCGAAAACACGGTTTGCGAACCCGGCAGCGTTTATGCCGGGGTACCTGCAAAAAAAGTAAAAGATATTTCCTCCGAGCTGATCAGCGGGGAGATCCACCGGATCGCCAATAATTATGTGAAATATGCGGACTGGTTCAGGGGAGTATAACTGCATGCTCTGTGTGTTCAGCCTCGAGAGTATATGAGACTCAGGATATTAACTACTAATTTTTAACTGTGAACCAGAAGCCCAAAGCTCGAAACACGTAGCTTTTACCAGGCATCTTTACTATTCCTGATGCAATTATTTCTCCGTAAATTCGTTATGTAAATTCAAGCTGTCTACAATGAAAAACCTCCGGTATTTTACCGTTGCCCTGAGTCTCATGATGATACTATCCTCATGCGGCAAACTGAGCAATCTGTTCAAGCGAAAGACCGGATGCCCCAGCAACGGAAAGAACGTGGGTGCCGAAAAGATTCTCAGCGGCGATCCCGATGCAGCCAAATCAATGAAGAAAGCGAAGAAATTTAAAAGTTAAGGTTTTGTTTTTGTGCAGCTTTTGCAGTAACAATCCTGTCTTGGGATTAATACGACAAGATTTTATCCGTAGTATGAATCAACTTAAACACCTTAACTATGAGCCTAACCCTGCGAACCACCCTCGGCTGTACCGAAGCCGTCATTGCCGATGACGGCGGTCTGAAACAATTTTACCATGTGGCCGATATCCTCAGCCAGGATCTTAAGATCCGTTTTTCCAACAAGGAAGACGATTTTGACGCGATCGACTGGGAATTCCGGTTCAAGGGTCACTATCTTACCCTGCATTACAGCATCTATAACGGGATATCGATTTTTCCCACGAAAACCCGCGATGCCCTGAACAAGGATAATAAAGCGGTGGTGGAACTGGCCGGTGTTCTGGAAGGAAGACTGTTAAACTCCGGGAACCGGAATATCGCCTGATCACCCGGTCGGAATCAATAATTCTTTTCCCCGATGGAATCCAGGATCCCCAGGTAACTGACATACCTGTCTTCATGTATTACCCCTTGCGCAACCGCATCCTTTATGGCACAACCCGGCTCATTATAGTGCAGGCAATTGTTGAACTGACAATGATTCAGCCGCTCCCGCATCTCCGGGAAATAATGGGATAATTCCTGTTTATCAATATCCACCAGTCCGAACTCACGCATCCCCGGAGTATCAATGATCCTTCCCCCAAATGGCAGGTCGAACATTTCGGCAAAAGTGGTCGTGTGCTGCCCCTTACCGCTCCACCCGCTGATATCACCTGTCTTCAAATTCATACCCGGGAAGAATGCGTTCAGCAGGGATGACTTTCCGACCCCGCTGTGCCCGCTTACAAGGGTGGTCTTCCCCTTCAGCAGATCCATTAACTCGTCAAGCCCCTGCTTCTGTTCCGCGCTTACCAACCGGACGGTGTACCCCACAGCCTCGTACATGGCTTTCCATTCCCGGAATTTTTCCATATCCCGGGGCTTGTAGATATCTGATTTATTAAAAACAATCACGGCTGACACATGATACATTTCAGAAGCTACCAGGAACCGGTCGATAAACCCCTGCGAGGTCCGGGGCTCCCGAAGCGTGGCGATCAGCAGTGACTGGTCCAGGTTTGCCGCGACGATATGATGCTGGTGTTTGTGCCGGGGGCTTTGGCGGTTGATATAGTTAAACCGGTCATGAACGGCCGTGATCACGGCCGTATGGTCTGTTTCGTTCTCTGGCTCGGCTTCCACCCAGTCCCCCACGGCCAACGGGTTGGTGCTTGTGATATCGTCCAGCTTCAGGACCCCCTTGGTACGCCCGTTCCAGAATATACCATTCTCATCTTTCAGGTTGTACCAGCTGCCGGTGGATTTATAAACTAGCGCCTTCATGCGGCCGCTAATTTACAGGAATGAAAGCAGAATCAGTTTTTATAAAATACTATGGAAATTTTCGGAATAAAGTAAACTGGAGTACAATTTCCAAAAAAACAAAACCCAGCGCGGCAAGTACAAAGGGCATGAATCGCTCCCTGACCCGTTCCTGTGTAATGGTCTCCACTTTTGATTTTTCCATTTGATCAATCTGGCTATAAACGCTTTTCAGCGCTTCCCGGTCCCGTGCGCGGAAATACCGGCCCCCGGTCTCGGTTGCAATTTTCTGAACCAAAGCCGCGCCCACAAAACCCACGGCCGCATTCCGCTTTCCCTTTTCCATCCCGGAGGGCTCTGCCAAAGGGACGGGACCTGCACTCATCCCGATCGTATAGACTTTCACACTTCCGGATTTGGCTATTTCAAGTGCGGTCAGCGGATCGATCAGCCGGGTTTCCGGCGGATCCTCTTTGCCATCCGTCAGCAGGATGATCACTTTGCTTTTTCCCGGGCTTTTTGTCAGGCGGTCTACCGCTGTTGCAAGTCCTTCCCCGATCACTGTCCCGTCGGCCAGGAATTTACGTGACTCGAGGTTTCGGATCTGTGTAAGCAAAGTATTTCTGTCCGTGGTAATGGGACATTGCGTAAAACTCTCTCCCGAAAAAATAACCAGGCCGATACGGTCCACCGGCCGGCTTCTCACAAAATCCATCGCAACCTCTTTGGCTGCCTCCATCCTGGAGGGGGCAATATCACGGGAGCCCATGCTTCCACTCACGTCCATACACAATACGATATCAATACCTTCCCCCTCGGTTCGCTCTTCTTTGTTTCTTTCCTGGGGTCTGGCCAATGCCAGTACCAGGGCAACAACAGAAAGCATTCGTAACAAAAAGGGCAGGTGTCGGAACCTGTTTTTCCAGGATCTTGCCCCGAAAGTACCCGTGGTGGAAACCAGGATAACAGAACGACGCGTATCACTTTTCTTCAGGTACCACCAAGCCAATACTGGTAACAGGATGAACAACCCGAACGCAGCCGGAAAAGCAAAATGAATATCCTTCAGATAATTGTACAGCATGGGTTACGGTTTATCTACATCCGGGGACAGGCCCCCCTCTCCCTTTTCCATTTCAGTGATTGAATCCCGTATCGTTTCAAATGCGATCCTGTTCTCTTCTTCACCCGGCTGGTATTGGGCGAATTTTACCAGATCCCCCATGAGGAGTGCCTGGCAAAGCTTTTCAAATCCACCGGGTAAAAGACCGTGTCCTTTTAGTTGTATAACCAGGTCATCCGTTGTTTTTTGAAGAGACAGGATTCCTTTCTTTCGGTAAACATAGAGCCGGAAAACAGCAGCCAGCTGAGTATGAAAAGGCTTGACTCCGGGATTTGCACGCAGTAGCTGCTCGAGTTGGCCGATCGCTTCCCGGTAAGGATCTACGTCCCGGGCGGGGGGGGCGGCAGGAATGGGTCTTTTCTTCCGGTACAGATACCATAACAGGAGGGCGGCCAGCAAGGCCCCGCCCGCGGCAAACCAACCCCAGCGTTTTTTAGTTCTGTTTTTTACTTCGATGATATCCTTGATATCATGGTATCCCGTTTCGGGATCAAATTCCGAGAAAACCACATCAATACCGATCGTATCGGAACGAAGCTTTTTTGAAAAGACAAGAGCCGGGATGACATGGTGGCCCGAATCAAAACTGACTAGCCGGTATCGGCCTTCAAATGAAAAATACCCGTTCCGGGTGGCACTGTCAATGGAAGGCTCGCCCACCCGTTCGAAATACGGGATGCTGTCCAACAGACTGAGATCTTTTTTCACGTCGAGGCCCGCACGAAGGGAAACTTGCAGGGTAAAGGGCTCACCCAGCAGGATCCGGGCTTTGTCAGCCGATACACGTACATGCTCTGTATCCTGACATATTGCCGGAATTCCCCAGGCCAGGATGATATATAAAAATATGTTTCTTACAGGTGGCATGGGCGGGTTTCATCGGTTTCGGCTCAGGAAAAATCGCTGCAGCACACGAACATAGTCTTCACCTGTTTTAATATGAAGCAGGTCACAACCGGCTTTTTTGAATTGACGGATGGTGATATCCGTCAACCGGAAAAATTCCTGTTCATGCCGGTGACGCACATAGGCATTGCTGCTGTCCACCCATTTCTGATCCCTGCTCTCCGCATCTTCCACGAGCAGGAGACCGGCATCCGGCAGAACCTGGTCCATCGGGTCATAAATTTTAATGCCGATGATGTCGTGTTTCCTCGCGGCGATCCGGAGAGCATCTTCATACCCTGTATCGATAAAATCACTCAGTACAAAAGCAATACTTTTCTGCCGGGTTGCATTATTGAAATACCTGAGTGCGAGATGGGCGCCGGTGCCCTTCCCCGCCGGTTCCTTCGTCAGCAGTTCTCGGACGATATACAATGCATGCTGCTTCCCTTTTTTCGGCGGGATATACCCTTCCACACGGTCGCTGTAAAAAATGACCCCGATCTTATCGGCGTTATTTACCGCGGAAAAACCCAGTACGGCCCCGATCTCTGTAGCGATATCCCGCTTTCTTGCATGTGCGGTACCAAACAGCGAACTCCGGCTGATATCCACCAGGAGCATCACGGTCAGCTCCCGTTCTTCCTCGAAGAGTTTACTGAACGGGTGTCCGAACCGGGCGGAAACGTTCCAGTCGATGAACCGGATATCATCTCCCGCCGCATACTCCCGGACCTCTTTAAAGGACATGCCCTTTCCCTTGAAGGCGCTGTGGTACTCACCGGTAAAAAGATCACTGGTCAGTTTCTTGCTCTTGATCTCCAGTGCGCGGACTTTTTTTAATATTTCCGAAGTGGTTAGCAAAATCTAAAATCGGGTTGATTTGACCTGTATATTTTATTATCTGGGGCTGATGGCCTATCGCTTTTACTAAGGCACATTGATCTGCCTGAGGATATCCTCAATCACATCCTCCACTTTCACATTTTCCGCTTCGGCTTCATACGTGAGCCCGATCCTGTGCCGAAGCACATCCTTGCAGATGCTCCGTACATCTTCCGGAATGACAAATCCCCGTTTGTTCAGAAAAGCCTGTGCCTTGGAAGCAATCCCCAGGCTGATACTTCCCCGGGGAGATGCCCCGAAAGAAATAAGCGGGGTCAGTTTGTCAAGTTTATAATTCCCCGGCGTACGGGTGGCAAATACAATATCAAGGATATACTGCTCGATCTTTTCATCCATATAGATCTGTGCGGTGAGTTCCTTGGCATGCATTACTTCCTGCATGGAAACCACCTGACTCACGGCGGGTGTACTGCCTTCAATATTCTGACGCAGGATCAGTTGTTCCTCCTGCATCGTCGGATAGCCTACGATCACTTTCATGATAAACCGGTCCACCTGGGCTTCGGGCAAGGGATAGGTGCCTTCCTGCTCCAGGGGATTTTGTGTAGCCAGCACCAGGAAAGGCTCATCCAGTTTATAGGTCGACTCACCGATGGTGACTTGTCGTTCCTGCATGGCTTCGAGCAGCGCACTCTGCACTTTGGCAGGGGCCCGGTTGATCTCATCCGCCAGGATAAAATTCGCGAAGATCGGACCCTTACGCACGACAAATTCATTCCGCTGCTGGTTATAAATCATGGTTCCGATCACGTCTGCCGGTAACAGGTCCGGGGTAAACTGGATCCGGCTGAACTTTGCATGAATTGCCTGGGCCAGCGATTTTATGGTCAGTGTTTTGGCCAAACCCGGAACCCCCTCCAGCAAAACGTGCCCGTTGCTCAGGAGCCCGATCAGGAGTCGGTCGAGCATATCACTCTGCCCGATTATCACATTCCCGGTTTCTGCCTTTAGTTTGTCCGTAAACCGGCCCGCCTGGGTGATCCTTTCATTGAGGAGCCTGATATCCTCTGCGGTCTTAAGCATGATGTCGTTGATTTTTAAGTGTGTACATAAGGGCTGGCACAAAATACGAACTTGGAATTAGCAAAATGCCTGCCGCAATGACGAACGGTCTGAAATCTGGCACTATTTTAGGGCATTTACAGTGAATTGAATAGCAATCTTGCGAATTTTGTAAAGTATAATCAACCTCCATAAACATGAAAAAATCATTCTCCCGGTTTCTGGCCTTACTCACCTTATCCATGTTCTTATTATCCTCCTGCGATAAAAAGAGTACGCCCCCGAAAACGAAAACTCAGTTGCTCACCCAGGCTTCCTGGAAATTCAAAAGCGCCTCGGTTGGCGGTATTGACGCTTCCTCCCTTATCCAGGCTTGTCAGAAGGACAATATCCTGGTTTTTGCAAGTGCGGGCACAGGGAACATGAGCGAAGGAGCTTCCAAATGCAATGCGGGTGACCCGGATACAGTTCCCTTTACTTGGAGCTTCAGTTCCGGAGAAACAATTCTAACAATATCTGTCCAGTTATTTTCAGGGTCAAGCAACGATTTTACCATCAGCAAACTGACCGAAACGACCCTGGTTCTTACAATGACCTACACCCCGGTGGTTGGACCCACCCAGCAGGTTGAGGTCACTTTTGAACATTGACATATTCAGGATAGGTAATTGCCCACGATCGGCACTCTTCGGCCCACACCAAATGCTTTCGGGGAGACCCGGATGATGGGGCAAAACTGGTTCCTTTTGTATTCATTTACATTCACCATCCGCAAGACCCGATCCACCAGTGTTTCTTCAAAACCCATTTCCCTGATCTCGCGGGGACCTTGTCTTCTTTCAATATACTGGAAGAGGATACGGTCCAGGATGGCGTAGTCGGGCAGGGAGTCGGAATCCTTCTGTCCCGGCCGTAGTTCGGCTGAAGGGGGCTTACTGATGATATTTTGAGGGATGATTTCCCTTTCCCGGTTGATATAGCGGGCCAGTTCATAAACCTGTGTCTTGTAGCAATCACCAAGTACACCCAGCCCCCCGGCCATATCCCCGTAAAGAGTACCGTATCCGGTGGCCAGTTCGCTTTTATTCGAGGTGTTCAGCAGGATATATCCGAATTTATTGGCCATGGCCATCAGCAGGTTCCCGCGGGTACGGGCCTGGATGTTTTCCTCGGCCACACTGAAAGGCAGGTCTCCGAAAACGGGTTTTAATTCCCGGAGAAAACTTTCGTATATGTTTTTGATGGGCAGGATATCGAATGGATTGCCCAGGTTCCTGCTCAGGGTTTCCGCATCCGTTACGGAATGACCGGTTGAATAAGGGGATGGCATCAGAACCGCGCGGACTTGTTCCGGCCCGAGTGCTTCACAGGCCAGTGCCAGGGTCACGGCGCTGTCAATTCCCCCACTGCTGCCCAGGATCGCTTTCTTGAATCCCATCTTACTGAAATAATCGCGTATGGCCATGATAATTGCCTGGTGGATCTCCTGTATACATAGTCCGGGATCCAGTTCCGTAGGATTGAATTCGGCATCCGGGAGCTCCCGCGCAGGGGAGATGACGGGTTGAACAAATGTTCCGTCGTCCCGGAGTTCAAACAACTCGATGGCTTCCCGGAAAAGGGGTAAATGACCAACCAGGTTTGAATCCCTGTCCGCGACCAGGGATCCCCCGTCAAATACAATTTCAGTCTGGCTGCCCACGCAATTACAATACACCATCGGAAGTTTATACTTGCCTGTGTTGAGTTTTACAATGGCTTTCCGGTCTTCCACATGGGTATAGTCGAACGGGGAGGCCGAGATATTCAGCATGATATCGGGCTGCTGTTTCATCAGCTCGTCCATCGGGCAATTCCGGTAAAGAGGGTTGTCGCCGAGGTTCCAGATATCCTCACAAATGGTTACCGCCAGCTTTTTTCCCCTGAAGGGTATTATGTTCCAATGGTAGGCAGGTTCGAAATAGCGGTATTCATCAAAAACATCATAGTTGGGAAGACAGGTCTTATGAGCCACCCCTTTCACCTCTCCCTCGTATAGAAAATAGGCGGCGTTGAACAGATCCTTGCCCTCTCTTACCGGGTTCCTGTCCGGGGCCCCGATCAGCACCCCGATCGTATCGGCATGCTTTTTTATTTCATCGATGGCCGCCTGGCATTTCCGGATGAAATCATCAAACTCTAGAAAATCCCGCGGCGGATATCCGCAGATACAGAGCTCGGAAAATACCACGAGATCGGCTTTCATCTCCCGGGCCTGGCGGATGCCTTCGATTATCTTCCGGGTGTTCTCCTCGAAATTGCCGATGTGGTAATTCTGTTGCGCCAGGGCGATCTTCATCCTGCAAAATTACGCTAAACTTTTGTGGTGTACTTTCGTACCAAACAACAATCCAGGAACCGCATCGTTTCCATAACCATGAAAAAACGCAGTTTAATCCCTTTACTTGCCCTTATCCTGCTGGCATGTAATAACAAGAAAGGGATCCCGGATGTATCAGGGATCCGTGTAGAGATTCCAATCAACCGTTTTGACCGGGATTTTTTCCGTCTTGACACCAACCAACTGTCTGAAGGTTTGCAGGAGTTGGCAAATCAACAACCGGGTTTTTATGGCGATTTCATGCACGAAGTGCTTGGAGTATCCGGCCAGCCTGGTGATTCCAACACCCTGCTCGTCACGCGGTTGTTTATCCGGGGATATTCCGCCGTTTACGATTCCCTTGTTCTCCGGTTTGACAAGACCGAATGGCTTAAAAATGAACTGGAACAGGCCTTCCGCTATGTCAAATATTATTTCCCCTCCTATAAAACCGGGCCAGTTACTTTGTTTGTAGGGCCTTTTGATGCCCCCGGTGTGGCTTCCGCTTCGAACGGGATCGCGGTAGGGTTGCAGCAGTTTGCAGGGGCAGATTTTTCTATATACCAGGCCCCCCAGATGCAGGAGATCTTTCCCCTTTACATCTCGCGGCGTTTCTCACCCAAATACATAACTGCCAATTGCATGAAGGCCGTCGTACTGGAACTCTTCCCGGATCAGAGTACCGGAAAACCCCTGGTTGAGCAGATGGTTGAGAAAGGAAAACAATGGTACCTGCTTGATCAATTCCTGCCCCGGTCACCCGATTCTGTCAAAACCGGGTTTACCGGGTTACAGCTCCGTTGGTGTGAGGAAAACGAGGGTCTTATCTGGAGCGACATTTTGCGGAATGAAGACCTGAATTCCCTGAACCCGGTGGTGATCCAGAATTATATCGGCGAAGGCCCCTTTACACAGGGATTCTCTCAGGAATATTCACCGGGCAATCTGGGCCAGTGGATCGGCTGGCGAATCATCCGGAAATTCCTCTCCAAAAACCCGGATCTGAAACCCGAAGATATCATGCGGATTCCGGCCCGAAAGATCCTTGAAGAGGCCAAGTACAAACCCAGGTAAATGACCCGGGATAATCCGGATCATTTTTTTCCGGTTCGTTAAACAGTCAGTCCTCAAGGAGTTATAAATGCATACATTTACGCGAAGCATGAAATCACTTACCACGCCCCTGACCGACCCGGTCTATGTGCCCAAGGAAAAATATACCTTGTATGACAGGTTCTGGCTCAGGTACCTGATAGATAAAAGGGATCTCCCTTTTATTTACCTCCTCACCCGGATCCACCTGCTGGTGCTACCCGCGGCGATCCTGCTTTTCACACCCCTGCTGACCGGTTGGTGGTGGTGGGCCCTGGCAGTTCCATATTTCTACCTTTCCCAATTGTATTTCAAGGGGCGGTTCGGACTCATGTTTCATTGCCTTTGTCACCGCAAAACCCTGAAAGCCCCATACCAGGCTTTTTTCCATGCGTACGTGACCTGGATCCTTTGCCCTTTGTTCGGGCACGCCCCGGAAGGGTATTTCAGCCATCATATGGGAATGCATCATATTGAGAACAACATGCCCGATGACACAAGCAGCACCATGAGTTTTCAACGCGACAGCGCCCGCGGTTTTATCGCATATTTCCTGAAGTTTATTTTCGTAGGTGTGATCAATACGATCCGGTACCTGTTCGACCGGAAACGAAAAAAAATGTACCGTCGCCTAACCGCCGGCGAGTATATCTACATGGCCTTTTGCATCGCCATGTGTTTTGTCAACCTGAAAGCCACCCTGGTCGTATTTATCGTGCCGCTGCTGTTTGCCCGGCTGGTTATGATGCTGGGCAACTGGACCCAGCATTCCTTTGTGGACGCGGCAGATCCCGGCAACCTGTATACCAATTCCATCAACTGCATCAATACCGTGTACAACAAAACCTGCTGGAACGATGGCTACCATATCATTCACCACCTGCGCCCGGGGATGCATTACACCGAAATGCCGGAAGAGTTCCTCAAACGAAAAGATGAGTTCGCTGCGAACAGGGCGATCGTTTTCGACGGAATTCATTACCTCCATATATTTACCTGGCTGCTCACCAAACGGTATGATAAACTGGCCGAGCACCTAGTGAATATCAACGGAACCATTTTTAGCTCAACAGAGGAAGCTATCGCCCTGATGAAAGAGCGGACCAGGAAGATCGCGGTCTGATCAGTTATTTTTCATGGGAGCCACCATCTCGAATGCGGGGATGCTGACAAAAAACATGTTCCGGGTATGCAGGTTCTCCATTTCATACCGACCGTTCATCCGGCCCATTTCGGTACGCAGGTTACAGCCGCTCACATACTGATAGTTCTCGCCCGGTTGCAGAGTGGGTTGCACCCCGATCACGCCTTCTCCTTCCACATCCCGGTAACTTCCGTTGCTGTCGAAGATATGCCAGTGCCGGCGGTGAAGTTTGATGGGGAAAGCATTGTGATTCTCCAGGGTAATCCGGTAAGCAAACATGTACTCGGACTGCTGCGGGTTGCTGTAGTCCTGCTGGTAAAAAGTTTCGACACTTACCTTCACCCCTCCTGAGATCATACTGGTCATAGCCTAAAATTAATGAAAATAGCGGTTATATGAAATCATACCTGTATTTCTTGATGAATTAAGGGCCGGTCGCGTAATTTTGCGCCACACGTTAAAAAATCTTCATGAAAATAGCAGTTGCAAAAGGTGATGGCATCGGACCTGAAATTACAGCGGCAACCACCCGCGTACTGGAAGCGACTGGCGTGGCCTTTGAATGGGAAACCGTGGATGCCGGCGTCTCCTACATGGAACGCAGCGGCGATGTACCAGACCCCTATAGCCAGCCGAAGAGGGAGC
>JBMSNP010000037.1:0-29280 GCA_049421765.1 Chitinophagaceae bacterium
CCCGTGAGGGTGCATGAAGGGATCAGCCGGGCTGTCAAAAGGGCACGTGAAAAAGGCGGCCCGACCCTGCTTGAGATCAAAACTTACCGGTACAAAGGTCATTCTATCAGCGATCCCCAAAAATACAGGACCAAAGAAGAAGTGGAAGAGTATAAAGGTCGGGATCCGCTACAGCAGGTTCTCCGTACCATGCTCGACGGGAAACTGGCCACCCAGGAAGAAGTGGATGCCATTCATGCCCGGGTTGACACGATTGTAAACGAATCTGTCCGGTTCGCGGAAGAAAGCCCCTGGCCGGATGACAGCGAAGTACTGAAGGATGTGTACGTGGATCCAAACTATCCATTCATTGTTGACTAATTAATTAAAACAATCAGAAATACCAATTATGGCAGACAAGAAAAACATAGAGGAGTTTGACGAGCAGGTGGTAATTGCGAAAGCAAAGGACTTCTGGACCCGGTACGGGAAAGTGACCACAATCGTAAGCGTAATCGTTATCCTGGCGATCGGGGGATGGTACGGCTACCAGAATTTTGTAAAAAAACCCCGGGAAGCCAAGGCCGTCGAATCGATGTTTAAAGCTGAAGAGTATTACCGCAAGGACTCTGTGAACCTGGCCCTGAACGGCGACGGACAGCATTGGGGTTTTCTTCGCGTGATCGATAAGTACGGTGGAACGAAAGCGGCCAACATGGCCCAATTTTTTGCAGGCAGCTGCTATATCAAGCTCAATGAAAATGAGAAAGCGGTGAAATACCTCAAAAAGTTCAGCAGTTCCTCCAAACCCGCACAGGCCCGTGCCTATAAACTCCTGGGTGATGCTTATGGCGACCTGGGTAAAAACAAAGAAGCGGTGGAATATTACACCAAGGCCGCACATACCATTGAAAAGGAAGAAACCTTTGCGGCAGAGTGCCTTTTCCTGGCCGCCTACCTGGCACAAAAAGGACTGAATGACCCGAAAAAAGCCATCTCCCTGTACCGCGAGATCAAAGAAAAATATCCCCGTACCCAGCAGGGTTTTGATGCCGATAACTACCTGGCTCAACTGGGGGTGTACAGCACAGAATAAACCTTATGGCAGACGTATTGAAAAGTAAATTATATGCAACGGGTACAGGCATTCTGAAGAAGGATGCCTGTATCGTTTTGGTCAAAACGGAATGGAACGCTGCGATCGTTGATGAACTGGAGCGGGGTTGTGTAGCGGAGTTGGAGGAGGCGGGTGTGAAAAAGATCCTCGTCGTAACAGTGCCCGGGGCGGTGGAAATCCCGTTTGCGATCCGGTCACACTGGGCAGCAGCGGGGAAAAAAAAGAAACCCGATGCCTTTATTTCGCTGGGTTGTGTGATCCGGGGCGGCACCCCGCATTTTGAGTATGTGTGTCAGGCTGTAACGGATGGGGTGCTGCAACTCAACCTGTCCCTGCCCGTCCCCACTATATTCGGTGTATTGACTGTTGATAATGAGGAGCAGGCATGGGAAAGAACCGGTGGTATTCACGGACACAAGGGCACAGAAGCAGCCCGTGCAGCCCTGAAAATGATCTCCCTGCCAAAAGCCCGATAAATGAATGTCCAGTTATTCATACCCTGTTTTGTCGACCAGCTGTATCCGCAAACGGGATTCAACATGGTAAAAGTGCTTGAAAAAGCGGGCTGTACTGTTAGTTATAACGAAAACCAGACCTGCTGCGGGCAACCTGCCTTCAACGCCGGTTTCCGGGATGAATCAAAAGCCGTCTGTTCTAAATTTATCGCCGATTTCAGGGGAACAGATTATATCGTTTCTCCCAGCGCCAGCTGTGTGGGATTTGTAAAAAATTATTACAGCAGCCTATTTGAAAATTCATCCCTGCATCATGAAGTACAGGATACCGGCAAAAGGGTATTTGAACTCAGCGATTTCCTGGTGAATGTGATCGGGGTAACAGATTTCGGGGCCCGGCTCGAGGGCAAAGCCACCTATCATGACAGCTGTGCAGGTTTGCGGGAGTGCGGTATCAAACAGGAACCCCGTCAACTCCTGGCCCGGGTCGGGGGACTCACCATTGCTGAAATGAATGACGTGGAAACCTGTTGCGGATTCGGCGGAACCTTTGCCGTAAAATTCGAAGCCATATCCGTGGCTATGGGTGAACAAAAAGTCGAAAATGCAATGGCCACCGGGGCCGACTATATCATCTCCACCGATCTGTCTTGCCTGATGCATTTGCAGGGCTATATTGATCATAAAGGCTATTCCATCCGGACTCTTCATATCGCGGATGTACTGGCCACAGGCTGGTAAAGAAGCAGACCGCTAAAATAAAAAAGCCGGAATCCTGGAGGATACCGGCCCGAACGCCCCACACATACGGAAACAGGTTCTTTCTGGCAGAGACTTTATGAAGAAGGAAACGGATTAATTTCCAATCGTAACGAAATGCTTCCTGGTTGCCGGCGGAAAATAATACCGGTTCAGGTATCCCACTTATTCGTAAAGGGTCCGCAAAGGTTTCATCAAATGGCACTATTTTTAGCCTGCCCTCAAACATGACCTTAACCTTAACCTCAACTAAAAAAAATGGCTCATTGGTTAGTAAAGTCCGAACCCGGGGTATACAACTGGGAAGATCTTGTGAAGGAAAAAAAGACCTGCTGGAGCGGTGTCCGTAATTATGCAGCACGGCTACATCTCCGTAACATGAAAAAGGGGGATGATGTACTTTTTTATCACAGCAACGAAGGCATGCAGATTACCGGAATTGCCCGGGTTGTAAAAGAAGCATACGCAGATCCCACCACGGACGATGAACGCTGGGTAGCTATAGACCTGCAGGCCGTCCGGAAACTCAAAAATCCAGTATCCCTTGATACGATAAAGAATGAAAAAAGACTTTCCCAAATGGCGCTGGTCCGCATCAGCCGGCTCTCCGTGCAGCCGGTCACCGAGTCTGAGTGGAACACGGTGCTCGAACTGGCCGGGGAATGATCATTATCCATGAATTTATTTTCTCAGGTAGCTCTTTTGCCTTCTGCGAGCGCTTATTTACTTTTGAACCATGCGGAAACTGGTTGTTTTATCAGGCGCCGGCATCAGCGCAGAAAGCGGTTTAAAAACATTCCGGGACAGCGACGGACTCTGGGAAGGGTATGATGTGAATGAGGTGGCCACCCCGCGCGGATGGCGTGAAAATCCAGAACGGGTTCTTCGGTTTTATAATGAACGCAGAAAACAGGTTGCCTCTGCCAAACCCAATACAGCGCATTTCGGGCTGGCAGCGCTGGAAAAGGAATTCCTTGTCACCATTATTACACAAAACATCGATGACCTGCATGAACGTGCGGGTTCCACCCGTGTATTGCATCTGCATGGGGAAATCTTTAAAATGCGAAGTGAACGAAACCGGGATCTTGTTGTTCCGGTCCGCGGAGATATCAGGCTGGGTGATTTGGCGGAAGACGGCGCACAATTCCGTCCGGATATTGTCTGGTTTGAAGAGCCGGTACCCCGGATAGAAGAAGCTATACCACTGGTTCACGAAGCTGACCTGTTTGTAGTTGTGGGAACTTCCCTGGCCGTTTATCCCGCTGCCGGGCTTGTGCACTATGCTCGCCCGGAGACACCAACGTATGTGATTGATAAAAAAATCCCGTTGATGCCGGGAATGGGATGGGTAACGAGAATTGAGAAACCCGCTACGGAAGGGGTGGAGGAACTGAAGCGGTTACTCAGCCGCTGACCTTTTCCTCCCTGAAACGTATATCATACTGCTCAAGTTCCTTTAAAACGGGTTCATAAATTTCCGGTGCGGTGGGGATATGAAGACCCGTCAGCCGGATCTTTCCGTTAAGAATTAGCCGGGCGGCAATCCCAAGGGGCAAACCGACCGTCCTGGCCATTGCGGTACGCAGGCTGTTCTGTCCTTTCACGACCAGTGAACTCCTGATCGAAGCAGGATGCCCGCCTGAAATATAACCGATCTCGTGAAGCATGACGATCATATCCTTATCGTATGGACGCAAGCTCAGTTTCTTCTCAACGGCAAATTGCAGGATATCCGCAGCACTGCAAAGCCCCCGGTTTACCAGGGTTTCTTCGTCATCAAATCCCAAAAAATAAAGTTGTTTCAGGGTGAGGTTCGCTTCATGCATTTTGGAAGCGAGTACCCTTGCAGCCTCCTTTTTCACTGCATCGATTTCGATCTCCCTCAGGTCACCGTTTTCGTCGGCAGTAACAAAAGAACCCGGAACCGAGCCGGCTTCTTCTGATTCGTTTTCCGCTTCCATGAGTTGCATCAGGTTTTCCAGCAGCCCCCGGGTCTCTTCTAGCCGTTCCGAGATTTTTCTTGTCAGCCATTCGCTGAAACCGTTCTTCTCCATATGCTCCCGGAATAACCGGTGCAGGGATTTCCCGTCGGTCTCATACCGGGGCGTTTCATCCGTGAGCCGGAGATCAATGATGTTTTTCCAGCCGTACATAAAATCCGGATGACGAAGAGTGGTCCGGATAAACGTATCCGCGGATTGTAAATCGTATAATTCCGCGTACCGGGTTGAATCCCGGTTGGGATACCAGCAAAGTTGTCCCAGCCCCGGTATATCGACTTCATGGTCGCGGCTGAATAAGTTTTCATACGGTACAACGACATCCTTTCCCTGTTCCCGGTAGTGTGCGCCTGCTTTACCTGCCATGATGATATTCCTGGGATTCCAGCTGATTTTGTAATGCCAGGGATTGTCATCACTTTCAGGGGCCACCAGCCCCCCGCAATGTGATTTGAATGAGGTGATCGTTCCGCCTGAAGCCCGGATCCCGTCGATCATCCGCATCGCACTCATGTGATCAATCCCGGGATCCAGCCCCATTTCACAAAGGAAAAGCAATTTATTTTTTGCAATTTCTTCACGGAGACCATTGATGGATTCATCGAGGTAAGATGCAGTGAGCAGGTTTTTCTGGTATTGCAGACAATCTTTCGCAACCAGGAAATGCAAGGCCGGAGGAAGCATGGAGATCACAATATCCGACTGCGAGATATAAGCAGACCTTTCCTGATCTGAAGCAATATCAAAAGAAACCGCAACCGCCCTGCCAGAATGATTCACTTTGGACCTGGCCAGTTTGAGGTCCGCATCCACCACAACCAGCTGCCAGTTCTCCGTGACCGAATGTTCCAGTATGTAATCAATCAGAACGGTCGCCGACTTTCCCGCCCCGAACAAAAGAATCGTCTTCATATGAACCCGGTTGATGAAAGCGGTAAATTAACACGAAAAAATTAAAAAGACGAAGTGAACCCACGTAGTAGATTTAATGATCGGATGGCAGGAATTATTGACCGGAACGGGCCACGGGCTCGGCTTCGGGTTCGATGTGAGCTATGCGAAAACGAATATTCACCCCGCGAGAACTTTTCGGAACGGCGATCGTCTGGGAGCCACCCGGAGCGACGGAATGAAATATAATTTTTTCCGTACGGATCCATTCATCCCTGGGTTTGAGATAATCCAGGTCAACGATCACTTTGCTCAAAGTGAAGGCGGATGCATTGGAAACCGTGAGTTCGAGGTTTTTGATACCACCAAATGACCCAACCGAATAATCATTGCTGGTAATTTTTACCTGGGCATTCAGGTCGGGGAGGGCAGGCGCTGTTTTATTTACGGCCCCGGTTGTTTCCTTTTCCCGCAGCCCCGCACCGGGTAATTTATCCATCGTTTTCGCGGGTAATTTTTGGGTTGGGGGTGGGTTTTCCTTATTCCGGGTTTTTTTACCCGGTATCGTACTTGCAGTTTCCTTTGTGTTATCTGGCTTTTCTACGGCATTGATGGCTTCCGGTGATTCCGTTACCGGGGACAAAAGAATGGAATCCGGATCCTCTTCCTGCCCGGCCGGGCTTTCAACCGGTGGTTCCGGATATTGCTCCGCAGAAGTGATCAGGACCGGCGCCCTGGATTTGGAACTTTTTTGGCGTAAAAGGAAACCGGCCATTAATCCGAAGACCAGGATAACCGCATAGACTGCGTATTTCTGTAGGGCCGGAATCACATGAACAGGAAAATAAATGATAGGCCCCGGGAGTGAAGATCTGTTTACCTGGGTTCCTTTGCCGATTGAGTCAAAGGAAATATCCTGTGTCTGGGACGTGGTTTTTATCATTTTTTTCGGCAAGGCGCCAGAACCATTGACTGGTTTGACATTTTCTGGCTGATCTTTTGCCCGGACATCGGTCTCAGGGGCCGACACGGGCTTTAAAACCGGGGGCTTTCCTACATGAAAGCGAAGCTCGGGGATCTCAGGAGCCCGGAGCCAGCATACGCTTTGTCCTTCCACCCAAACCAGGTCGTCAGGGCGCAAGCCGGTATCTACCAGTTCCTCAAGAAGAAACGGGCCCGATTCCTTATTGTTCCGCAGCAGGATATAGGTCATCATATTGAGATCCCCCGTTACTAACGAAAAATATGTGCCGCTAAATCCCAAAAATCTGTTATAAAAAACCTCATTTTTTTATCCCCAAACGACCCGTTTTGTGCGTAAAAAATACCACAAAAAACAGCCCGGATTATCAGGTTTTGACCCCTGTAAAAAGTAGATTTGCAGACCTTAAAAACGGGCTGGAAATAAGGCCCATTTCGGGCATAAAAACCAACAAAAATCTCTAAGGCAAATCAGCGATGGAAGAACAGTTTGAGCCACATGAAACCAACGATATAAACCGGATCATTCCAGTCAATATCGAGGAGCAGATGAAGACCGCCTACATCGACTATTCGATGTCTGTTATCGTAGGCCGTGCCCTGCCTGATGTACGGGACGGGTTGAAACCGGTTCACCGCCGGATCATGCACGCGATGAACGAGCTGGGGATCCATTACAACAAACCTTATAAGAAATCGGCCCGTATCGTGGGGGAAGTGCTTGGTAAGTACCACCCGCATGGCGATACCGCCGTGTATGATGCGATGGTACGGATGGCGCAGGAATGGAACATGCGCTATACATTGATCGATGGCCAGGGTAATTTCGGTAACCAGGACGGGGATGGGCCGGCCGCCATGCGATATACAGAGGCCCGGCTCGAAAGGTTATCGGAGCATATGCTCGATGACATCGAGAAAGATACCGTGGATTACCAGCTCAATTTCGACGACTCCGAAAAGGAGCCTACGGTGCTGCCCACCCGGATCCCCCAATTACTGATCAACGGATCGAGCGGGATCGCTGTGGGAATGGCCACCAATATGATGCCGCATAACCTTACTGAGGTAATCGATGGTTGTGTGGCATTTATCGAAAACCGGGAAATCAGCATCGATGAACTGATGGAGATCGTCAAAGCCCCGGATTTTCCTACCGGCGGAATCATCTACGGAATGGAAGGGGTGAAGTCGGCCATGCACCTGGGCCGGGGTAAAGTGGTTGTAAGGGGTCGCCTGACCGTGGAAACAAAACCCAGCGGCCGCGAGCAGATCATAATCACAGAAGTCCCTTACCAGGTAAACCGCGATGCCCTGACCAACCGGATCGGAGAACTGGTAAATGAAAAAATCATTGATGGCATCGCACATGTCAACAACGAATCCAATAAAAAGGAAGGCACAAGGCTGGTCATCGATTTGAAGCGGGATGCGATCGCCAATGTGATCGTCAACCAGCTGTATAAACTGACAGACCTGCAAACTTCATACGGCATCAATAATGTTGCCATTGTAAAAGGTCGCCCCCGGACCCTGAACCTGCGGGAGCTAATCTCCGAATTTGTTGAATTCCGCCATGAAGTGGTGATCCGCCGAGCCCGGTTTGAACTGGCCGAAGCGGAAAAGAAAGCCCATATCCTCAAAGGATACCTGATCGCACTGGATCACCTGGATGAAGTGATCCGGCTGATCCGCGAATCTTCCACCCCCGATATCGCAAGAGACAACCTGGTGAACGCGGGCTGGGGGCTTGATGAAATACAGGCCAAGGCGATCCTGGAACTCCGCTTGCAGCGTCTTACGGGAATGGAACGCGACAAGATCCGGGAAGAATTTGACGAACTGATGAAACTCATCGCTTACCTGAATGAACTGCTTTCCGATGAAGGCATGCGGTTTGAGCTGATAAAAAAAGAACTCCTCGAGATCCGTGATAAGTTCGGCGACGAACGGAGGACAGAAATCACCTACCTGGATGATGAGGTCAAAATAAAAGACCTGATCAAAGAGGAAGACGTGGTGATCACGATCTCACACCTTGGCTATATCAAACGGACCCCTGCGGAAGAATACCGTGCCCAGAAGAGAGGCGGTCGCGGGGTGTTGGGCGGTCGTACCCGCGACGAGGATTATATCGAGCACCTGTTTGTTGCCTCCACGCACCACACCATGCTCATATTCACCGAAAAAGGTCGTTGTTACTGGCTCAATATCTGGGAAATCCCGGAAGGGGAGAAGACGGGAAAGGGAAGGGCTATCCAGAACCTTATCCAGTTGCCTCCCGACGATAAAGTAAAGACGATCATTGATGTGAAAGATCTGAAAGACGAAGAATTCGTTAGCCGGCACAATATTGTATTATGTACAATCCGCGGGGTGATCAAGAAAACCGCGCTGGAAGATTTCAGCCGCCCGCGGCAAACGGGGGTGAATGCGATCACGATTGTGGAAGGGGATGAGTTGCTGGATGTGAAGCTGACCAACGGCCAATCGGAGGTGATGATGGCTGTCAGAAGCGGGCGTGCCATCCGGTTTTCCGAGGAAAAAGTCCGTGCCACCGGTCGCGGTGCGATCGGAGTCGCTGGTATCGAAGCCAGTGAACCGGGGGATGAAGTGATCGGAATGATCTGTGTAACACCGGAAGAAAAAACATTCCGGAATATCCTTGTCGTAAGTGAAAAAGGATACGGGAAAAGGACACCTATTGACGAATACCGGTTTACGAACAGGGGAGGAAAAGGGGTGAAGACGATCAACGTAACCGATAAAACAGGCAGCCTCGTAGGAATCCTGGCGGTATCTGAAAAAGAAGACCTGATGATCACCTGTAAAAGCGGGGTCACGATCCGGATGCCGGTCAGCGGGATCAGCGAACAGGGAAGAGCCACCCAGGGCGTGAAGCTTATTCGCCTGGACGAAGGAGATGAGATCGCGGCGATCACCAACCTCGAAGACCAGGAACAAAACGGAAACGGGGATCACGCAACGGATGAGTCATCGGAAACATCTATTGAAAGTTAAACACCTAAAATACATACAATGAAAAGACCCATTTTGCTGTTCCTGGTTTGTTCTTTTGCCTTGTGGGCCAGCGGGCAGAAATATGACCCTATCAAGACCCTGGTAACCCTGGGACAGAACGCCAAGGCCAAAGAGGAACTGGACAAGAATATGACGAATGAGAAATTTACATCGAAACCCGATGCCTGGATGCTGAAAACGGCAATCTATGCCGGGCTGGCGATGGATAATGCCAATAAGGAAACAGCGGCCGGGCTGGAACTTGCAAATGAAGCAGCGGCGGCATTCCGTAAGTTCAAGGAAATGGATCCTTCCATGGCACTGATGAGCGATCCCATTTACCAGAACGGACCAATCAACCTGTATTCATATTACTATTCGTCAGGGTTTAGTGACTATACGGCAAAAAAATGGGCGAGCGGAATAGAAAAACTCAAGCATGCAGTTGAATTTTCGGATCTCCTGATTTCAAGAAAGATCATCCAGGCGCCGCTGGATACCAATGTGCTGATCCTGGCTGGTATAACCGCGGAAAACAATAAACAACCTGATGACGCTGCCCGGTATTACAGCAGGCTCGCGGATGCCAAAATTCCAGGTGAGGATTATGAAGCCGTGTACCGGTTTCTTGTAAATTATTATTTCACCAAAAAGGACATGGCAGGATTTGATAAATACAAATCCCTGGGGAAAGAGTTGTACCCGAACAGCGAATACTTTAATTACGACAAAGTCGATTTTGCAGCGGGGCTGGCCGCAAATTTTGAAGAAAAGGTAAAAGAGATTGAAGCCATTTTGGCTAATGAACCCAACAATTACAAGGCCAACGAGGTGCTGGGTGAGATCATTTATGACACACTCAATTCGCTGCGAGAAAACGCGGTTTTACCTTCCAATGCGGTTGAACTGGAAGTAAAGATGATCAATGCGTTCAAAAAGGCCGCCAGTCTGAAACCCGAATCCGAACTGCCTTATATCTTTATGGGGGACCATTTTATCAATAAAGCAGTAAAAGTGAATGAGGCCCGGACCACACACGCGGCTGAAATGAAGGCCCGGACCAAACCCGGCACCATGGCATCGAAGGAAGATGTAGCAAAACGGGATATGCTGGATAAACAATACGGTGAAGCGCTGGAATCGGCCCGGGAACCTTATGAAAAAACCGCTGAGATTTTTGCCAAAAAGGAAGATATGCAGATCCGGGACAAACAACAATATAAAAAAGCATGTAATTACCTGGCGGATATTTATGCCTTTAAAAAGGCTCAGTCTAAAGGGAAACCAGCTGACCAGGCCAAATACGCAGCGGAAGAGAAGAAGTGGAACGACCGATATGATTCGATCAAATAGGAATATTCCGGGAAAATTTTACAAGACCGTCCGCGATAGGGCGGTCTTGTCATTTATAGCTGTACGCCTTAATCCTGGGGATATTGGTTTAACAAATGGAAGATATCCCCCAAGTAGAAGTATTCATTTGAAATTCTACTTAACATAATATAAATTATAGGAATTTAAATTACCCTTAATCTGGTATTGCAGGGCTTTTCTTGAAAGTGTAGATTGCAGTTTATTAATATTGTAAACCAGGTCCCGCTATGAAACCGTTTCCAAACCGATTGCTGGTTCCACTTCTGGTTGTTTCCTTTTTATCAGCCTGCAAAGACGCTGGATCGCCGGATCATTCTGAAAAGGAATCAAAGGAGATTCCCGGAACTGAGAGAACACCGGAAACCCGTATTCCTGAAAACCGGCCCGCTTCTTCCGCAATAGCGGACAGTATCGAGCTCAAACCGGCTTCAAACGAAATAATATCTCATATCGACAATTACCTGGTTTCTGAAGGCCATCTCCAGGAAGCTACAGTCACAGTTCGGAATACCCTGCCGAATATTACCTTCCAGAAAGCAATCGTTGAAGTTTCCAGTCTCCGTGCCGACGGCAGCCTGATCAGGACCGATTATTTTCCTATTCAGAATATTGAGCCGGGCGACCTGGAAACGATCAGGCTTGTAAAAAATACCAAAACAGCCTCCTTGGAAACGCATATAGTAAAGATCAAAAGCAATGCCCTGACAAATGGCGAAATGATACTGGCCGGCTCCCATTTCATTGAAAAAAAATAGTGCCTCCCGGATGCAATTCCGGCACTATGCACCCGTATCCGGTACTTTTTTCCTGTCAAATTCGCGAAATATCAACCTCAGGTTCTGGTCATAAGTGATATAATTATACAGCCAGTTTACAAAGACAAAGAACCGGTTCTTTACGCCGAGAATAAGCATCAGGTGAAGCCCCATCCAGATCAACCAGGCCGGAAATCCGCCCAGGTACATCCGCGGCCGGGGAATATCAACAACGGCCAGGTTACGTCCCACCGTAGCCATTGAGCCCTTGTCGCGGTATGAAAAGCCCCGCCAACCTTCCCTGGAATGCGTTTTTTGCCAAATACGCAGGTTTCGGGCTACAACACTGGCTTGCTGGATAGCCACCGGAGCCACCTGCGGATGTCCATCCGGATACTTTTCAACCTTCATAAGAGCCAGATCCCCGATTACAAAAATATCAGGGTGTCCCTCTACCTGACAATACTTGTTTGCAATTATCCTGTTTCCCTTGACTATTAATTTCTTATCGATGCCTTCCGGGATATTTCCTTTAATACCTGCAGCCCATATCAGGGTAGCCGTACGAATGGATTTTCCGTTATTTAAAACAGCCAAATGCCCGTCATAATCCTTTAAAAGTGTGTTCGTGAAAACCTCTACCCCCAGTTTTGCAAGGTATTTAGCAGACCGGCAGGAAGACTTCCCACTCATAGCTCCCAGGGTTTTTTCACTGCCCTCAAGGAGGATGATACGCATGCGGGAAAAATCCAGTTCGGGATATTCTTTCGGAAGTACATATTTCCTCATTTCTGCCAGCGCCCCGGCAATCTCCACGCCTGTGGGTCCTCCGCCAACCACAACAATAGTCATCAATTCCCCGACCCGGTCTTCCCCTTTCGTGGTCAGCGCTTCCTCGAAATTTTGTAGTAGCCGGTATCGTATCTGGAGCGCTTCCACGGTCGATTTCATCGGAAAAGCATGACCCGCCAGGTTATCACTCCCGAAAAAATTACTGTCGGCCCCCATTGCCAAAACCAGTTGGTCATATGAAATTTCTTCATGATCAGTGATAACGGTGTGCTTATCCGGGCAGATCTGTTTTACCGTTGCCAGCCGGATCCGGACATTCCGGCTCCGTTGGAACACTTTGCGTAACGGAAAGGAAATATTGCTGGCATCCAGACCCGCGGTGGCAACCTGGTAAAATAGCGGTTGAAACTGATGGTAGTTGAAACGATCGATGAGGACGACCTCAAAACCCGCCCGGTTGTTTAGTTTCCTGGCCAGGCGCAGACCGCCAAAACCCGCTCCAAGGATAACGACTTTCATGTGTATGCCGGTTTATCCGACAAAATACAATTTTTTCAGTAATTATTGAAAATATTAAAACCTGGGTTTTCTTAATAAAGGACCCTGACTTTTATTGTCCCTTTTACCTCACGGAGCAGGTGCATGGCCCGGTTTGAAATACTCTTGTCCACATCCAGCACCACGTAGCCGATCGACTCATTCGTTTTCAGGTACTGGCTCAGGATATTGATCCTGTTTTCGGAAAGACGGGTGTTGATCTCGGATAGCACTCCAGGTACATTGTCGTGGATATGCAGGATCCGGTGACTGCCAGCCTGCGGGGGCAGTGCCAGGGCAGGCACAGTATGCGATCCGAACGTGATCCCTTTTTCAAGGTAATTGAACAGTTTGGCGCTTACATCCTCCCCGATATTCTGCTGGGCTTCTTCAGTGCTCCCCCCGATATGCGGGGTCAGGATCACATTGGGAACATCCTGCAGCGGAGTCCGGAATGGGTCCCCGTTCTTTTCTGGTTCCACCGGGTAAACATCCAGCGCTGCCCCGGCCAGGTGACCTTCCAGCAAATACCGGCGGAGGGCTTCCAGATCCACCACTTCTCCCCTTGCATAATTCAGCAGGATCGCCCCCTTTTTAAAGAGTTTCAGGTTGGTTTTATTGATGAGATTTTTTGTCAGTGGAGTTTCAGGAACATGAAGCGTGACCACATCGGCGCGGGTCAGCAGTTCTTTCAGCGACTTGGCATCTTCCGCATTTCCCAGGGGCAGCTTGGTTTCCACATCGTAGAAAATAACTTTCATACCCAGGGATTCCGCAAGCACGCTAACCTGGCTCCCGATATTTCCATAGCCGATGATCCCCAGGGTTTTTCCACGCAGTTCATAACTCCCCTTTGCATCCTTCATCCATATCCCGTCGTGGGCGGCTTTGTTCTTGTCGGGTATGCGGCGAATAAGCATGATTGATGACCCGATCACCAATTCTGCTACGGAGCGGGTATTGGAATAGGGCGCATTAAAAACCACCACCCCGTTCCGGGTGGCTGTGTCTAGGTCGACCTGGTTCACCCCGATACAAAAACATCCGATCGCCTGTAATTTCGGAGCGGCGGCCAATACCCGGGCCGTAACCTGTGTCTTGGAACGGATGCCGAGAATATGCACATTCCGGATCTCCGCCACCAATTGGTCTTCGGTAAGTGCTTTGGATATTTTTTCCACCTGCACGTATCCATGGTGACGGAAATTCTTTACCGCCACTTCACTGATGTTTTCCAGAAACAGGATCCGTATTTTTTCTTTGGGATAACTCGTCGGATTTGTACCAGCCATGCTGCAATATTAAGATTTTTACCCTGCTGGGGAAAACTGGGGCTTGAGGTTCCGGTATCACCCGGTTATTTTTGCCGGAAACAGTCGCAATTGAAAAAACCGATTCTTTTTTCACTGTTGTGTGTGATCTTTCTGGCCTGTAACCATTCCTCCGGTGAGCAGGATCCGGAAGAGGATTCGCTCCAATACTATCCCCCCACTCCGGAGGCGCTGAACCAGGCAGAATTCAGGCTCCTCTATCGTAACCTCAGTGCTTTTTTCGACAGCACCCTGCTCAGGGGCGGGTTCAACGGGGGAATCCTTGTCGCACGCAACGGTTCGGTTATATACGAAAAGTATGCAGGCCGAACCGACCTCCGGAAAAACGATACCCTGAGCGCCAGTACGCCAATTCACATCGCATCCACTTCCAAGACCTTTACAGCCCTGGCCGTGCTGCGGCTTATCCAGGAAGGGAAATTAAATATAACGGACACCCTTAATCGTTTTTTCCCGGGCTTCCCCTATCCCGGGATCACAGTGGAGATGTTGCTTACACACCGCAGCGGACTGCCCAATTACCTTTACTTTATGAGTAACCTGAAATGGGGTATCGGGGAAGACGGAAAATGGAACCGCCAGCTGGCCACAAACGAGGACATGCTCCGGATGCTCACGGAAAAAAAGCCGGACCTCACGGGCACCCCGGGCCGCAGATTCAATTATTGCAATACCAATTACGTGCTGCTGGCCCTGATCATAGAACACGTGACCGGGAAAACCTATCCGGATTACATGCAGCAGAAATGGTTCATTCCGCTGGGGATGAACCACACTTATGTCTTCACCCGGAAAGACACGGCAACCGCCACGCCTTCCTTTAACGCGTCGGGCACATACTGGGCATTTGATTTCCTCGATGGTACATACGGGGATAAAAACATCTATTCCACCCCGCAGGACCTCCTGAAATGGGATCAGGCACTTTATTCCGGGCAGTTGATCCGCCCCTCCCTGCTGGACTCGGCCTTTTCACCCTGGAGCAACGAAAAGCCTTCGATGCATAACTATGGCTATGGCTGGCGTATGCAGTTGTTTCCAAACGGGAATAAAATCGTCTATCATTTTGGTAAATGGCATGGTTTCAACTCGGCTTTCGCCAGGCTGACCGATGTAAAGGCGACAATCATTATCCTGGGCAATCGATTTACCCGAAGCATTTATCATGCGGCTCACCATTGTTATGATATTTTCGGCGATTATGGCCAGGAGCCAGATTCCGAAGCGGAGGAATCAGACCCTGCGCATTCACAGGTCTCCCCCACCCCCTTCATCAAAAAAAAGCGGCCATAAAAAAATAGCATCCTTTCAGATCCCTATTTCTAGCAATACGAGATCTGATTTGCCTTTAAAATGGAGGATGTCATGGTAATTCTCCCGTTTCTTTCCCAACTTTACGGCTGTGGCCCCGTACCGGGGTTTCCAACTGTAAAATGAAAATTTTATCCGCAGAAGAGATCAGGGCGTGGGATGAATATACCATCCGGCATGAACCCATCCGGTCAATCGACCTGATGGAACGGGCCTCCTCGGCTTGTGTGAACTGGATTACAGGGAAATATCCCGATGCGCATTCTTTCATAATCTGTTGCGGAAAGGGTAACAATGGCGGTGACGGACTGGCGATCGCGAGGATGCTGATGGAACGGCACTACCCCGTTACCGTAAACATTCTTGAATTTGGACATCTGGGGACCCCCGACTTCCAGACCAATCTTGCACGTCTCCACAAAATGCAGGGTGCGGATATTCATTTTATACAGTCGGCCGAAAACATCCACCCTTTCCAGGCCGGGTCAGTGATCGTGGATGCCCTGTTCGGATCCGGTCTGAACCGTGCAGTGGAGGGGATCACGGCCCAGTTGGTAGACCACATGAACCGTTCGGGTTGCGAGATCGTTTCAATTGATGTGCCCAGCGGCCTTTTCACCGACCGTTCATCCCGCGGAAATCCATGTGTTGAGGCCCGGCACACTTTGAGTTTTCAATGCTACAAAGCCGCCTTCCTGTTTGCTGAAAACGCAAAAGCCACCGGTGAGGTACACCTGCTTGATATCGGGCTTCATCCTGACTTTTACGAGGGAATCGCGGGCACATATGAATGGGTGGATGAAAAGGTCATTCTTTCAATCCGCAAACCCCGGGACAGGTTTGCCCATAAGGGTATTTTCGGTCATGCATTACTGGTAGCCGGGAGTTATGGTAAAATCGGGGCTGCGGTGCTCTCTGCACGTGCCTGTTTGCGAAGCGGGGCAGGTCTTCTTACCACCAGGGTTCCGTTTTGCGGGTATGAAATCCTGCAGGTGACCGTACCCGAATCCATGGTTATGACCGACCCTCATGATTCATTCCTTACCTCCATACCTGAGGACCTGACCGTTTATGATTCAATCGGGATCGGACCCGGTATCGGGAAAGCCCCGGAAACCAAGATGATGCTTCGGGATCTGCTCGACAGTTTCCGGAATCCAGTCGTACTGGATGCCGACGCCCTGAACCTGATAGCCGGGCACAAGGACCTTCTGAAAATGATACCAGCTGGTTCTGTATTGACACCTCATCCGCGGGAGTTTGAAAGGCTTTTTGGAGACACAGCCAACGATTTTGACCGGGCCCGGGTAGCAATGGAAAAAGCCAGGGAACTTACCTGTATCATCGTTGTAAAGGGCCATAATAGTTTCATTGCCTCCCCGGACGGAAAGGGGTTTTTCAATTCCACCGGCAATGCGGGAATGGCCACGGCAGGCAGCGGGGATGTACTGACCGGAATCCTTACCGGTTTGCTTGCCCAGGGATACAGCTCCATTGAAGCCGCATTACTGGGAGTTTATATCCATGGGAAAGCAGGAGATATTGCCCTCCTCGGCTCATCGGAAGAAGCACTGACAGCCGGGGATATCATTGATCATTTAGGTGTTGCATTTGCCGGCCTGAACGGATCCTGAAAAGGGATGATGCCTGGATAATTATCTGCACGCAGGTTCCGGGCAGGAAAATCTCCAGTCAAAGAAGATACACAAGGAAGCAAAACCCGAATTTCCCGGAACACCCGGATCCCGGAAACTTATCTCTCTTTCCGGGTTTGCAAGGACATTCCGGACCCGACACCGGATGACGTTTCCAGTACCCCTGCCTAACTCAAATTATATCAGGAGATTAAGGCGTTATTACCGTTCCGATTTCCTGACCCGGGGAGCTGATTTTGAAACCCATTTTCCCCTATCTTTGCCCGCCCAATGATGGCCCTGCCTTCGGAGGCCCCGGCTTTAAATCCGGCCGGTTAAAAAATAGAATAATCGTTTAAGAATCAACTTCTATGGACAAATTGATTTATCTCGTTCCCCTAATGGGTTTAATAGGTCTTATTTATACCCTGATCAAGTTCAACTGGGTTTCAAAACAGGACCCGGGTAATGAACGAATGAAAGATATCAGTGATCATATTGCCGAGGGTGCCATGGCATTCCTGAAAGCAGAGTGGAAGATTCTCGGCTACTTTGTTGTTATCGTGGGTATTTTACTCGCGGTGATGTCTACCACCAACCCGCACTCACACTGGCTGATCGCCGGCGCCTTTGTTGTTGGTGCCGTTTTCAGTGCTGTAGCAGGTTATATCGGAATGAAAGTCGCCACCAAAGCGAATGTGAGAACTGCCAATGCAGCGCGAACCAGTCTGAGTAAGGCGCTGGATGTTTCTTTCACCGGCGGATCTGTTATGGGTCTCGGGGTGGCCGGTCTTGCCGTATTGGGGCTTGGAGGATTGTTTATCGTTTTAAAAATGTTCTTTGTACCTGATGGAGCATCAGTGAACGGGGAAGAGATGTTGAAAGCCATTGAAGTACTGACAGGATTTTCACTTGGAGCCGAATCCATTGCACTTTTTGCCCGGGTGGGCGGCGGTATCTATACCAAGGCAGCCGATGTAGGCGCAGATCTCGTGGGTAAAGTTGAAGCCGGTATTCCCGAAGACGATCCCAGAAATCCCGCGACAATTGCGGATAACGTGGGCGACAACGTCGGGGATGTAGCCGGGATGGGTGCAGACCTTTTCGGGTCTTATGTTGCCACCGTACTGGCCACTATGGTGCTTGGACAGGAGACTCAGTCGGTCGATGAGTTTGGCGGCCTGGCTCCCATCCTGCTGCCGATGATGATCGCCGGAACCGGTATCCTGTTTTCAATCGTCGGAACCTGGTTTGTCCGGGTAAGCGATGCGGCAGGTATCAATACTGACAATGTGCAGAAGGCACTTAATATGGGAAACTGGGGTTCTATCATTCTTACCGCCCTTGCCGCTGTGGGGCTGGTTTACTTCATTCTTCCCGAGACCATGATCCTGCGAGGTCACGAGTTTACCAAGTGGGGTGTGCTGGGTGCAATTGGTGTGGGTTTGGTGGTAGGTACATTAATGAGCATTATTACCGAGTATTATACAGCCATGGGTAAACGCCCGGTCATGTCAATCATACGTCAATCCTCGACAGGTCATGCCACAAATGTGATCGGCGGACTGGCCGTGGGTATGGAATCGACATTCCTGCCGATCCTGGTTCTGGCGGGCGGTATTTGGGGTTCGTATGAGTGCGCCGGACTTTATGGAGTGGCCATTGCAGCCGCAGGGATGATGGCGACGACCGCCATGCAGCTTGCCATTGATGCGTTCGGACCAATAGCCGATAACGCAGGAGGGATCGCAGAGATGAGTGAGCTTCCCAAAGAAGTTCGTGAAAAGACCGACGTGCTGGATGCCGTGGGAAATACCACAGCCGCTACCGGAAAAGGATTTGCCATTGCTTCTGCGGCCCTTACTGCGCTTGCATTATTTGCCGCTTTTGTTGGAGTAGCGGGAATTGATGGCATCAATATTTATAAAGCCAAAGTACTTGCCTCCCTGTTTGTGGGCGGTATGATCCCGATGATTTTCTCATCCCTTGCCATCCGGGCCGTGGGCCAGGCAGCGATGTCAATGGTGGAAGAAGTCCGTCGCCAGTTCCGTACCATTCCCGGCATCATGGAAGGAACAGGCAAACCCGAATATGATAAATGCGTGGCGATCTCCACCCAGGCTTCGATCCGGAAAATGCTCCTTCCCGGAGCGATCACGATCGTCTCCCCGCTGGTGATAGGTTTCCTACTGGGTCCTGAAGCGTTGGGAGGATTTCTGGCCGGAGCCACTGTGAGCGGCGTATTGATGGGAATGTTCCAGAATAACGCAGGGGGCGCCTGGGACAATGCCAAAAAATCATTTGAGAAAGGTGTTGAGATCAACGGGGAAATGTTTTACAAAAAGTCCGAGCCACACAAGGCATCCGTAACCGGTGATACCGTAGGGGATCCGTTCAAGGACACATCGGGTCCTTCCATGAACATCCTGATCAAACTGATGTCGATCGTATCACTGGTGATCGCCCCCACCCTGGCACAAATTGAGTCCAAAAAAGCCGGGGCCGCCCGGTTGCCGGATGAGAAAAAAGTCATTGAAATAAAACAGGAACCCCTGTCTTTACAACCATCCAATAATACGGTTGTGTACCGTTAATAATACAGGAAGAGCTTAATCAGAACCATTACTTCAAATCCTGCTGTGTCTACAGCGGGATTTGTTTTTTCCCCCGGCCCCTGGTTATGTAACTTTTCTCCTTTCAGCCCGTCTTATCGTTAACGCCTGTTAAAAAAAACTAAATAAGGTTAGGGAACATTCGTCATACGAAAATAGTCGTATATTCGGGTCATAAATTGGTATAATATGTCTGCACCTAAACTGATCAAACCTACTGAAAGCGAGCTGGAAATACTCCAGATTCTCTGGGAAAAGGGCCTGGCTACCGTCCGGGAAGTACATGAAGAATTGTCCCGCACCAAGGATGCGGGATATACCACGACCCTGAAGCTGATGCAGATCATGAACGAGAAAGGGATCGTGAAACGTGATGACTCTATGCGTACCCATGTTTACCAGGCTGCTGTGAACCGGGAAAAGACCCAGAAACACCTTCTCTCAAAAATGATCGATAACCTGTTTGGAGGTTCTCCCACCCAGCTGGTCATCCAGGCCCTGGGAGACGAACGACACAAATCCAGCCCGGAAGAGTTGGAAAAAATTCAGGCATTGCTGGACAGTCTTAAAAAATAACCATGATACACCAGGCCAACTTTCTGCAATCACTCGGATGGGCGGTGCTTAACAGCCTCTGGCAATTGGCCCTGCTTTGGGTTCTTTACCAGTTCCTGACAACCTTGTTCCGTTCCGCGAGACCCGCGGCAAAAAGCATATTGGCTTCTTCCCTGCTGATTCTTGGGTTTGCCTGGTTTGTTTATACTTTTTTTGTTGTGTTCGGAAACACACGGGAAACCGTGTCTTCGGCTTATCTAAGCGGTTTCGGGGATGAAGCCGTAAGAAATTGGCTTGACAATGCCCTCCCGGTTGCGTCTGTATGTTACCTGGTCCTGTTGTTCCCACCCCTGTTCCGTTTTATCCGGAATTACCGTTATGTTCAGGTATTGCGGCGATATGGCCTTTCCAAAATTGACCCTGTCTGGAGGCTTTTTGTAAACAATGTTGCGACCCGCATGGGGATCCAAAAACCGGTTCAAATCTGGATTTCCGAATGGGTGACATCCCCGGTAACCATCGGGTATCTGAAGCCGGTAATCCTGGTGCCGCTTGCAGCCCTGAACCAGCTTACGCCCCAGCAGATGGAAGCTGTTCTGCTTCATGAATTGTCCCATATCCGGCGCTTTGATTACCTTCTTAACCTGGCCCTCAACCTGATCCGTACCATTCTTTATTTTAATCCTTTTGCAAGGGCTTTTGTGAAGATCGTGGAAAGAGAAAGGGAAAAAAGCTGCGATGAAATGGTTCTCCAGTTTCAATACGACTCCCATGAATATGCATCCGCCCTGCTTTGCCTTGAAAAAGTAAGCCGGGAACAAAAAATGCTCCTGATCGGGGCATCCGGAAACGGGCAGGAATTACTGAACCGGGTAGAAACCATTATGGGTGTTCACCAAAGGACCCGTATCAACCTCCGGCGGTTTTCATCGGTTCTGGCAGCGCTGATTTGTATCGCCGGTCTTCAGGCCTTGCTTTTTTTCAGTCATACCATCGGGGTCAAGGGATATGCCTACCAGGCCCGTGTGGTCACAAACTCGGCGTATTCAGTGAATGACCGATTTGCACAGATTCCTGTGGAAATTAATACCCGGCAAATCAGCAACCATCCAGTTCCTGAAACTGGCCAACAGATCGCTCAACATTCTGTTGATGACAGAGGAGCCGCCAATCCGTCCGGTCATTCCGATTATATTCCTGTTGGTTACAACACCACCCCGGAAATAATCCTTGATAAGGATGCGGAAGCCATGGTGAAAGAAGCCGTGCAATCGTCCAGGAAAGTACTAGAAGGGGCCCAATGGAAAGCCATAGAAAAAGAGTTGGCCGATGCGTTCAACGAACGTGAGAAAGAAGAGATGAAATCTGCTTTGCGGAACGAATTCAGCAAATTCAACTGGGGACAGTGGGAAAATAAACTCCGGATGGCTTATGACCATGTCGACTGGGAGCAGGTAAACAACCAGTTAACCCAGGCAGTGAACCTGATGCGTACAGATAGCCTGATGAAAGTATATAATGATGCCCTTGTAAGCCTGAACCAGGCGCAAAAAGAAATGCAGCAACTTTCTATTAAAGGCATTCCCGATTCCGATATCAGCCTGAAAGCCGTGATCGGGAAAAAACAACAGCTTCAACGTGAAATAAACCGGTTGAAGAGCACCCGCAACAGGAAAATCGTTCACCTGTAAGATTCCAGTTTAAACACCACCACCCTTTTCTAATCAGGGAATGACGGCAGACATGGGCCGTACGCATATCAAATCCATGATTGGGAAATGAGATCATCCGATCAATAACAACGGGGACATTTTTCGCTGTATTTGTTGCCAAGCAGGAAGCCAAACACCACTTCGTGCGTTCCGTTGTTGAATGGGCTCAGGATATTCCGGGTATTGGAACGGTCGTAGGAATAGCTGACGTTAAAGGTATTGCTCACATTCAACCCCAGCATTCCTGCATAACCATCCTGGTACCGGTAACTTCCGCCCAACCATAGAAGATCCCGGAACTGGAGTTTGATATTGGCTTCGGGCTGAAATTCCTTGAGGGAACTTCCCTTAATGTATTTCACCATGATGGATGGAATGGCATTGATATCATCAGTCAGCAGGAACCGGTAACCGGCTGTCAGGAAAAGATGCGGGATGAATCGGCTCTTGGTAAGAATGGCTGTGTTATTGTCGACGAAGTCAATGGTTTGCGGGATGACCTGCTGTACCGCAAACCCGATAAAATAATCACGGGAATACAACCAGAGTCCGGCCGACATGGTCGGCTTTATTTTCGTCAGGGCCTCTGTAACCCCGGATCCTGTCGCGGGATCGCTGGGGTCTCCGGCTCCCGTGAAATCATGCTTTGAACGGTCGAGGCTAACCTTAGTGATCCCGGCAGAAAATCCACCGGACAAATTGGTTGTCGGGTTAAGTCCCAGGTGATACGCATACGATGCGGTAGCCGTGAAGAAATTAAAACTTCCGGTCCGGTCATTCATGATTGTCATTCCGATCCCATGATGCGGCTCGGCGGCTGTGTAGTTTTCCCAGTAATATTTTCCCCGCGGGTTTTCACCGGGCACCTGGTATGAAGTCGAGGAAACGCGATAATCATTCTTTCCCAGGGGAGCATGAAGTGTCAGGTATGTGGTCATGGGAGCCCCGTTGATCCCGACCCACTGATCCCGCACAGACATCTTCAGGTCGGTGTAATTATCGATCCCCGTGATGGCGGGGTTAATGATAAACGGGTTTACCACATACTGCGTATAGTGAGGTTTTTGCTGTCCGTAAGACAGCATGGCCGTTCCCAGCATCACCACGCAAATATTTACGATCCGCTTCATAATTGATTACCTGATTATATCCACATATCCGGTTATCGGTTTCCGCCCGTTCTTGGGGTCAACCACATAGTAATAAGTTCCGATCGGGGCATCCTTGCCGTTAACCTTTCCGTCCCAGGGGGTCGTATAGCCAACAGAATGGTAAACCAGTTGACCGTAGCGGTTTACAATATCCACAGTGCATCCCGGGTAACTGTCGAGGTACTTTATCTCCCATCGATCGTGTACACCATCCCCGTTCGGGCTGAAGATATTTGGGATATCCGGTTTCTTGAGCACTTTGACAAATACCTCATCGCTAGCGCTGCAGCCTTTGTCACTGGTCACCAGCAATGTGAAATACTGGTCGTCCGGAGGGCGGGCGATCGGGGTGGCCACGTTCGGGTTATCCAGGTATTGGGCGGGGGTCCATGAGTAAGTCACCGGGTATGATACATTGACCGTAGGAGTAAGCATCACCTGTCCTCCCTCAAGCATGAATTTATCCGGACCTGCATTTACCGGGGGATAAGGGTTTACGGACACGGTAAGTGTTGCTGTATTGCTCCTGCAATTAAAGCTGTTTGTGATATAATGTGTTACATCGTATACTCCAACGACCGCATAAGTATACACAAACATTGGAGTGGTTCTTATATTCCCGTCGTCCAGGTCCCAGTTCCAGGCAATAGTGGTTCCGTCCATCGGGTTGTTGACACTGCTGAAACTTATACTGCCACCGATACATACATCAATCTTATCAGATGAGATGGAGGCCAGGGGTTGCGGGTGGATCGAGTTCAGGATAATCGTTGTATCGTGAATGCACCCGGCGCCGGAAGTTACCTGCAGGTTTACATTATAGGGTCCAACCGCTGCATATACATGGCTGGGGTTGGTGGCAGTGGAAGTGTTGGTTCCACCGCTTCCCGGATCACCAAAATTCCACAGATATGTGAAGGAAGCCTGGGTTCCGTCAGGTATGCTGGAAGTATTGGTAAAGGTTACATTGGCGTTGGGCAGACAGCCGATGGCCGGGAACGTGAAATTCGGACGGGCCAGGGGTTTTACATCTACCGGGATCACTTTCTGCGGGCTGACACACCCGTTGCTGGTAACTACATTCAGAATCACATTGTATGTGCCGTAGCCCGCAAAGGAATGGGTAACAGGGTTACCCGAAGCCTGTACCAGTATCGGCGACCCATCCGAGAAGTTCCATCGCCACTGGGTGATAGAGCCTTCAGTCGAATTTGAATTATCCGTAAAGGTCACGCTCTGGCGCTCACATGCAGGGGTACTCACACTGAAGTCAGCCACTGCCGCTTCCCATACTTTGATTGTTTGGGTCAGGCTGTCCTGACAGCCCCCGGTAGCGGATGTATAGAGGTATTTAATTGTATGAGTTCCTGCTCCAGCCACAGCCGGATTGAAAAGCCCGGTGGGAGAAACTCCGGGACCGCTGAAGACACCGGTACCGGGCACCCCGCCGGTTTCCGTTGCCTGTGTGATCTGGTATGGGGCTGCATCCAGGCAGATATTGGGAATGGGATTAAACTGCACTTTGGGCGCCGCGTTAACTGTAATATTGCTGAGCTTGTCATTTACACACACACCTCCCGAATAGGCCCGGTAACGGATGGTAAAGGTCCGGGTCAGGGGGGTCTGAAAGTTCGGGTAAAGATGTTTATAGACTTTGCCTGTGACAGGGAAATTATCTGTGTCAAAAACACCCGGCTGCCCGACATTATCCCAATAAATTTCCACTTTGGTGATGGTTCCGGGGAAAACCGTGGAAGCTTCCACAATGGCAACCGAATCGTTTGCGCAAAGCTGGGTCGGGTTTAACACGGTGAAATTTGCATTGGGGAAGCTCCCGTTCACAAAAAGATTATGAATGACTGTGTCACGACAACCGCGGTTGCTGGTCACGATCAGTTGCACGACATATGAACCGGTTGCGGTGTAGCTGTGCTGTGGATTCTGTAACGTGGAGGTTCCTCCATCGCCGAAATCCCATGCCCATTGAGCAATATTATCGGGAGCGGCTACCTGGCTTGTATCGGTGAACTGGGCATATGTATCATTAAGGCATACTTCAGGTATGATAAACCCGGCCAGTGGCTTCGCATAGACAGTAACCTGTTGAGAAGGATTGGTACTGATACAACCTTTGTCTGTCGTAACCACGAGTGTCACATTATACGTACCGGCCGCGGCGTAGGTATGCGAAGGATTTTGAAGGGTGGATGTACCACCGTCGCCAAAATCCCAGGCCCAGCTTACAATGGTTCCGGTATTGGCTACCGACAGGTCGGTAAAGTTGATCAATCCGGTTTCGCAGGATGGTACGCTGGCGCTGAAATTTGCGGTTGGCAAGGCATTCACTGTTATTGTGCCGGTGGCCGTTGCTGGAACACAGATACCCGAAGTGGTAACGGTATAATTAAAAACACCTGAAGCTGTCGGTACACCGCTGATCGTAACTATGCCGCCTGCAAATACACCGGTCACTCCGGCAGGAAGTCCAGTAACCGTAGCCCCTGTACCCGTGCCTCCTACAGAATAAGTGATATTGGTCAGTGTTGCCGTGGCACACAATTCCTGGTTGGTTGTCGGTGGAGCCGAAGTCAAGGTCAGGGATGCGTCCGGATTGACGGTAATGGTACCTGTTGCGGTCGGGTTAATACAGGGACCTGTTGTATTTACGGTATAATTGAAAGTACCGCTTACGGTAGGTGTTCCGGAAATAGTAATGATCCCACCTGCAAAATTGCCTGTAACTCCGGCAGGGAGACCTGTTACCGATCCTCCGGTTCCGCTCCCTCCCACTGAATAAGTAATATTAACGATCGGGACATTGATACAAAGCGTCTGGTTATTGGTGCCGGGCGCAGAGGTCAGGGTAATTGTTCCGTCTGCAGTAACAGTTAAGGCTCCGTTTGCCGTTGGATTTACGCAGGGACCGGTGGTATTTACCGTATAGTTGAATGTTCCACTGACGGATGGAGTCCCTGAAATGGTAATTACACCTCCGGCATACACGCCATTAACCCCTGCGGGCAACCCGCTTACCGTTCCGCCAGTACTGCTTCCGCCAACGGCATAGGTGATTGAAGCGATCGGGGTGTTAATACAAACGGTTTGGTTATCGGTTCCTGCCGGCGAAGTAAGTGCCACAGTTCCGTCGGCAGTTACGTTGATGGTGCCATTTACGGTGGGTGTCAGGCAGGGCCCTGTCGTAGTAACGGTATAATTGAAAGTACCGCTAACGGTGGGTATTCCGGTGATGGTAATAACACCCCCGGCAAAACTACCGGTAACTCCGGCCGGCAACCCGCTTACCGAACCGCCGGTTCCGCTTCCGCCAATCGCATAGGTGATATTGGTGATCGGAGTATTGATACATACCGTTTGGTTGTCTGTACCAACTGCAGAGGTCAGGGTGACAGTTGCATCATCCTGGATAACCACATCTACAAATACGTTTTGGGTTTGTTTACAAGTGGTTGATCCGGTATTGCTGATCTCGGTGATCGTATACCGGAAAGTACCTGGTGTGGTTGTTGGAACAGGCAATGTAACAGATGTGTTGGTGCCAGTCGTTTGTATGGTTTGTGGCGCCCCGCCATTAATGGTATAAGTAAACGTATATCCGGGAGTACCGTCTGCCCCGGTAAAAGTGATCAGGGGGGCCGGGGTGCTGTTTACGCATACTGTGGCCGCCCCGCTGATGGAAGCAGAAGGCAAGGGTGCAACTGTAACAGTATTTGAAATTGTATCCAGCAGGCATCCCGGGGTAGTAATGGCCGCATACCTGACAGTATAAGTTCCCGGAGCCGTGAAAATATGGGTAGGGTTCCTTAATAGAGAGTTATTGGCGGGACCGCTCGAAGGGTCGCCAAAATCCCACCACCACCTGTAGGTAGGTTTGGGGGTCTGGGGGGTTGTTTCAGTAAATTGAAAAGGCTCGGCTACACAGCCCCCTGGTGTCCAAGTAAATCCGGGGGCGGGTGGGGCCGAAACGGACAATTCAAATTCAATTTCCTGTTCACTTCCGCAGCCATCAGTATTCGGTGAGTATACGGTTAATGTAACCGGAAATATCCCACTGGTTGAAAAACTGTAACTGGAGGGCAATGAGTACCAGTAAATTGTTACTCCATTGATCACGGAAGTCGAGTCTGGTCCGCCTGGTCCCGGAACGCAGGTGTTATAAACCTGAAGGGGCGGCTGGGCAGGAGGGCCTGGTAATGAACTGAGGTTCCAGCGGATAGAATCCGCACAATAAGGAAGTGATACCTTGAACTTAAATGGCGAATTTGTACACACCGAAGGCGTAGGCTCAATACCATAATCCGTCGATACTCCGATTTGCTGATAAAGGTCTTTAACATTTGTTCCCGCAGAATATGAGTAAGATTCCACGGTACCCCACCCGTACGCTATGGCGTTAAACCCGCTGTCTGCAGCCAGACGGTACGAACCAGGTGAAGGGAATTGCTGACGTAAGTATGAATACCCGGGAAGCGGCGTGAAGGTTTGCCAAAATGCTGTGGGAAGTGCCCCGTTGATTCTGAAACTGGGGACAGCCACCGTTTTCAATAAAATGTTCACCCATTGTTGGGCGATATTCTGCTGAGAAGAAGAAAAGATGGTAATATCCTGTATATTTTGTTCAATCGGGTTCAGGATAACCATATCCGGATCCCCCTGCGGGTTTGTCGCTCCTGAGCAATTTTGACGTTGTGCATACTGTGCCACGCAAATGGGCTTATTGGCCGTAATATAAGTGGGACTTGTAATTACCACAGGATTGGACGTGAAAGCGGCCGGGTAAATATCGCCTGCATTGGCTAATGTTGCTACGAGTACGCCATCGAAATAGACGGATGTATTCGGTTCCGAAGCCATCACCCGATATGGATTTCCGGCTGGGTAACTGGAGAATGGAATAAAACCGAAATTTTTTCCCCAGGTACTGACTGGATATACCTGCTGAAACAACGGGTCCGAGGAGTTTTGATTGGTACAGGTATTTGTCCCGAACGTAACGTTTGAACTACCTGAAAAAACAGCAATTGGCAAACACCCCCCCGCTCCGGCCAGGGATTCGATCAGTGTCCCTGTTATATCCTGCGTGGCCTGGTATTGATACATATCGCCGGCATTCGTGAAATTAATTACAAAAGGAGTTCCCGTCACCCCGTTTTGACGGGGGGTAACCCGCACATTGGTGTTGGGTTTTGTGGCGATGATGTGAATCTGTGACCGGGCGATATAGGCACCGCTGTTTGTCCCGTTTTGGGTGAAACTGATTGCGAGATACTTTTTACCCAACACGTTAACCGGGAGCAGAAGGCTCGCGGCACTTCGGGCATTCCCCCATAATTGGGCGTATGCCACCACTGCAGGTTTCCCGGGGTCGGTCTTGATCCGGATTGATTTTTGTATGATCAGCCCCGATTCAGTTGCATCTATATGCGCCAAAGCATGAGGAACCTGGATTTCCTGGATTCCGTTTGCAGGAATATTGAAAGGAGCCGAGAATGCGCCGTTTGTCATGGTTACAGTACCGCTGCTGGCCCTGTCGGAGGTTATCCAAATACTTAAGGTCGCTAATGTAGTCGCCGGAACGTGATGAGGGAAACAAACCCAGAATTCTTTTCCTTTATTCGAGAAGTCCTGTCCAATAACAGGATTGCACAAAAATGCAGTTAGTACAAGGGTACTTAAAAGACGGAATTTTCTCATTTGTCCATAGTCCTGAATAGTCAGAAACCGGCTACTAATTTAGATAAACAACCGGATAATCCTATCAAACACAATCCATTTATGTGAAATATTCCCGGGGTGGAAACCCACCCCCGCCAGCCTATCCAGCCAATCCCGTTAAGCGTATAAATACGGCGAGGAAAGAGATTTCAAATTCACAATAACACTCTGGCCAAGTAACGGGCAACCGGGTACTTCCAATTTTGAAGTTTGGTATAAGCTAAAAGAAATATTTGTTTTTTTATTTGCCCGGGATATTTAGCTATCACACCATATAGCTATGAATACCAGCATGAACCGCTAATTATCTTTATTTTGTTTAAGAGTAGCACCAAATGGGTATCATAATTCAAAAAAAGCCAACTATTTTCTAAATAAAACAATTAATAAATCTTTATAATAAACTGATATAGAATTTATTAAATGAAATATAATTTGATCTTAAATTTGGCTGAATTTTTTTCATCATCTTCCGCTTGATTTGTTGCTGCACTATTTTGTGGGGTTGATTTAACAGAATCTTTTTTATCAAGTCCGGCAATCTTTGAGGCTACCTTTTCTTTAATCCCTTTGAGCA
>JBMSNP010000038.1:0-28284 GCA_049421765.1 Chitinophagaceae bacterium
TTCCAGGATGGCCTGTTGAATGCCCGTTGCGGGGGGAAATAAGTACCTCCGTAAAACGGTTTCAGCTCAGGTGTAAGGAATACATTCAGGGGCCAGCCACCGCTTCCTGTCATGGCCTGTACGGCATCCATGTAGATATGATCCAGGTCGGGGCGTTCTTCACGGTCGATTTTGATATTGATAAAATGTTCGTTCATCAAGGCGGCCGTGGACTCGTCCTCAAAACTTTCCCTTTCCATTACATGACACCAGTGACAGGCCGCGTAACCGATACTGACCAGGATGGGTTTATCCTCCTTTTTGGCACGTTGCAGGGCTTTCCCGCCCCAGGGATACCATTCCACAGGGTTATATGCGTGTTGCAGGAGGTAGGGACTTGTCTCCCCTGCGAGGTGGTTTGCTTCACTCATGATGAGACCGAAGTTCGTTCAATCAATGCGTAAAATAAAAAAGAGGCCGAATGACGGCCTCCCCTGGAATAAATAGAGGAGAATAATTATTTTTTCTTTGTCATGGACACCAGGAACTGTTCCAGGGCGGCGACCATGCTGGGAACCTGGGGTTGCGGGGCTTTGATCTCAAGTTTGAGTCCCGCTTCTTCGATTGCCCGGAAAGTATTGCTTCCAAAAGCTCCGAATACCGTTCCGTTCTGCTTGAACTTGGGCATGTTTTCAAACAGGCTCCTGACCCCACTGGGGGTGAAGAAACAGATCACATCGTATTCTGTTTTTGTCAGGATTTCCTTTACATCGGCACTCTGCGTACGGTACATAAACGCGAGCTCAAATTCGCAGTTATTGCTTTTCAGCCAGGTCACGATCTCGTTGTCCTGCTGGTTCTCTGAACAGACATAAAGAAATTTTTCATTGCCTTTATGCTTGTTGATCACCTCAAACATGCTCCGGTTTGTGCCATCGGCTCCATAAAACACTTTTCTTTTCCGGTACAAGATGAATTTCTGAAGGTATAGCGCCACCGCCTCCGTGATACAGAAATACTTGGTATCCTGCGACACGCTCACTTTCATCTCTTCACAGGTACGAAAAAAATGATCGATGGCATTCCGGCTTGTGAAGATCACCGCGGAATAATTCTGAATCTCGATCTTTTGTTTCCGGAATTCCCGGGCAGGTATGCCCTCCAGCCGTATAAAAGGATGGAAATCCAGCTCTACACTGTATTTCCGGGACAGCTCAAAGTAAGGCGACTTTTCGCTTTCCGGCCTGGGTTGGGTAATTAGGATTTTTTGAATTGCTTTGGCCTTCACACCGGCCTTATTAACCCCTGTTTTAGTCATAATCGGTTCGGCTAAAGTTGGCTGCAAAGTTATGCATTAATCCCGAGAAATAACAACAACCCCTTGTAAATCAGTAAAAGCGGGGCCAATTCAAAGGCACATAGATATAAAAAGAAATGAAAGGGGTTGAGTCTTACCTGATTACGCACCGCAGCGAAGGTTAAGATAAACCGATAAATAAAAAGTCCGCCCACCAGGCACCAGGACAGGGCCATACCCATGGTAAAAATCTCTCCGGTTGTAAAGGCTATCAGAACCAGGAACGGGAGAATCAGGATACCCAGCATCTTATTGACTACAAATACAATAAAAATGTAAGCTTCTGCAGTTTCCTCCATCCCAAAGACCCATCCGGAAAGTTTAAGTCCGGCAAACTTGACAAAATAGATCCCGGACAAACCGGCCATACAGTATAAAAACAGCATCCAGAAATTCCCGGCAGGATCGAGGTTGAAATATTCAAGCATGAATGTGATATAAAGACCCGCGCTCAACACATAAAAAACATTCAGCAATAAAGACGGAAGCGGCGTCTGCACCAGTTGTTCCTTGATCTGTCTTTGCTTGATCGTGGTCCGGAAGAAAAGCCGGAAAAGATCCGAAAAGTATTTAGGGAAGAGACGACGCAGGGTGGCATAAACAATGAGCATGAAAACAAGGAGGTAAAAAATCCACTCTTTGCCCCCGGACTTTTTCCGGATCGCCTCCGGAACGGGTTTCCGAAGCGGAGACCCAAAACCGAAATAAGGATGGTGTTCCAATACCTGTTGCCCGATATACCGGTTGGAACCCGGCTGAAGTTGCCAGCCTGTTGCCTCTGTTACCGGTTTTCTGGAAACAGAATCCGCAAGAGAATTAACGGGTGTTACTGAAGATTGCCCGAGGCTGTCGTTTTCCCCCAGGGAATCAGTAAGGGCCCTGGCAGCCGAATCAGGAACCTGGGCAGTGACATGTCCTGTTAGAATTAAAAATCCCGATATGATCAAGAAGATCCTTTTCAAAAAATACGGTTGAAACGCAAAAATATCAAATGGCGGACCGCCATCGGCAGAAACTCAGAAATAGTTTACAAACCCGAAATGAATCTTGGATTGGCGGAGATTGAATTCCGTATCATTTCTTTTCCCGACTGCCCAGGCCAGGTTGAAAACGCCGGCCTTTGTTTCAAAAGCAAGACCCAGCCCCGTTCCGAAATAGGTGTAGTTCTGTTTTATGTTTACGAGGTTATTCCGGCCCCATCCCCCGTCGATCAAGGCGTAAAAGAATGAGTTTTGTCCCACCAGGTACCGGAATTCTACAGTCCCTATAGCGAAATGCGAGAGATACTGGCTTTCCTCGTCAAAACCCCGGAGCAATTTGTACCCCCCGATCTGGAAGAGTTCGTTACGGAAAAGATTTCCGCTTTGGAACATGCCTGCATTTACCGCGGTTTTCAGGGTGCTCCGTTTGCCGGCTACCGGAAAATAACGGGCGGCCGTAAGCCGGGCCCTGAACTGATAGGTACTCAGCCGAACCGTATCATAGAGCTTCCCGAAATCATAGCCCGGATCGTTGGGGTCCCGGAGATCGGTGATTTCGCTGTTCTTTTTCAGTTTCTTGCTGCCGATCGAAGTGATCAGGCGCAGTTCATTTCCCTTGCGGGGGTTGAGCCGGTAGTCGGTATTGTTAAGCTCATAATCCAGCCCGATATTAAAGGAACTTACATCCCCCAGGTCGGGCAGGCGACGGGACTGTATGACCTGGTCTGCATGAATTCCCCCGGAACTCACGATGGTCTGGAAACGCTGGATAAAAATTTTTCCAGACTGGTTTGTATTCAGGGTATACATCGCCCCCGCCTGGAGATTGATGTTGACAAAACTGCTGTCTTTCCGTAGAATATCAAACGCCAGGTCAATTCCTACAGGGGAGCGGAACAGGTATGGGTAATTGAATACCAGGTTCAGCCGCGGAGATTTTACCTGTATCTGCTGCCAGTTCAGCCCGATGGTTTCCCCGGAACCAAGTGCATTCCGGAGGAGAATATTGGCCTCACCGGTCAGCAACAGTTTTTTGGAAGAAAGCTGGTCATTATTTGGCAGAAACCCGATCAAAACATTCACCTGGCTGCTGCGTTTTTGCTTCAGGTACATGTTGAGTACCGATCCCGTGGCCAGGAGACTCATATCAAATGGCTTTTCCTCCTCGATATAAGTGAGCTCTTTGATCTTCCTGTTTACCTGCATTAATTTTTCACGGCTGTACAGACTTCCGTTGGAAATACCCAGGTATCGCTGCAGGTAATAATTGGAGATGCGGGCGTTCCCGTAAATACGGATGCTGTCAATGGTATACCGGGGACCTTTTTCCGCTTTCAGGAGGGCCGATACCCGATCGCCATCTATCCGGATACTGTCCAGGTATACTTTGGCAAAGGGATAGCCGGTATTCTCCAGTCGCGCCAGGATCCTTTCCTGCCAGGATTGCACCTGGGGAAAATCCATGGGTTTGCCGGTAAAGATGCGATCCCGCCAACCCACTTCTTCGAGCAGTCCCGCCTCCATGTTACGGGTATCCAGGCTGGCCCACTTGTATTGTTCACCGACAAATAAGAATAGCTCTGCGGAAACAGAATCATAGCGGACACTGTCGATCGATGCTGTTACGTAACCCATGGCATGCATCCGGGCAGGCAGGATGTTTATATATTCGGTACAGGTGAACCGAGACGAAAATGAAGTTGTAAGTCCAATTGCAGCGGGCACCACGCAACCGGGCTTGTCTGTACAACGGATTTGCAGGAGATAAGCCGCTGTTTTAGGGGTATCATTTCGACCCGGCTGTACAGACGGATTCTGTGCCAGTCCGGGAATGACCCGGAGCAACCCGATAAGCACCGATATTTGCAGGAAATAGTTTCGCATTGGCTTTTCGCCGGGATATCAGCCTCTAAATTATCTATTAAAAAACAAATCGTTTGGCGGGCATCTATATTCATATCCCCTTTTGCAGGCAGGCCTGCCTGTATTGCAACTTTCATTTCGCGACCTCATTGCGGAATAAGGATGCCCTGGTATCCGCTATACTGAGGGAAACGGACCTGCAGCGTGATTACCTGTCCGGTGCCATGATCGAGACAATCTACATCGGTGGAGGCACCCCCAGCCTGCTTCCGGCCAATGACATCAGACTGCTTACAGAACGTTTGCGGCACCATTTCCAAACCGCACCGGGTGCGGAGGTTACACTGGAAGCAAACCCCGATGACATCACCCCGGAGAAACTAACGGCCTGGAAAGCGGCAGGCATCAACCGCCTGAGTATCGGTATACAGAGTTTTTTTGATGAAGACCTTCGCTGGATGAACCGGGCCCATACGGCGCAAATGGCAAGTGAAAGCCTGTACCTCGCCCTTCGGTATTTTGACAATATCACCATCGACCTGATCTATGGAAGTCCCCGCCTCAGCCAGGAACAATGGAAACAGAATGTAGAGACTGCCCTTGCATCCGGCGTACAACATATATCCTGTTATGCACTGACAGTTGAACCCAGGACCCCATTGGATAAAATGATCCGGCAGGGAAAAATGGAAGAGGTGAATCCCGATCAGCAATCGGACCAGTTTCTCCTGCTTATGCAATGGATGGAAGAGGCCGGGTATGAGCATTATGAAATCTCCAATTTCGCGAAGCCGGGATACCGAAGCCGGCACAATTCTGCATACTGGCAGGGGGTGCCCTATTTGGGAATGGGTCCTTCGGCGCATTCTTACAACGGAACAGAACGTCAATGGAATCTTTCAAACAACACCGTTTATATTAGATCAGTCGAAACCGGCCAGGGCTGGTTTGAAAAGGAGACCCTGACGCAGACCCAGCAGCTGAATGAATATATCATGATCGCCCTGCGGACCCGGGAGGGGATCAGCCTTTCTGTACTCCGGGAAAAGTTTGGAATCGAAGAACAGGTATTTACAGCAAGAGCCTGCCAGTTTGCCGAAAGGGGACTGCTGATCTTTGGCGAAAAATCAATTTACCTGACAAATGAGGGAAAACTCCTGGCCGACGGGATCGCTGCTGAATTGTTTTTTAGCCCTTCCTGATCCAGGCCACGATGATATTCAGCACACAACCCACAGATACAAGGGAGGTCAGGATAAACTGAAACCAGTTGATGGGATGGGGTTTGACGCTTCCTTCTTTACGGCTTTCCTGCCATTTATTGAAGTCCAGCACGTTCAGGACGATCAGGATCACTGCCGCGATCAGAAAAACCACCTGGAAAAACTGTATCATGGAGATTACTTTATTCAATGAAGTTAACGGGCAAAGGAATGAAAATTCCAAATTCCAGGCTCCAAGTTCATAAATAAATTCAAATTTCTCGCTTTAAGTTGAGAGCTATATTTGGAAGCGCAGGGATGTCCGGAGTCAAGTGTTTATAAAAGCCAAACCACCATCAAAACATTTTTCGTTTCGCTCCCGAATGTCTGTAATAATGGATCAGCTGCCTGATCAGCAGGCTCGCGACCATGATTATGAGTAAGGCCGGGATAAAACCGTGGTAAAAAAAAGGCATGGGGCAACGTTTAAAAGGTACAAGAATACAATTCCAGGCTTCAAGTTCCGGGAGTCCATAGACGAAATCCAGCAAACCGAAAACAGCAACCTGTTAACAATGAACTTCAAGCGTCAAAGGACAATCGAGAAACTTTACCTGTCAGACCAACACGCCTTCCACCCGTTTAAACCCCTCAGCAGGTTTAACATTTTCAAAAAGGATGCGGTAGACTGTTTCGGCTATGGGGATGGCCGCACCAACCTGTTTATTGATTTCGTGTATGCAGCGGGCGGCGTGGTAACCTTCGGCCACCATATTCATTTCGAGCTGGGCACTTTTAACAGAGTATCCTTTTCCTATCATGTTGCCAAAACTGCGGTTGCGGCTGAAAAGGGAATAACAGGTAACGAGTAAATCGCCCAGATAAACAGAGGCGGCATAATTGGGGGTCCTGCGGTGCGTGATCGGGTCTTCTCCCTCGTGGTCACCCACCGTGATATGCTCGGCCCCGAACATCCGGAGAAATCCGGCCATCTCATCTGCCGCATTGGCGATAAAAACGCTCAGGAAATTATCCCCGTACTCAAGCCCGTGTGCGATCCCGGCACCAAGCGCATATATGTTTTTTAAAACAGCCGCGTACTGCACACCCAGGATATCATGGTTCACAACGGTACTGATATATGGCAGGTTAAAATGGGATGCCAGTTCAGAGGCCATTCGGATATCCGAACCCGAAAAAGTGAGATAGGATAGTTTTTCCGCAGCCACTTCCTCGGCATGACAGGGTCCCAAAACGGCGAAATAATTTTCCAGCGGCAGACCGAATTCCCGCCCGAGGTAATCATTTAGCAGGATGTTGCGTTCGGGTATAAGTCCCTTGATTGCAGAAATCACTTTCTTTCCCTCCCATTCTTTTGGAGTCAGTTCCGACAGGCTGGAGACCACGTAAGCGGAAGGGACCGCTATGATCAGCACATCCGAAAGTTGTACGATCTCGCGGATATTGGCAGACATGTGAAGCAGGGAATTATCAAATCCCGCGGAGCTCAGGTACCTGGGATTGTGATTCCGCCCCCGGATATGGGCGATCATCTGCTCATCCCGGATCCACCAGTTAATGGAATTTTTCCTGTCTGTCAGGATCTTGGCCAACGCCGTGGCCCAGCTGCCGCTGCCGATAACACCAAATTGCATGGTCAAACTTAGGGAAATATTAGCTATGAGCTTCGAGCGAAAGTCCGTGTGTCCGGGAGTCGGGGTCGGAAGTCGGATAAAAAGCTATACACTATAAACACTTAGCGAAAAACATCAAAGGTCAAACGATAAACCTACTTCTCAAATAGCTTTTCCTTTGCCACCACTTTCACTTTGGCACCATTCTTCAGGGTTTTACTGATCGCATTATAGGGACCGATGACCACCTCGTCCCCTTGCTTCAAACCGCTGAGAACCTCGATGTAGTTGATATCCTGGATGCCGGATTTTACCACTACCTTTTTGACGGTTTGGTCGGCCTGCAAAACAAACACCACTTCCTCCAGTTCGTCGTCATATCCCATGCGGTTTTCAGTTCCGGACTCTTCGTCCTTGATTTCCCGGTCTTCCTTTTTCCGGTCTTCCATGCTTTTATCGCTCCCCTTTACCCGGGCATTCACCGCCGTGATCGGGACGGCTAGCACATTGTCAACCCGCTTGGTCTTGATATCGGCGCTGGCATTCATGCCGGGCCGGAAGGGAAAAGTATTTCCGGCCAGGTCGGCATAAGATGATTTGTCCAGCCGGATGCGTACTTCATAATTGGTCACATCGTTGGAGGAAAGCATGGAGCCTGATTTGGTACTGCTGGCGATCTTGGTAACGACCCCTTTGAATTTCCGGTTATTGTAGGCATCCACTTCCACATCCGCGGAATCACCCACATTGATTTTCACAATATCGTTTTCCCCCACATCCACTCTTACTTCGAGAATAGCCATATCAGCCACGGTCATCATTTCAGTACCTACGTTGAAGCTGTTTCCGGCAACCCGTTCTCCTTTCTTTACTTTCAGGGAAGAGATCACACCGTCCATCGGGGCGGTAAGGGTGGTTCGGCTCAGGTCCGTATTGGCTTTGTTCAACCCCACCTGTGAAGCCTGTACATTGGCTTTCAGGCTTCTGATATTTTGCTGTGCCGCATTGTAGTTGGAACGGGCCGAGCGCAGGGTTGTTTCATACTGCTCCAGCTCCGCCTTGGAGATCACTTTCTCATCATAAAGCTTTTTATTCCGGTCATAGGTTTGCTGAGCCAGTTCCAGGTTGGCCTTAAGCGCATCGAGAGCAGCACTGCTGTTATCCACCGTGGCGGAGGTCTGGTTTACCCGGGATGCGGCCTCATCCCTTTGTAACGCATAGATATCGGCATAGATCCTGGCCAGCACCTGCCCTTTTTTTACACTATCCCCTTCCTCCACATTCAATTCCGTGATTTCCCCTGAAATGTCGGGACTTATTTTCACTTCGACCTCCGGGTAGATCTTCCCGCTTGCGTTTACAGACTCCACGATCGTTCGAAAACTCGCTTTTTCGGTAGCCACTTTCTCGGCTTTTTTATTGCCGTTGACTAGTTTTACTACTACAAAAACAAGTCCCAGTATCCCCGCGATGATCAATCCCCATTTCAGTTTTTTATTCATCTCCGGATTATTTAGAGTTTTAAGCCCTGCCCCTTGTAAAATTCAAGCAACTTCATTTTAAACACATAGTCGTATTGTGAATACAGGGCCTGGATCCTGGCCCTTGTCACGCTGTTCTGGCTGTTGATCAGGTCGTAAGTCGAGAGCAGGTTGAGGTCATATCTTTTTTTTGCAAAATCAAAGGCTTTCTCCGCTGTTTGCACCGATTTTTTATCCGCATTGAATTTTTGCATGGCAGCCACGGCGTCGTTATATGCCTTGTAGATATCCTGCTTCAGCTGCATATCGTCCTGCTCTTTTTGCAGTTCCAGCTGCAGCAGGTTCAGTTTGGAACGGTCCCATGCCGTTCGGGCGGAACGGCCGTTCATGATAGGGACACTCAGGCCAATCCCGACGGTCCACCCGAAGTTGTTATTTAACTGGCGAATAAAAGAACCCGGTCTGAAATACCCCACGATGTCTGTTCCGGCGGTATACTTTGGTATTTCGACTGGGTAATAGATACCCCCGCCCGCATCTGCCCTGGCCCCGGAAGGATTATACCCGCTGAATACCTGGCTGTATATGGGTGTTTTAAAGAAGATCGCGTTATCTGCCAGGCTCCCGAAAGCCGAAACACTGGGATACATGCCTGCCCTTGCAGCTGAAATGGATTTATTGGCCGACAAAATCCGCAGGGCATTTACTTTTTGTTGCGGCAATGCGGCCAAAGCCATGGTGTAAACGGCTTCCGGCATCATATCGGCAAGCGGCTCGACCGGTATAAGGTCAACCGGTGGTGTTTCGATCTCAAAAGAAACGCCGGCATCCAGGTTTAGCAGGGCCTTCATTTGCAAAATGAATTGCAGGACCGTTGCCTCTGCTGAAACCAGCGAGGAACTGTCGCGGGCCAGCTGTGCCTCGAGTTCCGCGGCATTGAGTTCAGGCAGGGCTCCTGCATCCACTTTTATCCGGGTAGAGCGGAGCTGATCAGCGGTCTGAACAGCCTGGATCCTGGCGACATTGGTCTGTTCTCTTGCCAGCAGGATCTGCAGGTAAGCGACGGCCACATTCAAAGCGATATCATCCTTTACCTTTTGCACCTGCAGTTTATCTGCTTCCCAGGTCAGCCGGCTTGCTTCCCGGTTATTCCGCCTGGAAAACCAGTTGAACAGGGTTACGCCGGATTGCAATTGCATACCGACATTCAGAAAATTATTGTCTTCCAGGATACCCGTAGTGGGATTTTCAGAACGGCCAAGCCGGTAACCTGTGCTGCCGCTGAAATTGAGCGAAGGGAGCTGTCCGGCCTTGTTCTGTTTGTAGGTCAGTTCGGAGAACCGGGTCTGAAGATCGGACTGCCTGACGGAAATATTGTTCTGTAAGGCATGATTGACGCAACGGAGGATGTCCCATTTCTCTTGTCCGGATACCGAGAGGAAGATCAATAACGAAAAAAGCAGCTGAATGCCCCGTGCCATAGAGTGCAAAAATAAACGAATTGCCTCTCCAGCTTTATGAATTTTTACCGGCGGTTGTTAAATTTTTTGAAGCGCCTGTTCCAGGTCCGCGATCAGGCTGGAAGCGTCCTCCAATCCCACATACATCCGGATATAGCCGTGTTCCGGGTTAGCGGGATCGAAGTCGGACACGGGTATCCCCGCGCATTTGGGTATGACCAGGCTTTCATGACCGCCCCAGCTGACGGCCATCATGATATGCCGGAGGGATTCGCAAAAACGAACGATATCCTCCCTTTTCTTCGTTTTCAGGGTAAAAGTGAACAGACCGCATGCCCCCTTCATTTGGGTACGGGCCAGCTCATATTGGGGGAAATCCGGGTCTAGCGTAAACAGCAGGGTATCCACTTTCGGATGCGATTTCATAAACGTGACCACTTCGGCCGTGGATTTCGTGATTCGTTCAATCCTGGCCGGCAGGGTTCTCAGCCCCCGGATCAACAACCAGGCGTTGAAGGGCTGGATCCCGCTTCCGATATTCAGGTACTCGCTGTTAAATATTTTTTTCATCATATCGCGGCTTCCGCTCAGTACCCCGCCCAGCGTATCGCTGTGCCCGCCGATGTACTTGGTGGCCGTTTGCATCGCCATATCGATTCCCATTTCGATAGGCCTTTGGTATAGCGGAGTGCAATAGCTGTTATCGATCAGCGTGGTTATTTTTCTCGAACGCGCCAGTTCGGCGACTTCCCTGACAGGCTGAATGGCAAAATCCCAGCTGTTGGGTGATTCGAGATAATAAAAAGTCGTGTTTTCAAGGGTCGCGTTCTTCCAGTTTCCGATCCGCGTTCCGTCAATATAAGTAACCGTTACGTTAAACCGCGGAAGGATCACATCAAACATCCGTTGTACCCATGTATAGGGCCTGGCGACAGAAACGATATGATCACCGGATTTGACGTTTGCGAATATACCGGCAAAGATGGCAGCCGCCCCGTTGTTGAACACGAGGCAGTCCTCCGCCCCGTCCAGCGCCGCCAGTTTTTTACGAAGTATTTCCACGGTGGGATTCAACCCCCGGCTGTAGAGATAGCCTCCCGTACGATTGCATTCCGATTCGTCCTCAAAGGCTTTTTCCAGGTCAGCCACTTTCCTGAAAACGAAATTGCTGGTTTGAATGATCGGGGGAGCTACCGCGTTGAAATAATGTTCCCGGTCCTCTCCCCATTCATTGATGATTTGCGAAAGGTCCATTTACTTCGTTTTAGATTCTTTCAGAAACTGTACGACAAAATACAAAACGATCAAGCCCGCCAGCACTCCCGCACCGGTAAGAGCCAGGCGGGGCTCCTTAACAGCGATCATGGTGCCTACAAAAACATAGGCAATGATAAACAGGATCGGCAGCAATGGGTAAAACCTCATTGAATAGATGCCGGTGCCATCCAGGTGTCGCGTTTTCCTGCGAAGGATAAAGATGGTGGCTGCGGAAGTGGCCATCCCGATCGAATCGAGGAAAATGGTAAAACTGAGGATCTTTTCAAACTTGTCGGCGAAGAACAACACCACCACACAGATCGCAGCGAAAACAGTCAGGCTGACGGTCAGTACGTCTTTCTTCTCTTCTTTCTTCTGGAATATTTTCGGCAGTATCCCGTCCGAACTCATGGCATACATGACCCGGGGGTTGCTGAGCAGCAGTACGTTCACATAAGCAAGCACCGCCAGGAACAACAGGATGGAGGACACGTATTTGCCAGGCGAGCCAAAAAGCTTTTCGGCTACGACGGAGGCAATGCCACTGGTCTCCTTCAGGTTATTGAACCCGATCACTTTTACATAGGCATAACTGACCAGCAGGTAGAGAACGATGATCACCACGATACCAATGAATATTCCCCGGGGAATATTGCGCTTGGGATTCTCCACTTCCTCTCCGAAATTGATGGTTTGCTGGTAACCGCCGTAAGTAAATGAAGTGGCTTTCAGCGCCACCCCGAAGGATACCAGCAGGGCTGCAAGAGAAGTTTTTGATTCATCCACGATCACGGGAGCCGTGCTGTGAACGGCCGGAACAAACAAAGCGGCGATGATCACCAGCAGCATCCCGATCTTGATTATCATCAAAACATTCTGGGTGTTGGAACTCATCCGTAGACCCATCAGGTTGACCCCGTAGAAAAGAATGATTGCGCCCATGGCCACAAAAGGTTTCCATTGTTCCGCTGCTCCGGGTTCAAACAAGAGAGGGGTGATGTATTCGCTGCCGATCAGGGCCACGCCGGACAGGGACGCGGCGTTGGAAATCAGGATGATCACATTGATCCCAAAAGCCAGGGAGGGATGATAGGCGTAGGAAAAAATCTTGTAATAGCCCCCTGTTACCGGATAACGGCTTCCGATCTCCGCATAGGTCAGTGCCCCGCAAATGGCTACCAGACCTGCCACGATCCAGGCGGCAAAAAAAACACCCGGTGTGGCAGCCGCTTCAGCCGCATCCCGGGATGTACGAAAGATACCCGTACCAATCACCAGTCCGATCACGATCATCGTGAGGGAAAACAACCCCAGCTTGTTCCGGTTAGTCATGGTTTGAAGATACAGGAAAAGGATATATGATGAATACGCGTATATACTGTGCCGGCACCCCTGGCATGCATGTTTACAGAAGATGCTTAATACCGGATGACCGGACAGGCCAGGGTGCTTTTATTGCCCATCCGATATGTTACTCCGACAGATATTGTATGATAATGATCGTTCTGGTCCGGGTTGACCGCCTGGCTGAACCCGTCGAGGTAGTCCGAGAAAAGAAAACGGTATGCCGACTCCGCAGTCATTAAAAAACTTTCGGAAATACTCCAGCGGATACCCGCCCCGACGGGTAAGATAAACCGGACCCGGGAGGGTGTTATTTTATCATCCTCCGCTATCCGGTCAGTGATATCCGGTAGCGCTGAGAAATAGGCGGCATTGAAATCACTATGGTCTCTTCTGGTATTGAAAAAACCGACCCCGGCTCCGCCGAAAATATAGGGAGAGATTCCTTTCACCCGGTAATTTTTCCCAAGCAGGTTCCAGACCAGTTGGGGGGTGATCTCAACTACCGGGGTCCGGAACCGGAAAGCCCTGTATCGGCGAAACTCGGGATGATCATATTTTGTTTCATCCCCCCGCAAACCGCCGAAGGATGCATTCACCCGCATGATAAAAGAACCGGAAAAAACCCTGCCTGCAGACAATACCAGACCGGGACGAATCGTACGGAAGGAGCCCAGGGCCTCCGGGGTCAGATCGCCCTGGTACACAAAACCGGCCAGGCCCGCACCGATTTCAAGCACAGGCACGTTGCGCTGGGCAAAACCATTTACAAAAGAAAAGCTTATAAGCAGGAAGATCGGGACTATTCTGTTTCGGATATTACGCATAGCATTTCATTTCAGCCGGTGGCATGAATCCGGTCTGCAGGTTAGGAATATGTTTTGGCGGAAGATCGGTGTGGCTATCTGTTCAACGGCACAACCGGGTAAACCGTGTGCCGAGGCTGTTAAAAAGAACCGGAAATTTTTAGAATTGCTTCATGTGGTACCAATGGTTCATTGACCGGGAAAGAACAGCAAAGTTTATTCCGGTTTTGAAATTTATGTCACCAGTAGGTAAAACTGTTGAAAACTATTCTTGCTACAATTCATCCGACTCTTACTTTTGCCCCGGTTTGGTTCCCGCAATTCGATGGCGGGATGAAAAGGGAAACCGGTGCAAATCCGGTGCTATCCCCGTAGCTGTAAGACCCCCCACCCTTACAATGGGCATGGGAACAGTTTCTGAACCCAGCCACTGTTTCACGAAAGTGAGACGGGAAGGCCGGAAACTGAAGTCGAGCCAGAAGACCTGCCAGGCCAACAAATTCATATTTCAGCTTTCGGGTGAAAGGCTTGAAGATTTAAGAGTGTACGGGCATTCTTTTATTTTCTTCTTTTATTTTCCTGGAAGCAGTCACACAAAAATTCATCAGGGATGAAAACGTATTTTTTTGTGTTGGCTGCTCTGACGGCAGTCACATCGCTATCCGCCCAAATGGCGCAGGACACCAGTTTACTTAGCGAAGCGGTCGTTACCGCCCACAAGTATCCTGGCAAAACCTCGCAAACCGGGAAAGTGATCACCGTGATCAGCAAGGATCAGTTGGAACGAAGCGGGGGAAAGGACCTTGCACAGGTGCTGGCCGAACAGGCAGGAATCTTTATCGCGGGAGCCAACAGCAACCCTGGTAAGGATAAAAGTATTTATCTCCGCGGAGCAAGGATTGAACATACCCTGATCACGATTGACGGCATACCGGTATATGATCCCTCGGGGATCGGTGGTAATTTTGACATCCGTAACCTTCCCATAAACCAGATCGAAAGAATTGAAATTCTCAAAGGGAGTCAATCCACACTTTATGGAAGCGATGCCCTGGCCGGTGTGATCAATATCATCACCCGGAAAGAACCGGAGAAAGGGGTTTCAGGACAGGTATCGGCCTCTTACGGGAGTTTTGAATCGCTGAAAACACAGGCAGGGATTTCGGGCCGCAAAGGCAAAACGGACTACCGGGCTGGCTGGTCGTTTCACGACACCAGGGGTATTAATGAAACCGTGAATCAAAACAATAACATGGTAACCGACCGTGACGGTTACCGTCAGCAGGCCTTTGAAGCCGGCTTCGGGTTCCGGCCTTCGGAATCCTACCGTATCCAGCCTTATTTCCGCTTCAGCCATATCCGGGGGGATATCGACCAGGGCGCTTTTACTGATGAGCTGGATTATGCCTATTCCCAGCAAAGCTGGCAGGCTGGTCTGCGCCAGGAAATGAAGCTGGGAGCCTCAAACCTTACCCTGATTTACAATTACAATAATATCCGCCGGCTATACAGGGATGATTCGGTTAAAAGCCGGAACGGATTTGATAACTGGACTGAGGGCGCTTACAATGGATCCGAGCAGTATATCGATGCCTGGCTGACTACAAAGGCCGGAACACAGGTCATTCTCACGGGAGGAATAGATCTCCGCAGCTCCGGATCGGATCAGCGATACGAATCCACCGGGATGTTCGGGGGCTTCAAAACACAGTACAGCCGCGACAGCCTGCGCCAAAAACAGCTGGGCATTTACACAGCCCTCAACTGGAATCATCCTTCAGGTTTTAATGCTGAAGCCGGGGGGCGCGTCAATTTTCATTCCGAATACGGCGGCTACGGCGTATTCAATGTCAACCCCTCCTACCTGATCGCCAATAAGGTTAAAGTTTTTGCCAATCTCTCATCGGCTTACCGGACGCCTTCGCTTTACCAGTTGTTTTCGGAATACGGGAACAGGGAATTGCAGCCCGAAGCGGCCATCAGCATGGAGGGAGGAATTCAATATTACGGGAAGAAGAACAAACTCAGCGCCCGGATGGTAGTTTTCAGCAGGCAGGTGAACGATGTGATCTTCTTTTTTTACAACCCGGCAACCTTCAGTTCCCGGTATATCAACCAGGACAAACAGCAGGATCATGGTTTCGAAATGGAAGCCGGATACAGGATCGGTAAAGGGGTTTCGGTAAAAGCATTCTACCAGTATGTAACCGGCGAGATCCAAACCAAAACCGGGGGCCGGGATACAACCTATAATAATTTGCTCCGGCGGCCCCGGTCTTCAGGTGGGATCACCCTCGAAACCGCGGTAAGCCAAAAATTGTTTGTCCGCAGTCACCTGATGTTCACGGGTGAGCGGCAGGATGCCTATTTTGACAGCAACAGTTTCAGCACGGTGAATACAACACTTGGAGCCTACGCACTTTGGAACCTGTATGCCGAATATGGATTAACACGGAACCGGTTGAAGTTCTTTGCTGATATCCGGAATATTACAGGAACCAGGTATACGGAGATCAGCGGGTTCAACACCCCCCGGATGAACGGAGACCTTGGGATAAGGGTCAGTTTTTGATATCGGGGCTACCGGGTATCCGGGTTTTCATTTGAAAGAGGTGAAATGATACATTTGTAAAAACAAGAACCATGCATTTTGACCTCCAGGAATTCATTACGCTGAGCTTTACGCTTTTTGCCGTGATCGATATCGTGGGTTCGGTACCCATGCTCATCTCCCTGAAACAAAAACTGGGAGATATCACTCCCTGGAAAGTGACCCTTATTTCGGGGGCTTTGATGATCCTCTTTTTTTTCCTTGGTAAACCTTTTTTGGATGTGCTTGGAGTGGATATCAAATCTTTTGCCGTGGCAGGATCGATTGTCATCTTTATCCTCGGACTGGAAATGGTTCTCGGGATCGAATTTTTTAAACCCGACCAGGGGTCGCCGTCGGGCACCCTGGTTCCCATTGCCTTTCCCCTGATCGCCGGAAGCGGTACACTGACTACGATCATGTCGCTGAAGGCCACTTTTGAAAGCCGTGATAAGAATGAGTACATGATTCTGTTGGCTATCCTGGTAAACCTGGTTGTCATATACCTGGTTTTGCGATCCCTGAACCTGATCGAAAAAGCGCTTGGAAAAGCCGGTTTATTGGCGGTAAGAAAGTTTTTTGGCGTAATTTTGCTGGCCATTGCCGTAAAGGTATTTGCGACAAATGCCAGCGGGATGCTTAAATAGCTGAAAACCAGTCTTTCGGGATATTTCCCAACCCGGTTTCAACCGGCCTCGTAGTACAATGGATAGTATAAGAGTTTCCGAAGCTCCAGATACAGGTTCGATTCCTGTCGAGGCTACTTGATAAGTCCCTGCCAAATGGCAGGGACTCTTTTTTAATTCAAAAAGCCAATCTGGTCTTTCAGGCTGGATTTAAATTTTGCCGAAAAGACCGAACAGCAATTCAGGTAAGCTGCCCGGTCTGACCGGGTGTCATATGCTGGCCATTTATTTGATATAGATTTTCAAAACTGAAATAACCTGACTCCCTTTTATCAATTCTTAACCAAACCCTCTTGAAAACTGTCCGCAAATTATACCCGCCTGGGGTACACATTCGCATATCGTTTCGCACTGTGAATTTTCCAAAGATCCACCACTCCGAATCTTTTTGCCCGGAAGAATCCATTTATATCGGACAAATCTGAGATCCCGATTTCATGAAAGTCCGATTCCAGTTCCGGTTTTTCGGCATCAGGCAAAATAATCATGCTGACTACACATACTGTATCCATACTATCCGCATTTTGAATTGGGAAAAACTGAGAGAAGATTCAATCTATACACATCCGTCAAAGGAAGAGACTATAACTTCTTGCAGGAGTAACCCCTGCAAGGTAGTCTAAATAACCGACGGTTATTTAAAAACTTCCCGCCTTGAAGCCTTGTATGGGTCCGGCCGGTAGCATCCTGCTTTTCTGTCCGGCTTTGAAGAATAGTTCAAATAAACGCTTTCCGCCTTCCCGTACATCCGGTTAGTGACTGCAGGCGCGCGCGCCCTTACTCAGCCAGGGTTTCCTGCCGGGTCTTAGACAGGAGTTCTGTTTAATTTATATAAAATGAATTAACTTCCTGATTCAAAACACCACCTGCCATGGCACTCATGACCACTCCTTCCCGAAAACCATCTACCTTTCTTTTGTTTCCCTGGGGACTCCTGTCAATCGTTGTAATCCTGATCCTGAATCTTGCCCTGAACAACGAATGGTTCAGCAAAAACTGGAGCTGGATCGCGCTGGTTCTGATTATCCCGGCTGCCATCCTGGAAAATTTTAAAGTCGGGTATTCCACCATGCGTATCATGTTTATGAAAGTGGTCTATTCCCTCTTGTCTTTCCTGCTGGTGGGAATGGCTTTCGGATCCGCCCTGACAAAGTATTACAATCTCAAATTTGAAGAAGGAGGAACCACCATCAAAGCCATTAACCTGCCCTGGTTTGTATTGTTGGCGCTGGTTGTACTGCTCCTGATCCAGGTAGCCCAGTTATTCAGCATGCTGAAAGCCGTGAAAAGGGAATTTATGCAGATGGACCCGGATCAATAGTTCAGACTTGGGAATTTGCAGTCTGTTCAGCACTCACCATTGTTTAAGCGCAACTTTGATGAAGGGCCATGTGGGTAGTGAAGAAATAATCTTAAGCTCATCGCCCAGGGAAGTTTCATTATCCAAAAACCGAAGTACCCGGGAAGGTTTATTCTTTTTAAAAAGCAGACTGAATACCTTATCTCCCGGAACCTTATTATGTGCCAGTATATAAAGCAAGGTACTGTCATAAAACCGGAAACGGCGAGGCCCCTGTGGCATTGAGATAAACGGATTCCCCTTTTTTACCAGGCTCTCCACCAACCGGGCCGAATGCTTTTGGATAAACCGGAATGTGTAACCGCTCGACCCCTTGGTCTGGCCTCCGGCTGTTCCCAGATAAATGATCCGTCCTTCCACGGATGGGAACGCAAAACTGGTCATCGGGATAATCCCGTTTTCCTCCTCAATTATTTCATAAGCCGTACCGCCCAGAAAATCTATGATATAGGACTTCAGACCCTCTTCATATTCGGCGGGAGTCAGCAATTGTTCAGTAAACAAAGTATATTCCACAAGGGCCCGGGTGGCGGAAAAAGGTTTTACATAGATGAACGTGGTCCCCAGGGACTGGTCGACCCGGAAATCCATCAGCGTGGCTTCTTCCGGGTTGAACACGGGAACCGGGGTTTCAATGATCCATCCCTTGAAATGCTGAAGGAGATACAGGTCTCCCTTCTTAAGGGAAGGTTTCCCGGGTAAAATACTGTTGAAAACATAATCTCCCCGGTACGTAGCCGCGGATGTCTGTACAGCTGCAGTACCTTCTTCATTTGCGACCGAAATGATCTCCTCAAACCTGATCTCGAAATTCCGGTGCTGGCGGATCAGTGCCAGACAATATTCATAAAAATCTAACCCGCGGATCATTTTGTACTCGTATGGAGAGAGGTCAAGCAGGCGGGAAAATCCCCGGCTGTGAAACCAGGTCTTTTTCCAGCGATGGAAAACGATTTCCTCAAATGGTCCGGGACCGGTTTCCCAAAAGGACCAGGTCCGGTCGTTGCTTTGCTTACGGTCGCGGTCGATGAGCAGCACTTTCTTATCCCCGAACCGGCCCGAACGGATCATATGTACGGCGAGACTCAGACCTGCACAACCCCCGCCGGCAATAATATAATCGTATTTAGGAGAGGTGTCTATCGGTTCGCTTTTGATGTTTGTCGTTTAAAAACGACAGCAGGTTTATCAATTAACGTTTACGGTTTTCAGTTTGTCGTTAGAGGTCTTCCGACTTACAGCCCCGGATCCCAGGCTATTCAACTTTTTCCGGTGCGTATTCCACACGGGCATTCCCAGCCATCAGTTTTTGGTCACGCTTTACTTTGTTCCAGTATTTTCTGTTCACCACCAGGAATCCAAAACTTTCCCCGTCTTCTTTCCCGAGATGCTTGTGGTGCATCTTGTGTGCCCAGCGGATGGCCCGGACATAAGTGTTGTTGCTGCGGGTAAACCATTTGAAACGTTGGTGGATGATCACATCATGCACCAGGAAGTAGGCAAACCCGTAAGCCATGATCCCGAAACCGATGGCCTGCATCCACCAGACATGATCATAAGTACCAAAATAGATGAGGAGAAAACTGGGTACTGCAAAAATGAAAGCAAAGAGATCGTTTTTCTCAAAGATTCCGGGGCGTACCTGGTGATGGTCTTTGTGCAGGACCCAGAGGAATCCGTGCATTACATACCGGTGAGTGCACCAGGTAATTCCTTCCATGATAACAAATGTTCCGATCAGCGTGAGAATGTAAAATAACGGTTGCATGGTTGTCAAAGGTACTTATTGGGTTTCTAAATCGGGGCGGTCTGCATGCCAGGCCTCCAGTTTCGGGAATGCCAGCCTGAACCAGGGTGTGTATTCTTCCGGATTTTCCAGGATCGCGTGACGTATCTCATCCAACCGGCGCCAGGCCACGGCCTTCACTTCCTGGGGATTGAAACGGATCTCTCCGTCATAAAAACCCGTGAAAACATGGTCAAACTCGTATTCGGTAAGTCCGTTCCCGAATTCCGCCCGGTATACAAAGTCAAACAACTTTTCCACGGGCGTAACAAACCCCAGTTCTTCCTGTAGCCGGCGCAGCGCGGCAACCGCTGTATCCTCATCGGGTCCAGGGTGGCTGCAACAGGCGTTGGTCCAGAGACCGCCGCTGTGATATTTTTCGGTCGCTCGTTGCTGAAGCAGCATTTCACCCCGGCTGTTGAATATAAAAACACTGAAGGCGCGATGCAGCTTACCCTCCACATGTGCCTGCATTTTCTCCATCCGGCCAATGGACCGGTCCTGCTCATCCACTAAAACGACTTCGGTTATTTGCATAATGTATTTCGATGGGGTTCTCCTGATTGTCTTTCCCGGAATGGTGTCCTGTAACCCACAGGGTGTGCGGGCGATTGCAGTCGGGGGGATACAGTTGTCAGATCAGCCGCAACTGGTTTTTGACCCCTGCCCGGAAAATGATCAGGGCCTTGTAATAGTTGGGAATCCGGATCCTTTTTTCCAGCACTTTCTCCGGTCTCATTTTCCGGATCTTCCGGAAAAGGGAGAGGTAATATTTATACGCGACATATACGCCAAATCTTGCCTTGAGAGGTAGCTTCAGAATGCCGTGATAGGCAGCACGGAAATCGGCCTCAATCTCCGCCTCGATCTTCCGTTTATCTTCTTCCGTGAAATTGTTGAAATCACAACCGGGAAAATAAACCCGTGACAATCCGCAGTAATCTGCTTTTATATCCCGGAGGAAATTCACTTTTTGAAATGCGGCGCCCAGGGATTGGGCAGGTGCCTTGAGTTTATCAAACAACTCCTGTTTCCCGTCACAATACACGTAGAGACACATCAGCCCCACCACTTCCGCTGACCCATAGATATATTCCCGGTAACCTTCGGAATTGTAGTTTTTCTTTTCCAGGTCCATTTCCATGCTGTGAAAAAAAGCATCTATAAGTTTCAGGTCGATATTATAGGCGTTGACGGTACGCTGGAAGCTGTTGAGGATGGGGTTCAGGCTGATGCCTCTTTGAATGGCATCGTAGGTTTCCTTTTTGAACTGGTCCAGCAGGTATTCCTTATCATGCTCATGAAAGGTATCCACAATTTCATCGGCAAACCGTACAAACCCGTAAATATTGAATATGGGTGTGCGGATATCCTTGTGCAGCATTTTAATGGCCGACGAGAAAGAAGTGCTGTACCGTTTGGTTACAATCCGGCTGCAATTTTCGCTGGCATCGTGAAACAGTTGAACCATATTTGAAAATAATAAATTATCGCATTCGTTTAACTAAATATTTCGCGGCCACTTCCCCGCTGATCAGACTGGGAGGAACGCCCGGACCCGGCACGGTCAACTGCCCGGTATAAAAAAGGTTTTTCACTTTTCTGCTGTGGATCGCCGGGCGGAGTATCGCTGTTTGCATCAGGGTGTTGGCCAGTCCGTATGCATTCCCGCGGAAAGAGTTATAGTCTTCCGTAAAATTGCTCACCGAATAACTTTTCAGGTAGATCAATGAATCCAGGATTGGTTCACCTGTATGCTTTTCCATGCGTTCCGCGATGATCCGGAAATATTTTTCGCGAAGCGGCTCCGTATCTCCTTCGAGCCCGGAAGCCACGGGTATCAGAAATACCAGTCCTTCACACCCCTCCGGCGCCATGGCCGGTTCCGTGAGGGAAGAAACACTCACATAAAATAAAGGTTCTGCGGGCCATTGGGGATCCCGGTAGATCTCGCGGCCATGCTTTTCAAAAGGTACATCAAAGAAAAGCGAGTGATGAGCCAACTGTTTAAGTTTCCGGTTCAAACCTGCATAATATAGTAAACAGGAAGGGGCCATCACTTTCTTTTCCCAGAATTTATCCGAATAGCTGCGGTATTCCGGTGGAAGCAGCCGGGTTTCAGTAAAGTGGTAATCGGCACCGCTGATGACTGCATCTGCCCGGTAGGAATTGGTATTGGTGGAAACGGATTGGATAACCCCGTTTGAGATTTCCAGGTTTTGAACTGTTTCTCCGAAACGAAACTCCACACCAAGTTCCTTCGCCAGACGGTACATGGCCTGAACAACGGCAAACATTCCCCCTTCGGGATACCAGGTGCCTCCTTTGATATCGGCATAATTCATCAGACTGTACAGGGCCGGTGTGTCTTCCGGAAGAGCCCCCAGGAATAGGACCGGAAATTCCATGATCTGCCTGAGCTTTGGATGCTTGAAATATTTGGCGATATGCCGGCTGATGGATGAAAACACCTGTAATTTAAAAACCCCGCTGACAGTAGGCCAGTCCATGAACTCCGTGAGTGAACGGCTGGGTTTATAAACCAGGTTGTTTACCCCGACATCATATTTGTATGCAGCTCCGCGGAGATAGCTGTCCAGTTTATCAGCACTCCCCGGCTCAAGCGATTCAAAAACAGCACGAAGGGATTCGTAGTCGGCTGGCAGATCGGTAAACCCTTCATCCCAGTAAATCCGGTAAGAAGGATCCAGGCGGTGCAGGGTATAATAATCTGAAACTTTTTTTCCAAACTTGCTGAAATAACGTTCAAATACATCGGGCATCCAGTAGAAGCTGGGACCCATATCAAACGTAAAACCGTTCTCCTTAAGTTGCCGGGCACGGCCGCCGGGTGTTTCGTTCTTTTCAATGACAGTCACTTTCCAGCCTTCTTTTGCCATAAAAGAGGCGGCTGACAAACCGGCAAAGCCGCTGCCAATGATTATAACGCTGCGTTGGGACAATTTTTTTAATAATTTATTATAGCCTGCTACCGGAAACTCCGGGTTCTAAAGAAAGGTAATTCTTTTCAATCCTGCCCGGTAAAATAAACTTTGGCCGGGTAAACAATTAACCGGATGTTATCTTTTGAACGGGAAGGATCAATCCCATTCAGCACTGATCATAAATCAATATCGGCTGATCTGCTCCTTCAGGAGTTTACGGGCAAAGTGAATCCGGCTTTTGATGGTTCCCAGGGGTTCATTCAGTGCTTCGGCAATCTCATTGTATTTGTACCCTTCAAAGTAAAGTTCGAAAGGAGTCTTGAAAATTTCCGGCAACTGGCGGATGGCTTCCTGGATCTCTTTCACTTTCATATCACTTTCCGCCGAATTGCTTACAGTTACCTGCTTTTGATTAAGCAGGAAATCGTTGGGGGTATTGTCAAAGATCGTCCGCTGTTTGGCCTTGCGGCGATAATCATTGATGAAAATATTGCGCATGATCGTAAACAACCAGGCCCTGATATTCGTCCCGGCATTATACTTCTCGTGATTTGCCAGGGCCTTATAAAGGGTTTCCTGGTAGAGGTCATTCGCCGCCTCTGAATCCCGGGTGAGGTTTATGGCGAAAGGCCTTAAAAACTCGGAATTGCTGACAAGCATTTGGCTGAATTCAAGAGTGGACATGGTAAATTGTTTAACGTTTGAATAGTAAAGTTAAACAATAAATACATCCACAACAAAGAAATTGTTTAATTTTTTTAAAAAAAAATTAAACATAAAATTAACTTGATAATATCCTGTTTGTGAGATACTTAAAGAGAAGAAAGGAGTTCCATCACTTCAGATAGTGATTTTTTGAACTGAACTCCGGGAGGAATGGACTTATTATATGTGAGGGTTTGCTGACCTGAAATGACAGTGGTCACATTATTTATTTGGCTGATCTCTGCCAGGAAACGCGAAAAATTGAACTTCTCGCAGGTGGCTGTGAGGTGTACAAAAAGGAAATCAGGCTTTTTTATCTCTACCAGATAAACCAGGTCTTCCACAGGTACATTGGCGCCCAGATAAATGGTTCGGATACCCCTGCTTTTTAGGAGGTAATGCATATACAAAAGACCCAGTTCATGATGTTCCCCCTCCGGTAAAAAAAGCAGGAAGGTTTTATCGGAACTGACTTTGGATGCGGCTGTTTCAATAGCAAGGATCAGTTTTTGCCTGATAATATTGGTGACCAGGTGCTCCTGGGCAGGGTTGATATGACCGGTTTGCCAAAGGATTCCGATCTTTTCAAGGAAGGGAAATAAGATCTGGGTTACGGTTCTTTCAATACCTCTTGCGGAAATATAATTGCTGATGATGATTTCAAACCGGTCCATATCCATGTTGACCATCTCCTGAACCAGTTCATTGATGAACCTTTCCTGAACGGCCTTCGGATCCCCGAGCGAAAGTATCCGGTCCCGGATTTCTTCAGGCTGCATCCGGTCAATATGCGAGATCTTGTACCCGTACTTGTTGAGCAGGGCAATATTCAGGATCGATTTCAACTCATCGTTGCTGTAATAACGGATATTCGTTGAGGTTCGCTGCGGTTTCAGGAACCCATATCGCTGCTCCCAGATCCGGATCGTGTGTGCCTTAATTCCGGTCAGATTCTCCAGATCCTTGATGGTGAAAGCATTCATACCCTATAGCTACAAGCTAAAATTAAAAAAGTTCAGCTCCCAAAGAATTTTTCAGACCGGAATCGGCTGCCACCCCAGTAAGGGCCTTTTTAGGCGAAAAGTACTGGTTTTTAAACCCGGCATCATATTCCCGGACCGCAATCGTAGTTTTCCGAATCCGGGGCGGGTACTAATACTGAATTTCCCCCCCGGGGGGCCTTTTCAGCCTGCAAACTGTTGACAATCCGGCACAAGGCTGATATTTTTGATTATCCAATAACCAGTCCTAACATCCAATGTCCATGAAAAAGATACTTATCAGAGGGGTCCTCTTTTCAGGATTTTCCGTTCTTCTGTTCCTTTTCATGCTAAACGCAAGTCTTTCCCTCAGTTCAAATGACAAACGTTATATCCGGTACTTTCTCAAAGAATGGGAAATGGATAAAAGCCTGGGTAGCGTGCATAAATCATTTGACAACCAGATCGAATTTATCTCCAGGCTCCAGGACAGCACCCTGAGCCAGTTCGACAACGGGGATGTTTCACCATCGGTTTCAGCCAGTATCGAATATTATTATACAACCCGAAAAGGGCTTTGCTTTAACCGCTCCTTCTTCCAGGAAAAAATCCTCCGGTATGCCGGGTTTAAAACCAGGCACCTATATATTTATTTTACCGAAGACAGCACCCCCACCCGTTCACGGGACCTGTTTAAAACAAGACTGCTCTCGCACGCCATGTTTGAAGTCAAAACCAAAAAGGGATGGATGGCCGTCGATACAAACGGAAACTGGATCGCACTGGATGAGAACCGTGAGCCAATGACATTGGGAGAATTGCGGGAAAGACTGATGGGAGAAAGACTGGTACTGGCTAAAATGCCGACCAAGGGAACGGTCTTTTTTAACCAGCTGCCGGTGAAGTATAATTTCAGGTTTCTTTACGGAATCTATTCCCGACACGGGGATTACCTGAATTCAGGTCCGATGGAGAAGATGTTTAACGGCGCCCTGATCCGGAAAGCCCCGGATTATAACCTGAGGGAATTTTTCTACAACCTTTAAAGACCCGGATTGAGTAACTGGCCGGACGCGAGGATTTCGTTTAAAACCGGGCTGGAAAGCGTTTGCAGCTTTTCGAGATGTTGTATGTTATGCAGGTCGGTACCGACCAGGTTGTAATACTTTTTTTTAGCCAGGTATTGTGCAAGTTCCTGAACCGATCTCCCATAATGACCCGTCAGGGAAAGCAGGTTAAGCTGGAAATAACACCCGGTATCTCTCAACTCTTCATAAAATTCTTTATTCTCCTGCAGGTATATATACCGCTCGGGATGGGCGATCACCGGCTGGTATCCCTGCATCTGCATTTCAAACAGGATATCCTTGATACCATGTGGTTGCCAGGCAAGTGAAAACTCCACCAGGACCATGTTTTTACTGATGGTGAGCAAGGGCTCATTATTTTTTAACAGCCCCGCCACATGATCATCCAGGAAATATTCCGCCGCTGCATGGATCTCCACAGGGATACCCTCCGCCTGTACGGCTTCCCGCACTTTTTCCAGTTGTTCCAGGATAAGAGCCCGGCTGTTCGGGTACATATCCATCATCACATGGGGGGTGGTGACCAGCCGGGAATAACCCAATTCAACCATTCCCCGGATCAGTTTCAGCGAAGTGGCCAGATCAGGCGCGCCGTCATCAATACCCGGAAGCAAATGCGAATGCATGTCCGTCCGGATAATGCTGTAATCAAAAGGCTGTTTTTTATTTCTGAAGAATAACAAGATTCGGGTAATTGGTTATTTGTAGCCGGAAGTTCTTCGTTTAATATCCAGCCCAACCTCATGAAGCCGGTTCCACCCGCTTGGGCAAGGTCGGAAATACCCGGTACACAAGCCCGCTTTTCGGGAATATTACATACCAGGCGGTCAGGAAAAGGATCATGAAATCTGTATAAAAGCTTACATGTTGCTGATACCAGACTTCAAGGGCCCCTTTATAAGGCAGGATTTCATGCCGGTAACATTCATCCGGTGATAACTTGCTTTGGGTAATGATCAACTCCTCATCCCGGAATACGATAGAACCGATCCCGGTAAGACCGGGCTTTACCCGGTACACTTTTCCCCTCATCTCCTCCGAATACCGGTCAAACCCGCTTTTCATCAGCGGCCGGGGACCGGTGAATGACATATCACCAGTAAGAATATTAAAAAGCTGGGGGAGCTCATTGATTTTTGATTTCCGCAGAAAGCGTCCCACTGCCGTTACCCGGGGGTCATTTCGCATGGTCAGGTCTTTGGATCCCATGTTCGGGCTGTTCTTCAGCATCGTGGCAAACTTCCATATCCCGAAGATCCGGTTCAGGTACCCGACCCGGTCCTGCCTGTAAAACACTTCATGCTCCCCGGTCAGTAAAAGAAGGATGATAATGGGAATAAATAGCCAGGACAACAGAACCAGCGCGATCAGCGAGAACAGGATATCAAAAAAGCGCTTGATGTAGGTGTACATGGAGTATGGTGGCTGTGGGTTGAGAGGTTTAGGTGTTAAGAGGTTTAGAGAAAATTGATCTCATGTGGTGTTTTTTTCCCTGCATCGAAATAGGCGTTATACCAGTCTACCGTTGTCTTCAAGCCTTCCCGCCAATCAACTTTGGCAGTAAATCCGAGTTCCTTTTGGGATTTACGGATATCCGGACTTCTGCGGGAGACGGAACCGGGGTAGGTGGGTGCATAGACATATTCCCCATGGAAGCCCATGATCTCCCCGGTTGCACGGGTCAGTTCTTCAATGGTTATTTCTACTCCGGTTCCGAGGTGATAGATCTGCCCGTTGGTTCCCGGTGTTTCCATCGCCAGGACTGTCCCTTCCACCGCATCAGAGATATAGCAAAAGTCACGGGTCTGGTCGTGCCCGTATATCTTATATGGATCTTCCCCGTTCCTGAACCGTATGACCAGGTGGGGAATCACGTGATTGAATCCCATCCGGGGACCAAACACATTGTGATAACGGATAATGGTGGTTTCAAAACCCAGCATCCGGGCATAATTCAGGAAACCTGATTCGCCCAGGATCTTGGTTACGGCATAAGTAAAACGGGGGTGCGCAATGTCTTTGATTGTCAGGGGAACTTCTTCCGGGGTGGGTATGGCATACCCAAAAGCATCAACCGTGCCGGCGTAGTTTTCACTCGTAGAAGCAAATACGACTTTCCCGATTTTCGAGCGTCGGATCCATTCCAGGGTATACAGGGTCAGTGCGGTATTGATCCGGATGACTTCATGCGGCATATTGTTGGCATTGTCGACACCCACCAGGGCCGCCATCATATACACCTGGTCATATTCATTATCGAGTTTTTCGTAGGCTTCAGGAGAGGAGAAATCATCTTCGATCACCCGGATCCCGTGTTGTTTGACCAGGGTGTCAAATTCCTCGTCCCGGTTTTTTTTCATGAAATTGTCGGCGATGGTCAGGTCGTATTGGCGGTTGGCTGCGAGGTATTTGGCAACGTTGAAGCCGATGAATCCGGCGCCTCCGAGAATGAGGGTTTTCTTTTGCATAGATATTATTTGTTCTGCCACACGGGCTTTTATTTGGGGATCCGTTCGATGTGTTGCCCCTACGGGGCAAAAAATTTTAATTTTTGATATTCTACCGATGTGCGGCCCCTACGGGGCCTGCTCGGTAAAATGATTTTTTATTTCTGTATACTGGACTGTAATCTAATGTAGCTTTAAATCCAACAATATCCCGACACTTAACTACGGGGGCAACACATCGGTAACACCCGCACCGGCCCGAAGCATCATTGCCCCGTAGGGGCAACACATCGGTAACACCCGCACCGGCCCGAAGCATCATTGCCCCGTAGGG
>JBMSNP010000039.1:0-27201 GCA_049421765.1 Chitinophagaceae bacterium
CATATTAAGATACTTGTTGCGGACTCGGGACAACTAATTACAGCATTACAAAATAGCACTGGTTCCAACGCTGCCAGTTTTAGTTCTGATGGAGAGACAATTGTAACGGCAACTGATGATCAAAGCGTGAAAATTTGGAATGCAAGGACCGGCATGTTACTAAGGACGTTAATCGGCCATAGAGGGAAAGTGTTATCGGCCCGGTTCTCTCCTGACGACAGCAAAATATTTTCTATCGCTGTTGATAGTACCATTAAGGTTTGGGATGTTATGACAGGAACAGTATTGAAAACAATAGCATTCAACGTAGAACACAATTGTATTATTAAGTTTAGCCCGGATGGTAACAAAATTGTGGTTGGTGCAGGTGAAAACGTAATGGTTCTGGATGCTCATGATTACAGAGAGTTGCTACGTTTTTCTGTAGGGGAGCAAAAAAGTATCCGTGATGTTTCTTTTGAATCTGACTTAATAATTGCCTCAGGGGAATCACAAATGTTTTTTTTCAGTATGGCAAGCGGGAAATTCAGGAATTCAGTCTTGATTGTTGACAGCACAGATTATTTTGTTCAAATTCCTGAAGGATATTTTCTTTCTACACCCCGCGCAGCTAAACTCCTGCATTACGTCACCCGGGATTTAAAACTGATCACTTTTGAGCAGCTGGATGTCAAATACAACCGTCCCGACAAAGTACTCGAAGCCATCGGCAACACCGATACGGCATTGATCAAAAGCTACCTCAAGGCCTGGGAAAAAAGAATCAAAAAACTCGGTATCGACACCACCGCGTTCCGCGAGGGATACAGCGTTCCTGAATGTGATTTTGTGAACCGGGATGCTATTGAGTAAGAACAGAAGACCGGCACGCTCATGCTGCGCATCAGGGGGATGGACAGTACCTATAAACTGGACCGTTTTAATATTTGGGTTAATGAATCGCCGGTTTTTGGTCAGCGGGGCGTCAGTATAAAAAGGAAGAATTCAAACCGCATAGACACGACGATTACCATCAAACTCAGCTCCGGTGAAAACCGGATCGAAGCCAGTATTTTTAACGTAAACGGTACCGAAAGTTACCGTATGCCGCTGATCGTGAACTATACACCGACAATAAAACAAAAGGAAACTCTTCGTTTTATCGGGATCGGGATTGACCAGTTTAAGGATTCAAAGCACAACCTGCAGTACAGCAGCAAGGATATACGCGACCTTTCTATAAAACTAAAAGAGAAATATAAAGAAGACATTATCATCGACACCCTGTTCAACGAGAATGTCACGATCAGTAATGTAAAGGCACTGAAACAAAAGTTGGAGCAAACATCCGTGAACGACAAAGTAATCATCTCCTACTCTGGCCATGGCTTATTGAGCAAAGAATATGATTACTATCTCAGTACCTACTCCATCTATTTCGATAAACCGGAAGAAAACGGCCTGCCGTATGATGAACTGGAAAACCTCCTGGACAGCATCCCTGCCCGGAAAAAACTGATGCTCATCGACGCCTGTCACAGCGGTGAAGTGGACAAAGAAGAAATTGCCCAATATGAATCCGCAACGGACTCCTTAAAAAAACAAGGAACAAAGGGCGGCGAGCTCCGTTACACCGGCAAATCCCAGATAGGGATGAAGAACAGCTTTGAGCTGATGCAAAGCCTTTTTGTAAATGTGGGCAAGAGCACCGGGGCTACGATCATTTCTGCGGCAGCAGGCACCCAGTTTGCCATGGAGCGGGGCGACTTAAGGAATGGGGTTTTCACGTACAGTATCCTGGAAGCTATGGATAAGCATCCCACAATGAAGATCAGTGAATTGAAGAAAACCGTTGGTGAAAGAGTGGAACAGCTCACCAACGGATTACAGAAACCCACTTCCAGGAATGAAACGATCGCGGTGGACTGGAGTTTGTGGTGATCATAAATAACCCACATCACCGTGCAAGCAGTGTGCGCAATTAGTAATTACGTTTACAATTACCGGGTCAGTCCGCATCTTCCAGGTGAAAATGCTGGTGATGGGCTCCCGCGGCTACATGCAGCGCAAATCCCATGATAGCCGTGTCTTTCAGAATGTTGATCAGTGCCAGCTGCCGCATTTCCTTATCCCCCGCGTTGAGAAAGTTCGGGACATGGATCGACAGGATGAAAAAGATCAGCAGGGCAGCCAGGATATAACCGGTAAATTTCACAAACTGGTTGGTCAGGAAAGAAAGACCCACCATTACAAATGCCGCGCCCACCACATAGGCCCACTTGATGCCTCCGATTAGCGAAACCGGTACATAAACCAGTAAATCTCTCGGGTACATAAAGTGGAAAATGCCGAATGCAATCAGTACCACCGACAGCAGGTAAATGGCAATCCGTGATACAATGTGGTAATGCCTCATGATAATTTGTTTGGATCAAGGTATTATTATTATCACATATATATTGATGACCTTGCTCAGGGGATTGACTGACCTTTAAATCATTGATATGAAATCAAATAAAAGGATATTAACCGAACTGGTTTGCCAGGATCATCGACAGGGCGCCCAGTGCCAGCCCGCCATATACTTCGGCGGCCGTGTGATCGGAGACAATAAACCGGGAGGTGCAAATAATCCCGGTGACCAGCAGGGCCACGGAGATATAAATACCGAAACTTAGGTCCTGAACCAACGCAAGGAGGATTATGAATGTGAGCATCACGCCGGCCGCAATGGCGTGGAGGCTGATCTTCATCCTGATATTCGCCATCAGGGCCAGGCTGGCGGAGATCCAGGTGGCCAGGGCAAACTGGACAGCCACCTGCGGATAATCGGGTTGGTTACGCCATACATACCAGAGCCAGAAGTACCAGATTCCGCAGGCAATCAACGGGATGATTCGGTCTTTCTGATTCGTAAGCTGGATACTGCTGATGAAATCCAGCGCCTTTAGCAGGAGCACTGTGACCAGCGGGAAGAACGTACACATGGCCGCCGCCTGCACCACTACAAGGATCTTCTGCGTTCCGCTTGCACCGGCAAAAAGATATGGGTGGATGAACACGATAAAAAAGACCAGCATCACCGGTACAAAAACCGGGTGAAACAAATAGGAGAAAAACCGGGCAATTCCCCGGAGCCAGGCGGGCCAGGAAACTGAGCTTGCATCCGTTGACTCCCGTAATCCGTCCTGTTTATCAACCACTAAACGGCTGTGCATGGATTTAAAGTGATTTTTGCAAAGTAACGGAAATAAGGAAAAAGCGTTTTGTATCTTTACCCGATAACTATGGTGCCGGAAACAGAAAACCAACGGGTTATATATCCCCGGGTCCTACGGGCTTCCCGCCTCTGGCTGGTGGCCGGTTTCCTGTTTTTTTCCCTTTCAGGGTTTACCCAAACCCGTTCTTTTATCCAGAAATACAGACCCCTGGCCGACTCACTTTCGGTTGAATACGGGATTCCCGCCTCCGTCATTCTCAGTATCGCGATCCTAGAATCCGCATCCGGGACGAGCCGGAATTGCCGGCTTCTGAATAATTTTTTCGGGATCGTGGGAAAAAACAACCTGCTCAAAACCCGGGGGATCAAAAGCCGCTACAAACAATACGAAAATGATACGGCTTCTTTCGTTGGGTTTTGTAAGTTGCAAACCAAAAAAAAATATTATAAAAAACTGCGGGGGAATACGGATTACCGGCTATGGACCGATGCGATCAGCAAAAGCGGTTATTCTGAAGTACCTTCTATATGGAAGAAACGCGTCAACGACACCATTAGAAAAAATAAACTTTCCGCGACCCGATAGAATTCTCCTTTATGAATAGTAACAGACGTGTTCTTCAGTTCGTCACCGGGAGCTTTGGCCTTTACCTCCTGCTTTCACTGGCAGGAACCCTCAACAGCTTTGGTTGGATGCCTTTTCAGCGGATCAACCTGGTCGGGGACGTGTTTAAGCAGGACTCCGTGACGACCGGGATAAAAACACCCGATTCGAATGTGGTTATCATCGAATCCATTCCCGACAAAAATTTTAATCTCTATAAAAAAGGCAGGTTCATCACTGATTTCGGGGCCGACACCAACCGTTCCTCCCTGAACCAGTTTCTTGCCAAGCTGGCAGCGTTGAAAGCCGGAAAGAAAAGAAAGATCCGGATTGCTTATTTCGGCGACAGCATGATTGAAGGTGACCTGATGACCCAGACGGTCCGGAAAATGCTCCAGCAAACCTTTGGGGGCAGTGGGGTAGGGTTTGTGCCCATCACTTCCCAGGTATCCAAGTTCAGACAGTCCGTCGTGCATGATTATTCCGGGGGCTGGCAGGACGATAATTTCAAAACCGGCAAGAGCGGGCGGCTTTATTTCTCAGGACACCTGTTCCGCAGCACCGGAGACTGGGTGCAGATGACGGATAAAACCATCACGGATAGCGTGGCAAGCATCGAAAAAAGCCTGATCTGCGGGAATGCCGGACCCGTAAACATTACGGTGAACGGAAACCCTTTTACCGTTCGGGCTCCAAATATGCTGAACCGTGTGGCTATGGCAAGCGACAAAAACCGGACGATCCGCCTGGGTGTTTCAGATGCCAGCCTGCCCGTTTATGGGATCAGCTTTGAATCTCCGACGGGAATCTTTGTAGATAATTTCTCTTTCCGGGGGATCACCGGGATAGAATTCGGCCGCATCGATTCCATATTCATGCGGGCCATCGCCGAAAACAATCCCTACGACCTGATCATTTTCCAATATGGGGTCAACCTCCTGTTCCGTCCCAACGACCGCAATTTCAACTGGTACGCCCGGGCGTTGATGCCGGTGGTGAAAAAATTCCGGAATTGTTTTCCCGGGACCGAATTCCTGCTGGTTAGCACGGCCGACCGGGCCTTCCGGTACGGCGGAGAATACAGATCGGCGGTCGGGATCGACTCGCTGATTCGCATCCAGGCTACGGTGGCATATGAAACGGGAAGCAGTTTTTACAACCAGTTTGCTACAATGGGAGGTACCAATTCCATTGTGGAATGGGCCAGGCGAAACCCTTCGCTGGCCAATCGTGATTACGTTCATCCCAATCACCGGGGAGCCGAAATACTGGGCGTCTATCTTTATGAGGCCATCATGAATGAATACAAAAAATATACCCGTACCCGTAAGTAATATCCTATGCCGTCTTTCGAGATAAATGCTTTCCTGGAACAATTCCTGTACGATCCAAAAAACCCGCTTCTTTTTAATAACGGGTTCTTTGTCTTTTTCTTTGCGGTCTTTATCGCCCTGTACTACAGGTTCCGGAACCACTTCCGCATCCGGAGGTATATATTCTGTTTTTTCTCACTCTATTTTTTTTACAAGGCCAGCGGGTTTTTCGTGGTCTTTGTGATCCTGTCCGCCATCGTGGACTATATCCTTTCAAACGCCATATTCAGGCAACAGAATCCAAGGAAGAAAAAGATGCTGCTGCTGCTCAGCATCATCTTTAACCTGGGGCTTCTGTTTTATTTCAAATACACCAACTTTTTCATAGAAACCTTCAACAATGTACTTGACGCGGGATTCCATCCGTTGAATATCCTGCTGCCAGTGGGGATCTCTTTCTATACGTTCGAAAACCTGAGCTATACCATTGATGTATACCGCGGACATTTTGAACCTGCACGGAAATTCAGTGATTATCTCCTGTTTCTTTCCTTTTTCCCCAAGCTGGTCATGGGGCCGATCGTCCGGGCCCACGACTTTGTACCCCAGATCAACAAGCCATACGAGATCACGGAGAATGATTTTGCCAAAGGATTTTACCTGATCCTCTCGGGGCTTTTCAAGAAACTGATCATTTCCGATTTTATCACGCTGAATTTTGTCAATTATATATTCGACGATCCATCGAGGTATACCGGGCTGGAGAACCTGTTTGCGGTGTACGGGTATGCCGTGGTGATCTATTGCGATTTCAGCGGGTACAGTGATGTGGCTATTGGCGTAGCGAAATGGCTTGGCTTCAGCATCCCCACCAATTTCCTGTCGCCCTATCAGAGCAAGAACATCACCGAGTTCTGGCGGCGATGGCATATCTCGTTGTCCTCCTGGCTGCGGGATTATCTCTACATCCCGCTTGGAGGAAACAAAGGCGGTTCCTTTGCCACCTGGTTTTTTTCAGCCTTGTTTTTCGGGGGAGTCTTCTTTGCTGCTTTTAAGGGGTTCCGGCTTTCTGTGTTCACCTCATTCGGGATCACGGCTGCAATCCTTTTGTTGTTCATACTCCCATCAATTATCAAAAAGGAAAAAAAGGGGATCAGTACCAATATGAACCTCCTTACTACTATGTTGCTGGGTGGATTGTGGCATGGCGCCAGCTGGAATTTTATCATCTGGGGTTCCCTTCACGGGATCGCCCTGGCCATTCACAAAGTCTGGATGCTGTTGACGGGCAAACTGACCGGGAAGATCGGGAAGACCCGCCTCTACAATGCCCTTGCCCTGCTAATCACTTTTCATTTCGTTTGTTTTTGCTGGGTGTTTTTCAAGGCGGCAACGCTGGAAGATGCATCGAGTATGCTTTACCAGATCACCCATGATTTCAGCTTTTCGGTATGGGGGGCCTTTTATGACAACTACCGGCCGGTGATACTCATGATCGCATTTGCATTTATCCTGCATGCATTCCCGGATTATTTTGCCGACAATGTGATCCGGCGGGTTAAGAAAGTACCCATGCCGGTGTATATCGCGTTATTCTTTGTCTTTGTGATCGTATACGGATATTTTAAATCCTCCGAACCGGTGATGCCGATCTACCTGCAGTTTTAATAATTGCTGATATAGCTGTTATAACCCTTTGCAAGCGCGTTATACAGCAGCTGTCCCTGCACTTTATAGGCCTGGGCGGTAAAATGGATCCCGTCGGGACTCAGCATGCCTTTTCTCCACCAGTTCCAGGCAGAACCAAACCCGTTTGTAACCCGGTACATATCCCAGACGGGGATATTCTGTGCCGTGCAGTAACTCATCAGTGCGATATTGATATTCCACAGTTCCCGGTTGGGATTTCCCCTTTTGAAGGAATCTGCAGTGGTCGTCACCAGGATAGCGGAAGCAGGACTGGCTTTTTTCAGGTTACCGAGCAACTGAGACAGGTCTTGCTGGAATATAGTCTCGTTATAGCTGTTCACCTGTGCATCGTTGGTACCCAGAGATACGATAAAGAGATCGGGTTTGAGGTCTATCGCCTGTTGCAAAAAAGCGGGCGACTGGTTGAAGGTTTCAAACCGGGCCCCGTTGATGCTTATAACTTCATAATGGATACCGGAACTGTCGCGGTGATTGGGTCCGGCGGATGCGGTTGGGCCAAAAAAATCCCGGAAACCATTCCGGATCACCCCAGGGAGGTTATCGGATTTCAGGTGGGAATCCCCGATGTGGACAATGGTGACTTTTCCGTGTCTGGTTTTTTTCAGCTGCTGAAGCCGTTGGTAAAATGTATCCAGTCCGCTCCCGTTGAAAATTCGGTTAAAGACCAGGCTTACCTGTGGGAACTGCCGGGGAATCTGGTTTTCTGTTACCGGCATCTGTTGGGCGGTAACGGAAAGAGTACCCAGGACAAACAGGGCCAGGAGAGCAACGGGGATATGGCGACGAAGGTTCATGTCAGAGTTCCTTCCGCAGACGCGCTACGGGAATATTGAGCTGTTCCCGGTATTTGGCAACCGTGCGGCGGGCGATATTATACCCCTTTTCCTGAAGGAGTTCAGTCAGGCGTTCATCACTGAGCGGGTGTTTTTTGTCTTCGCCTTCAATGAGGTTGCTCAGGATCTTCTTTACCTCTCGGGTGGATACTTCCTCCCCGCTGTCGGTGCTGAGGGATTCGCTGAAAAAGAATTTGAGCCGATAAGTGCCAAATTCAGTTTGTACGAATTTGCTGTTGGCGACCCGGCTTACGGTGGAGATATCCAGGCCCGTCTTTTCGGCGATATCTTTCAGGATCATGGGTTTCATTTCCGTTTCATCCCCGGTCAGGAAAAAATTGTACTGGTGTTCCATGATCGCGTTCATGGTACTGAGCAGGGTATGCTGCCGCTGTTTGATCGCGTCGATAAACCATTTGGCCGCATCGATTTTCTGCTTGATAAAAAGAACTGCCTCTTTCTGGCGTTTGTCCTTCTTTGAGCCGCGGTCATAATCCCGCAGCATATCGCGATATCCTTCGCTGATCCGCAGTTCAGGGGCATTTCGGCTGTTGAGGGTCAGTTCCAGTTTGCCGCTGTTATTCATGATAAAAAAGTCGGGCACCACATAGTTTTCAGCCTTGTTGTTCTCGCCGATATTTCCCCCGGGTTTGGGATTCAGACGGATGATCCAGTGCATTACTTCTTTCAGCTGGTCGTCATCGATATCCAGACCCCGCTGGATCTTTTCATAGTGTTTCTTGGTAAACTCGTCGAAGTACTTGCTGATGGCCCTGATCGCCAGGTCGACGGATTTGCCTTCGTCTTTCTGCCGGTATAACTGGAGCAGAAGACATTCCCGGAGATCCCTGGCTGCCACGCCCGGAGGATCGAATTGCTGGATACGCCGGATCAGGGATTCAACTTCCTCTTCAGTGGCAATGATATTCTGGCGGAATGCGAGGTCATCGACAATCGAAGAGGTTTCCCGGCGGAGATACCCGTCCTCATCAAGGCTGCCTACAATCTGTTCGGCAATGGCCTGTTCCTTTTCTTCCAGTTTCAGCAATCCCAGCTGGTTTGTCATCAATTCATAAAAGCTGGTTTCCGCCTTGTAGGGAAGTTGCCGGCCTTCATCTTCTTCAGGGTAATTATCATCCCGCAGTTTGTAGTCGCCCACTTCGTCATCACCGTCCTGCACATATTCACTGATGTCTATATTGTCGTATTCGTCCTCGCTGCCATCTTTCTCTTCGCTGTATTCTTCATCGCCGTTTTCGCTGAATTCATCCCGGAGATCATCGGCACCCTCATCGTGTTTTTCTTCATCCAGTTCCAGGGCCGGGTTCTCCTCCAGTTCTTCCTTGATCCTCGTTTCCAGGTTGGCCGTGGGTACCTGCAACAGTTTCATCAGCTGAATCTGCTGGGGGGATAGCTTTTGTAATAATTTCTGCTGTAAGCTTTGGCTAAGGGCCATGGTTCGTCCGTTTAAGGCGGCTTTTGTTAAAAAAAGCCGCTTTTGCACAAAAATAATGCCGTAAATTTAGGTACAAAAGCTGTTTACGGGGTGCAACGAACTCTTAAAATAATTGTTGTGTGCATGGTGTTATATAAACCGTTTATTTCCAGTGCACAGTCCAAAGCAGTGGGTTTGCAAAACCGGCAGCAGGTAATTGGCCGGATTTTACAGGAACAGAACCGGCAAATATGGAAAAATACCCCGACGTATATGCAGGGATCAGTTTTAAAATACACCGGAGTCCCTGGCCTTTTTTCCGGAACCCGGCAGGATTTCCGTTTACCCGGGGTGTACTTGAATCCCGTAAAACAGGTTCTTTATCCTGTTCCGCCAACGCATTATTCCATGAGTTTGGGATTTTTCTGCAGGCAGGAATTGAAATTTGAACGGGCCACTTTGGTACCGCTGCGATTTCGACTTGGATCTTCTGATTATGTGAACTGGCTGGAAAAAAAGCCCAATGCCCGTTTCTTGGGTATGCCGAGTCCGCGTCAATAAACCTGCTCGGACTTTTCTTCAATGACTTCCGGGAGTGTTATCACCGTATTCCGGGTGGCTCTTTTTACCATCAGATACCCGGCGATGCCGGCCGTAAGGGAAGCTACCAGGATAGCGATCTTGGATTCTTGTACGGACAGCGGGTCGTTAAACGCAAGCAGGGTAATAAAGATCGACATGGTGAATCCGATACCTGCCAATACGCCCGCACCGGCCAGCTGCAACCAGTTTACATTTTCAGGCATGCGGGCAATCCGGAGTTTGATCGTAAGAAAACAGAAAAACAGGATACCGATCGGTTTTCCGAAAATCAATCCCCCGATAATCCCCAGGCTGTTCCGGTTTGTCAGGCTCCGGGCCGAATCCGCATCCAGTATTATGCCTGTATTGGCGATTGCGAACAGGGGAAGAATGATAAAGGAAACGGGTATATGAAGAAAATGCTGTAGCCGGTAAGAGGGCGACTTTTCCTTACCGTCCGTGAACGGGATAGTAAATGCCAGGAGTACACCGGTAATGGTGGCATGTACACCTGATTGCAACATGCAATACCACATCAAAAGTCCGCCGATAAGATAGGGTAGCAACCTGTGCACCCTTAGTTTGTTCAGAAAAAGAAGGAGGACAAAAATCCCCAGCGCAAAGAACAACCAGGTCGTTTGTAAATCGTTCGAATAGAAAACCGCGATCACTAGGATGGCACCCAGGTCATCTATGATCGCAAGCGCAGTGAGAAAAACTTTCAGGGCCAGGGGTACCCTTTTTCCGACCATTGACAGGATTCCCAGTGCAAACGCGATATCCGTGGCCATTGGAATCCCAAACCCGTTCTGAAAATCCGTATCCCTGTTCAGGATGAAATGGATCAGGGCCGGCAAAGCCATCCCGCCAATCGCTGCAGCAAGGGGAAGTATCGCATTGCGTACGGAGGATAATTCTCCATTATAAAGTTCCCGTTCGATTTCGAGTCCGATCAGCAGAAAGAAAATAGCCATCAAACCGTCATTGATCCAGTGCTCCAGGCTCAGGCGAAGTTTTACCGGGCCGGCTTCAAAGCCCGCCTTTCCGTGCCAGAAGTCGATGAAATCCTGGCCAACAAAAACATTTGCCATCAGGAGACTTGCAATGGCACAGAACACGAGGATGATACCGCCGCTCCGTTCGCTTTTGAAAAATTCAAGAAATAATTTGGTGGCTTTCATGGTTCTTCTTTGAAAAGGGCCGTTTAGCGTGAGCTTAAAAGTAATTCAAAAATTATGATTACCGCCAGGTGGCGCCTGAAACAGGCTACTCAATAACCGTAGTATTTAAACGGTGCCCAGTAATAGGGATCGCGGTATTCTTCTCCCATCTCTCCCCGGATAAATTGCTGACGCACCCTTCTCATGGCTTCAGGAAATTCCAATCCTTGATGAATCAACGTATAACATGCATGAATAAAACGCGATGAAGCATCATCCGCGATCTTCCAGCTGGTTCCGATTACAGAACCGGCACCTGCGCCCAGGAAGGCGGTGACCAGGCTGGTATTGGAACCGTCATGCTTGGGAGTACCAAATGCCGTTTCACAGGCGGAGAGAAATACATACCTGGCCCGGATATCCATATTAAAGATTTCCCAAAACCTCAGGAAACCATCTTCCTTTCCCGCATCTGGTTCGGAAACGATCAGGGTATTGTCATCGGGTCCCGCCATCATGTTGGTGAGTCCATGCAGGGCAAAATGAAGGATACCGGCTTTTCCCAGGTGTCCATCTCCGTTCATTTTTTTCAAAAGGGTTTCCGAAATATTTTTTTGCTGTAATATCCGGGCCCGGGGAAATACCTCTGCCAGTGTCGCCAGTTCCTTTTCTGTTCCGGGCAGATCGTCCCAGGAACGGATATTCAGGTTTATTGCATAGTCCCAGGCTTTTCCTTCGTGAAGTTCGGGGTGATATGATTTGTAATCCGGGTTTCCAAAGACAATCATCTCACTGGTATCCGAATACTTTTTTTGCCGGAGCAGTTGCATGATGGTAAAGGACGGGACGTAAATAATCCGGTATTTTTCCCCCAGGTATTTTCCTTCCTCATCCACCAGGCTTTCAATGGGAAAATAACCCAGCAAAAGATCCGTGGACACATAGAGGACTTCTTTTCCTTTGAAGAGCGGTTCATACGGTTTGAAATAATACCGGTATAACAACCGGCTCATTTCGTTACGTGCATCCTTGGATAATGCGGAACTGTCGGCAGCCTTATTTTCTGTGATCACTCCCCGGCTTGTTGCGCGGAATCCGGATACTTGCAAATAATAAATCAGCGGGAGCAGGGAACTTTTACCCAGGGTTTCGTTCATCCGGAGATTCCTGATCAGCCTTTCAATGGCCGGGTATTGTTTCATTTGGCCGGCCCATTTATTCAAGTCAGCCCGCTGATGAATGCCCCGTAGGGAATTCGTTCGGGTAAACCCGATCCCATATCCGGTTTCGGGATCGATTTCGTTTACGAAACTGATCGCGGCCGCATTTTCGGGAAGCTCTCGCTGCACCGTTTCCATTGATACTGTTTCCCGTGGATTACAGCGGGAGGTAAGCAGAAAATAAAGCAGGGGCTCCTTGGTTTGTTCCGTAAGGGCGAATAATTCCGCAATTCGGTTTTGGTCCGCCAGAATTTTACGGGCGACCGGGATTCCGCTCTTGAATTCATCGGTAAGGAAAATTTCCTTTCCGATGGGCATCGCATTGCGGTCTGTTTTGGTAAATACCCTGAAATTATCAAAAGCCTGTTGCAGCAGGATGAGTGCCGAGTCTTTCAGACCGAGCTTGTTATAACAAAGACCCGCGATTTCCTGAAGCCGGTGGTAATAGGATACCTTCCCGGCCTGTGCAGTTTTCTTTTTCAGCAATCGCAGGCAACCGTCCGCTGCTTCACGGAGATTTCCCGCATTGTAAATTCCCGTCCAATAGTTTAAGGACACGAAGGGAAATTCTTCTGATGGATCTTGCACGGCCTCCGATCTTTTTTGCAGAATCTGATAATAATAGGAGGCTGAATCAAACCGCCTTATTTCAATATGGGATACGAGAATCCGGTTCAAAAGCCTTTCGTAAGGACCCCAGTTCTGGCGGGGTGGTACCAGGGGCAGGGCCCGGTGATAATAATACTGAGAGCTGTCATATCGTTCGATGCCACTGTAGCAAAGCCCCAGTTGCAGATAACAGGCGGCCAGCCATTCTCCGGTCAATCTGTATTCTTCGGCATACCGGAGCGCTTCCCCCGCAAAATAAATGGCATCATTCAGCTGGGGAAAAATATCCTGTTTGCGAAGTTGAATTTCTGCGACCATCCTTGAAACGGACAGCTGTTTGCGGACCAGGGATAAACTATCCCTGAGTTTGGTATCAACTACAATGGCTGATGTCAGGAATCCCGTGGCCTGTATGGTGTTTTCTTTTTCTAAAGAATGAATGCCCAGGATGAAAGAAAAATCCCGAATTACCTTGTAGCGTTTTACCGGCTCTTTTACCTGTGCTTCGATGAAAGCAATACGCAGGCTGTCGATGCGGGCTTCATTCTTATCCCGGTCCGTGACGGCGAGGCTATAAATGGAATCCAGGACCCTGTTTGAAACCTGGTTTTTCTCCGTGAGACTATAATCATCATCAAACAATTCTGTTATCGACGAGGTCGTCCATTTTTTATGAAGACTATCCATCAGCCGGAGATCGGCATGTGCCATGTCGAGGTATTCGGGGTGATGGGGGAGGTATTCCGAAGCGAGCATGTAATTGTAGGTGGCCCCCGCCTTATCTTCCTTCAAAAAATAGGCATGCCCCAGGTTGAGGTAATTATTGAAATCTTCGGGAACCAGGTTCGCGGCTTTTTCACCATATACAATGGCGCTGTCATATCCGCCGCTCAATATGGCATTCCAGCAGGCCGATGTCCAGTAACCAACCTTTTGGGGGCTAAACCAGGATACTTGCGCAAAATCACGTGCCGCACCGGCGTGATCACCCAGTTCTCCGAGACAACGCGCCCGGTAATACACAGCGTTGATCTCTGAAGGATCGGACTGAACTATTCGCCGGCATAAGGGTAGGGCTTTTTCATATTCTTCCTTTTCGAGCAAAACCCGGATGCTGTCGTATGTGCGGGAATAATCCGTTTGTGCGGATATCGGGTTCGAGATAACAAGAAAAAAAAGGATCAACCAATGGACCCGGTGTTGGTTCATATCAGAAAGCTGTGCTATGAAAATTAATTATTTCCGGTGAAATTCAGGCAGATGCTTTAGAGCCGCTCAATACCTTGCGGACCACAGCCAGGATCTTTTCTCCTTTTTCTTTCAATTGCTCCTCCGTCCAGCTGAGACTGACGGAAGTACAAATGCAGCGACCCAGTATCAGATCACTGGCCGAAAAATCCTTGTTGGCCTCTTCGGTCACCCGTTGACGAATCTCGGGGCTCAGGGGATTCAACGTCACCGAATTTTTCAGGTGATCCCATTTGCGGATGTAATGCCAGTTGTTGTCAAACCAGTAAAAATTCCCGGGTAAGATACCCTGTTCCTTCAGTTCACCAACTACTGCACGGGTAATCTCTTCAGTAGGCAGGAACCAGCAGAGAAAAGAGCAGCTGTCCCCTGCCGGATCAGGGATCCTCCGGAAACTGATTTCCGGAACCTGGGATAATAGACCTTTAAGCAGGCTGTGGTTTTTTTTCTGGATCGCCAGGAATTCCGGCAAGCGGCGTACCTGGGCAAGTCCCACGGCAGCATGCAGTTCGGAGATCCGGAAATTATAGCCGATAAAGGGATGCAGATCGGCGCCGCGGTCCGTCCCTTGATGATCATGGCCATGATCGGTATATCCGTCGGATTTGGTATAAATATCTTCCCGGTTGGTCATTACCACCCCGCCTTCCCCGCAGGTCATGGTCTTGACAAAATCAAAAGAGAACGTACCCGCATCACCTATCGTACCCAGGTGCTTGCCTTTAAACATCCCGCCGATACTCTGGCAGGCATCTTCCAGAAGGAGCAGGTCATGTTCCCTGCAGATCGTTATCAGGGCATCCAGGTCGGCCATGCTCCCGCACATATGTACAGGCATAATGGCTTTGGTTTTTGGAGTGATGGCCCGGCGAACGGCCCCGGGATCCAGGGTCAGGGTGTCGTCCACATCCACCAGAACGGGTACCGCTCCCACGCTGAGTACAGCTTCAAAGGAGGCTACAAACGTAAAGCAGGGGGTGATCACTTCATCCCCGTAACCGATACCCAGTGCGCTCAGGGCTGTGGTGAGTGCCGCGGTGCCGCTGGAAGTCAGCTGGGCGTACCGGCATCCAAATGTTTCACAGATGGCGGCTTCGAGTTCCTTGCTTTTCCAGTGACCCCGGCGCGGTCCGTCAAAACCATACCGCATCAGGATCCCGTTGTCAAGCACATCCTGCAATTCTTTTCTTTCTTTGTCGCTCCAGAGTTCGTAGCCAGGCATAAAGGGAATTTAAGATGAATAAAGGGGCCGGTCAGGCAACGCCTGCAAAGGTAAAAAAAGCCCGAACATACGTCCTCCCGGGTATCAGGGATTATAGAACTGCCATTTCCCGTCGGGTTGTATTAAGATGGCGATTTCGCTCAATTCGCTTTCGTTGTTGTTTTTCCCGACGGCTGTGATGACATACCGGTATGAAAAATGTTTTGAGGAAAGCGATTCCTTCAGCTGGAAACCCTCCGGCATGGGAACGATCTTCGACATGTATTTAGGCTGGTTGCCGAACGTTTCGCTGTGTGAGTCCGCTGCATACTGGTACACCACGTAGTATTTTATTTCCACGCGGTTCCGGGGATCGGGGCGGACGTTCAGCTGGATGAGGGAGTCTTCCGTGATTTTGCGTTCCACGATCGGGGGCCAGGGTTTTTCATTGTCGATCCACCGCATCGGCGGCAGCAAGGCCTGGTATTTATAATAGTTTTTCTGCAGGCTGTCGTTCCAGCCCAGCGGGTTGTTGTTAAAGGATTTGCTGCTGAAAAAGATACTGCCCTGCACATTCGGGTAACGGCGCAGCAATTTGATCTGGTTGGGTAACTGGTTGGGATCCCTCCACCCGGCACTGGCATTGCTTTCTGTGGCCCGGTAGATGCCATGCCCGATGTACACATGCTTGCCATAGCTGTGGCGGCTCCACCAGTCCAGCAGTTTTTCATAAGCGATCTTGTCGTGCCCGATCTCCAGGTATAGTTGCGGGGTCACATAATCGATCCAGCCTTTTTTCAGCCAGAGGAGGATATCGGCGTACAGGTCATCATAATTGGTTTGTCCCGCCTTGCTGTCGCTACCTTCGGGGTCATCTTTCTTATTTCTCCAGACACTAAAAGGGGAGATCCCGAAACGGCAGGTTCTTCTTTCGCTCTTGATAACCCGACTGAGCATCTGGATGATGGTATCCACATTGGATCTTCTCCAATCGTCTTTCTTAAGGGAGCTTCCTGCATTCCGGTAGCTTGTTTCATCGGGGAATTCCTTTCCCGGAATCCGGTAAGGATAAAAATAATCATCCATGTGGATGGCATCGACCTGGTATCTTTTGACGATATCCCGGACTACATCCACTACAAAGAGTCTGGCTTCCCGGTTACCCGGGTCGAAATATTTTTTATCGCCGTAGGTCAGGAACCACTCAGGGTGTACCCTGGTCACATGGTTGGCGGCGATGCTGGCCGTTTTAATGTTGAAATTGGCCCGGTACGGATTGAGCCAGGCGTGAAACTCCATCCCTCTCTTATGCGTTTCTTCGATCATAAAGGCCAGCGGATCATAATAGGGGTCAGGGGCCTGGCCCTGTACCCCGGTGAGCCACTGGCTCCAGGGTTCCAGTTTGGAGGGATAAAATGCATCGGCTGCCGGTCGCACCTGGGCGACGACAGCGTTCATCCCGTTTTTTTTGTGCAGTTCCAGTTGCCTGATAAAATCGGCTTTCTGGGCTTCCGTGCCCGCGTTGCGGGGCGGCCAGTCAATGTTATCAACGGTAGCGATCCAGACACCGCGAAATTCATACTTGGGTTGAGCCTGGGTCAGAATAAGGGATAATGTCGCGCAGGTTGCGAGGAACAGATTTTTTATTTTCATGCGGCCGAAATAAGTAGGCGAAAATACATTATTTACCGCCTTCACGTATCTTATCCAGCAGCTCGCTCAGAATATTTGCATCTTTTTCAGAAAGATTACCCAGGATCGAATCGATTTCATCCTGGCGGGTATCCAGCCGTTCGAGCAGTTTTCGTCCTTTATCTGTGATTACGACATCCACAAGGCGACGGTCTGATTTACAAATCACTTTTTTAACAAGACCTTTTGCGATCAGCCGGTCTACGATGCGGCTGGTATCACTCATTTTTTCCAGCATTCGTTCCCGGATCTGCAGGGTCGAAAGGGGCTGTGGATAGCTGCCCCGGAGTATTCGCAGGATATTGAACTGCTGCGAAGTGATATCCTCGGCTTCCAGGATTCCCTTCATCCGGTCTCTCATCCAACCCAGCGTATAAATAAGATTGATGGAAGCCTTCTGGTATGCGTTCCTGAAACGGGTTTGCTGAATATCATTTTCTATGCCCATGAGCGACTTTCTGTCCTTTAAAAGTAGTTAGTTTCAGGCGAAGCTAAGAACCCCGTCTGAAACTTTTTCGTAGCCGGGGCGGGTTAATTATTGTAGTAAAATTTCTCCTCCACAATTTTCCCGTTTTTCCAGCGCTGTACGGCCAGTTGGCGATAGTTCCGCTCTCCGTAATCCTTGTGGGTATAATCAAACCACCAATCCGTTACGGCCAGGTCATCGCTCACAAGCGAATTCACCACATGGGCGCCCCGGAATTCTGTCACGCCGTTAACAAAAGATTCCTCCTACAGCCGGTTTGCAGATTTGCCTTCCCGCTGGGGGTAGTTATTGTCCTGCATCACCACATCATCGGAGTAAAATTTGTCGAAAGCTTCCAGAATCTTCCCCTCGAGGATCATCTGGTTGAGCTGCTCCACATTTGATTTCAGATCATCCATCGCTGTGTTTTTGTGTGGTCAATGTTTAAATAACAAAATTAATGTTGCGACATTGAAAAAACAAATCGGGTCGTTTTTTTCTTCCAGGATCCAGCAATCCGGTTTAAAGGGGACGTTGTTAAAACAGGAACCTGAAGAACAGCAGGTTGATTATTTCCTATTGATTACAAGCAGGTTTGCACAATTTGCCAGTCCCAATGACAGAGTTTATGCTTTAAATGATAAGTTCAAAGACCACGCGGTTAGACCTCCGAAGTTTTTATCTTTTTTAACCCGGATGATAATTTGAAGATGGTATAGAAGTGATGGGCTTCATGAAGCAGGAAAAAATTCAGCCACTGAAACAGGTTCTGCCTGCCGTAAACGGAATGGACAGCCGTTTTTATAAAATCAGTTTCGGTCAGCGAAAGAATTAATGAAATGATCTCCCGCCGCATATCGATAAAATCCTGCATGATATCCCGGAAACTCCGGTGACAATTGTCCAGAAACAGCGGATCCGACTCGGCCGTATAACGGTCAAATACCGGGTTATCCCCGGCAAGCAGGTTCCGGACCCGGCTGATAAACGCATGCTGATAGGTCTGTAAATGCACGATGTTCTCAAATATGGACCATTTCCCGGTGACTAATTGACGACGGGTATCTTCTTCGGTCAATCCTTCGATCAGGTCAACCAGGGTTTTGTGCTGGTACTGCAGTCTTGTGGCCAGTGAGGAAGGTATTTGCATAATCAGGAAAACATTGAAGTTGGCGTTACCGGCGGGGTGTTTCTGTTTATCGTTCCCACACTTTGGTTCCCTCGCTGCAATTCGAACAGATATCTATATTTTTTCTTCCCCGGAGGATCTGCTGCCTGAATTTACGGTACTCCCCGTTTTTCCAGATCTCCCGGAATGATTTTTTCTTCAGATCACCCAATTGGTGCTGCGCATCCTTGTCAAAGCAACAGGGGGCCACCAGTCCGTCCCAGGTAATAACGGGGTCGTGCCAGAGACGCCAGCAATGATTCGCGAGTTTGCCTTTAAATACATACCCGTTTTCCGTTTTCCGGTACCGGCTGTATTTATCTGTTTCGGGGATCAGCCCGTTGGGGTCTTTTTCAAAATCATAAACCTGTGCCGTTTTAAACCAGACATCATCCACCCCAGTCTCCCGGGCCAAACGCCGGATGTCTTCCACCTGGTGTTCATTTGGCTTTACAACCAGGAACTGGAACACCACAAAGGGAGTTTTACTTTTCAATTCCTTTTTCCATCGTACGATATTCCTGGCACCCTCGATCACTTTCTGTAATTGTCCGCCCACGCGGTACTGCTCATATACCTCCTGTGTTGTGCCGTCGATCGAAATAATGAGCCGGTCCAGTCCGCTCTCAATGGTTCGTTTCGCATTCCGGTCATCGAGGTAATGGGCATTGGTGGAGGTGGCGGTATAGATCTTCTTTCCGGCGGCATATTCCACCATATCGAGAAACCCGGGATTGAGATAGGGTTCCCCCTGGAAATAAAAAACCAGGTAGAGTAATTCCTTATGGAGCTGGTCGATGGTTTCGGTAAAAAAATCCTTTTGGAGCATCCCGGTCGGACGGGTAAAGGCCCTTAACCCGCTCGGGCATTCGGGGCAGCGGAGATTGCAGGAGGTCGTCGGTTCAAAGGAAATGGAAACCGGGTATCCCCATTGTACGGGGCGTTTGGTCCATTTGCTCCAGTAGTAACTTCCCAGCACTTTCATCCCGTTCCAGGCCCGGCGGAAAGTGAGTTTGGAGAGTAAATTCAGACTATCTCTTCTGTTTAATCGTCCCATTAGCACCCAAAGGTACTGTTTCAACACGTTGCGGGTTTTATCTGAATCCATAAGTTGTTATCTTGAAGGGGTTCTTATGAACAGCAAGCCACGCCCATACCGCATTTTTCCCCTCGGGGATTCAGCCCTGACCATTGAATACGGCCAGGTCATCGATCCGGAACTCAACGAAGAGGTCATCGCCAGGTTCCGGGAATGGCAGGAGCATCCGATCCCCGGTATGACCGAGGCCCTGCCCGCCTATAGCTCCCTTACGGTTTATTATGATATCCTTACCGCCGTGAAACTGGCGGGCCCCGGTGTCACTGCGTTTGATTTCATGAAGACTGAAACTGAAAAACGTTTAATGGTTCCCGTTAGTTTTAATTTGTCCGAACCCCGAGTTCTTTCGGTGCCGGTTTGTTATGAACCCGTTTTCGCCCCGGATATCAGCAGGCTGGCGGAATACCGGGGGATCAGCGTGGAAGAAGTGATACGCGAACATACTTCCGGTATCTACCAGGTGTATATGCTGGGATTTCTTCCCGGTTTTGCCTACATGGGGGAGGTGAGTGAAAAAATATCACACCCCCGTAAACCTGTACCCGAGCCAACCGCAGCCGGGAGCGTGGGGATCGCCGGGAGGCAAACGGGGATCTACCCGCTTGATTCACCAGGGGGATGGCAGATCATTGGCCGAACCCCCATTCAGGTATTTGACCGGAACAGGACGGAACCTTCCTTTTTCCGCGCCGGGGACCGGGTCCGTTTTTTTTCCATCACCAAATCTGATTTTGAAAACCGGGTCCGGGAAAAAATTGATATGCCATGAGTTTGCTGATCATCAAACCGGGTCTTCTTGATACGATCCAGGATTTCGGCAGGTACGGTTTCAGGCATCTGGGGATCAACCCAACCGGGGCAATGGACCGGTTCTCGATGGAGGTCGCAAATATTCTGGCGGGAAATAATCCTGGGGAAGCAGTTCTGGAAATGCATTTCCCGGCCCCGGTCATACTGTTCCGGCAACCTACGCTGATTGCACTTGCCGGTGCCGATTTTTCAGCCAGTATTAACGCTGAGCCTGTCCCGTCGCTGCATCCACTGGTATTGGGAAGAAATGATGTATTGCAGTTTCATAAACCGATCCATGGTGCCCGCGCATACCTGGCAGTAGCCGGCGGGTTTCAGGCAGACAACTGGCTGAACAGCTGCAGCACCCATCTGAAACTCGGTGCGGGTGGACACCGGGGGAGGGCCCTGCAAAAGGAAGATGAAATTAATTTTAAAATCCAGTTTCCAGGTCTGGTAAAGCAGGATGGACTGGCCATTCTTCCCTGGGAAGCCGTTACGGACTGGGGGGATGATTCTTCCGAACTCGAAGTGATTGCTGGAAATGAATGGGATTTCCTGACTCCCGAGGCCAGGCAAATCTTTGCTTCAGCTTCATTTACGATTACACCCCAGTCCGACCGGATGGGATACCGGCTGGACCATGCTCCTCTAACGGTGCACCGCCACGATGAACTGGTCTCGTCTGCGGTAGGATTCGGCACGATCCAGTTGTTACCTGACGGGAAACTCATCCTGCTTGCAGCCGATCACCAGACCACTGGCGGATACCCGCGGATCGCGCATGTGATCACCGCGCACCATTCCCGGCTGGCACAACTGGGGATTGGTCACCGGATCGGTTTCCGGATGATCAGCCCTGAGTTGGCGGAAGTCCGCTATCTTAAACAACAGCAACATTTGCAGCAACTCCGGAATGCCTGTACTTTCCGGCTTGAAAAATATTTGCATGAAAGGTTTTATCAATTGTGACATCGGTGAGGGTGCGGGCAACGATGCGTTGCTCATTCCCCTGATACAGGCCGCAAATATTGCCTGTGGATTTCATGCGGGCAGCCCCGCCATCATCCGGGAAACGGTTGGTTTATGCATCCGGCACGGGGTGGCTATCGGAGCCCACCCTTCGTTTAACGACCGGGCGCACTTCGGACGCCTGGAAATGAATTTGCAGGAGAAGGAGCTCTATGAATTGATATCCCGCCAACTGGATGCTTTTTACAGGGTGACCCGCGAATTCGGAGTAAACCCCGTTCATGTAAAACCCCACGGAGCGCTTTATAATATGTGCGCCCGTGACAGAGCCGTTGCAGCAGTGGTTGCCAATGCAGTGAAGGATTTTGACAGCACCCTGATCCTTTACGGTTTGAGCGGAAGCATCGCGCTGGATGAAGCGGAGCGGCTGGGGCTGAAAACTGCCCGTGAATCTTTTGCTGACCGGACTTACCAGGACGATGGTTCTCTGACACCCCGGTCTCAACCCGGGGCGACTATTTCGGATGCCGACACCGTTGTGCGGCAAGTCATGCAGATGATCCGGTCAGGCACGGTGACTTCAATATCCGGGAAAATCATTCCCTTGCAAATCGATACAATCTGCATTCACGGCGACGGGCCGCATGCGGTGGATTTTGCACGGGCGATCAGTCAATCGTTAAAAAGTACGGATGAATAGTGAACAAAATAAGGGATCCGTGACCGGAAGTCGGTGGGGGGGGCCACTGCTGGGTGCCGCATTCCTGATGGCCACTTCCGCGATCGGCCCCGGGTTCCTGAACAATACCAGTCTCTTCACGGAAAAACTGCTTACGCACTTCGGGTTTGTGATCCTGGTATCGTTGGTGATCGACATCGGCGCCCAGCTCAATATCTGGCGGATCATTACGGTCAGCGGAAAGTATGCGCAGGATCTGTCCAACCAGCTTCTCCCCGGGTTGGGGATTGCGCTCGGTATCCTGGTTGCCTTCGGGGGACTGGCTTTTAATGTCGGGAATATTGCGGGTTGCGGGATGGGACTGGAAGTACTAACGGGAATAGATACTCGCTGGGGGGCAGCCATCAGCGCGGTGATTGCCCTGGTTATTTTCTGGAGCCGGGAAGCAGGTGTTGCCATCGACCGGGTTGTTAAGTGGCTTGGGATTGCCATGATCGTACTGACGATATATGTCATGTTTGTCTCGCATCCCCCTATTGGCTGGGCTCTTCAACACACGTTCTGGCCTGAAAAAATAGACGTTCGGATGATCGTGGCCCTCGTGGGTGGAACAGTAGGGGGATATATCAGCTTTGCCGGCGCCCATCGCCTGCTGGATGCGGGAGTGAAGGGAGTGACAGCCATTCCCCAGGTGAACCGGAGTTCCGTTACAGGGATCATTATTACTTCCGTCATGCGATATGTTTTGTTTCTCGCTGCATTGGGAGTGGTATGGGGTGGTGTTTCCCTGTCAGCGGGAAATCCCGCGGCATCTGTGTTTCAGTCGGCGGCGGGCAACCTCGGGTATAAGTTTTTCGGGATCGTGCTCTGGTGTGCGGCCATTACTTCCGTGATCGGGGCTTCCTTTACTTCCGTCTCTTTCTGGAAAACCCTCAGTCCCGGATTGGAACGGACGCAGCGGATCCTGGTAAGCGGGTTTATCATTGTTTCTACCGGGATATTCATTTTTCTCCGGCAAACTCCTTCCACGATCCTGGTTGCGGCCGGTATGTTGAACGGACTGATCCTGCCCGTGACACTGGCCATCATGTTGATCGCTGTTTCCAAACGCGAACGTTTCCCGGGGTACAGGCACCCTGTTTGGATGCAGGCAGCGGGTTGGATCGTGGTGGGGCTGATGAGCTGGATGAGTATACTGGCGATCATGGGTCGCTGATACATGCCAGCTTCAGGACAGCAAAAACAAAAGCCCGACCCTTGCAGGCCAGGCTGTTTGTATCATCCATCCTTGTTTTTGTGTCCAATCAATCGTTCAATATCGTAGAGTTTTTAAGGTAATGATCCGTGGGGTGGTAGACGAACAGGCAGGTTCCGCCCTGGATCGTCCGGATGATTTCAGCGGATTCCCGTTGCGGTACGGCGGGGCAACCCCAGCTTCTTCCCATATACATCCCCGCCCGGGCTCTTGCAGGGTCCACATAAGCGGCTCCGTGAATGACAATTGTGCGCTGCATGGCCTTATCATTAAATCCGGGATCCACCCCTTTCAGACGCAGTGACAATCCGTGCTTGCCGATATAGGTATTGGCCGTGATATAAAAGCCCAGGCTGCTTTGCAGTGATTCATTTTTATTTGAAAAACGACTGGCATATTCGGCACCCGAATTTTTTCCATGCGCCACATAAGTGTTGGTGACCAGTTCCCGGTTTTCCATATCAATAATGTATAACCGCTTTTCCCGGGAAGACTGGCTGAAATCACAGATCGTCAGGTAGGTGTCGCGGGTGATGGCCCGCTGGTTCAGCAGGTTTTGGTATCCTTTCCAGGCATATTCAAAGGCCTCCATGGAGAGTCCGTGCCGTTCAAGGTGCGCGCTGTTGTATACCTGGTCGGGCGTATGGGTAAATTGGGATCTGACAAACGGGGAAACCTTTAAGACCGGTTGCTCGTTGACCGGCGGTGCTGCAGGGATCACGGTAAAAGAAGTACACATGAGTCCCATAAATACGGGAAGCAGGATCTTTTTCAAACGGGGTACGGTTTTTCATTGGTGGTGCAGGGGTAAGCTGCACCGGTTCGGATTTCAAAACGAAACCCGGGTCCAAAATATTATCCGGATCCATCCCGTGCAAGAAATATTTATTTGTTTTTTACCGGGTTACGAAGAATTACGAAATACCGGTCATTAAAAGAGGGGAATACTACTTGCAAATAATACATAAGGACCGTTTTAAGGGACCCGTTTAATATGGAGTCGTTTCAGGCGTAGTGATTTCCCTACAGTCAAACCAAATTGGGAAGCTTCTGCCTTCCGTCTTTAGTTTTCCATGATCTTATTTGAATTCTTATTCCGGGTCACAAACTCACTGCTGTAGATCTTCAGAAGCAGCATGAACAGGGAGATAAGCAGCGGACCAAAGATCAAACCGATAAATCCAAACAATTTTAACCCGATGATCACCCCGAAGACCGTGGTGAGCGGGTGTACATTCCCCATTTTTTTGAGCAGGGAGAAACGGAGTACATTATCGATGGTCCCGATCACCCCGAAGCCAAATACAAGGATGGCGATCCCCTGCCAGGTTTGGTCATTTGCCAGGAAGATGATACCCAGCGGTATGTATGCCAGGGCCGCCCCGACCACGGGCAGCATGGCTGCGATACAGGTGACACCAAACCAGAAAAATGGTTCGTGGACACCGATGATGAGGTAGCCGGCCAGTCCAACCAAGCCCTGTGCAAATGCGATAAGCGGGATACCGATGGCATTCGAGATTACCATCATATGCACTTCATTCCCGATCCGGTCAACGTTCTCTTCCATCATCGGGAGGTGCTCATATATTGCATTTTCCATTTTCCGCCCGTTCACGAGCATGAAATAGAGAATAAAGTACATGAAAAACACATTGGTCAGGGTATTGAAAGTGGCTCCCAGTATCCGGGGGAGACTCCCGGCGATCCCCGCGCCCAGTTTATTGATGTTTTCCTCGCTGGCCAGGCTGATGTCAAACCGGGTTTCAATATTCGTGACCACTTTTTTCAACGCCTCGGTGAGCTCTGCCGAATGCTGGATAGCATAATTTACTTTGGAGGAGAGCATGTTCACAAGCAACCCAACTGGAAGCAGGATCACCACAAGTGAAAACAGCATCAGTAGCAGTGCCGTTCCCCCTTTATGCCATTTCTTTTTTTCGTTGAGATAAAACATCCAGCGGTTCAGCAGGATGTACAGGGTGATGGAACCCAGTAAGGCGGGCAAAAAAGAATACAGTTCAAGAAAAAGCAGGATGAACAGCAGCAGAATGATCAGTATGAAAAAAAACTGCCGGACGCGGTTTTGGCTGATGACATCATTCATGGTATGCTAAATATAATAAAATAGGGAGTACGGATCGCGGCGACTACCCGTACTCCCGTCGAAAAATCCTACACCCGGATGGTTTTCCATTTTCCTTTCCTGAAATAATAAAATGCCGCCAGGGCGAGAAGCGTTTCCGCCACAGGAATCGATATAAAAGCCCCAGTTACCCCCATTTTCAGGACCCTGACCAACAGATAGGCCAGCGGAATCTGGAAGAACCAGAAACAGCAGAGATTAATCCAGGTGGGGGTACGGGTATCCCCCGCACCATTCAGGGCCTGAATCATCACCATCCCCACCCCGTAGAAAATATAACCCGTGCCGATGATCTGCAGAGCCTGAGCACCATATAACCGGTCTTCGTGTACCGAGGTGAAGATTCCGATGATCGGCTTTGCAAAAAGAACAAAGAGCAACATTACACCCGACATAAACACCGCATTGTACCGGGTAGTAAGCAACACACTTCGTTCTGCCCGATCAGGTTGTTTGGCCCCGAGGTTCTGTCCAACGAGCGTGGCAGCAGCATTGCTCAGCCCCCAGGCCGGCAGGATAAAGAAAACGATATTGCGGATGGCGATCTGGTATCCCGCCGATGCATGCGTGCCTCCAGTCACCGCCACCAGGTGGGAGAGCACGATCCAGCTTCCCGAGGCGATGATGAACTGGAAAGTAGCCGGCCAGGCGATCCTGACCAGGGACTTCATCAGCGGAAAATCAATTTTGAAATGCTCCCGGCCCAGGCTGATCGATCCTTTCTCTTCGTGAAAAAGGTGATAGAGCTGGTAAAGCACCCCGCTGCCCCGGCCGATCACCGTGGCGATGGCCGCGCCTTTCAGTCCCAGCTCGGGTAACGGGCCCCATCCGTTTATCAGGGCGGGGCAGAGGATGATGTTGATGATGCTGGCCAGCCATAGACTTCGCATGGCGATGGCTGCATTTCCAGCCCCCCGGAAGATTCCGTTGATCAGGAAAATCAGGATGATTACGACACTTCCCCCGAGCATGATCCTGGTAAAGACGGCGCCCTCCCGGACCACATCTTCGGCGGCTCCCATCATTCGCAGGATATCGGCCGCAAAGATGATTCCCGCCGCACTGATAAATACGGTCGCGATCAACGACATGATCAGGGCCTGCATCCCCGCATGCGCCGCGGCATCCGGATTCTTTTCTCCGACCCGCCGGGCCACCATGGCTGTGGCGGCTGTACTGAGACCGATCCCAAGCGAATACACGATCGTGATTACCGCTTCCGTGAGCCCGACAGTTTGCGTGGCATTGGAACCCAGCTTGCTGACGAAAAAAATATCAACGACCGCAAACACGCTTTCCAGGCTCAGCTCCAGGATCATGGGAATTGCCAGCAGCACGATCGCCGTCCGGATACTCCCCTGGGTATAGTCATATTCTCCGCCCCGAAGAGACTGTTTGATTATGGAATAAATACGGGACATACGCCCGGTTTTTGTTTCCGACATGAGTGAAACTATTTTGTACAGGCTTTGGATTTGAGCACTCAGCCTGCGATTATATTGAATGTATTAATTGAAAAAACGGTATGAGTTAACAATACCATGAACGGAAGAAAAAGTACACCCCATGTTTCCGTCAACAGCAAATGGGGCAAAGAGGGAGCTTCATATTCCTTGATTGTAGGGCAAATATAGGAACTGCCCGAACAAAACTGAAAGAACTCCTGAATAAACCGGCCTTTTTCCCGGATGAACGGCAATCAGAAAAGTAGCATGAATAATAAAAGGACCGCTTTTTAAAACGGTCCTTTTATTATAATGGTCTATGCTTATTCCTGTTTACGGTTTCCTTCTCACGATGATCTGCTTGGCGCCCACGCGT
>JBMSNP010000040.1:0-26197 GCA_049421765.1 Chitinophagaceae bacterium
TCCCAACCTGGCTACGTTTGTAAAAGCAAACAAAGAATTACTCAAAGCAGATGTGATCCTCATCAGCGATACAGCCATGCTGAGCATCGAACATCCATCCATTGATATTGGTGTGCGTGGACTCAGTTATATTGAAGTGGAAGTAACCGGCCCCAACCGTGACCTGCACAGTGGAACTTACGGAGGCGCGGTGGCTAACCCGATTACCATTTTGGCGCAAATGATCGCGAGCTGCCATGATGAAAACAATCATATCACCATCGCGGGATTCTATGATGATGTGGTGGTGGCGGGGCCGGAAGAAAGGGCCCTGATCAATAAAGCTCCTTATGATGAAAAAGCCTACATGGATGACCTGGGTGTAACTGCTCTTTGGGGAGAAAAGGGTTACACCACCTACGAAAGAACCGGGATCCGGCCGACCATCGAGGTCAACGGGATCTGGGGCGGTTACCAGGGTGAAGGCGCCAAAACTGTACTTCCTTCCAAAGCTACCGCGAAGATCTCGGCGCGCCTGGTTCCCAACCAGTCCTCGCACAAGATCACGGAGATGCTGCTGAACTATTTCAAATCCATTGCGCCCCCCGGTGTAACGGTGAAAGCCTTTGAACATCATGGCGGAGAACCCTATATGACACCCATCGACAGCAAGGGTTACCAGGCGGCTTCGAAAGCGGTTGAAGCCACTATTCCCATCTGTTCCATCCTGGAAAAAGAACTGGGGATCAAGATTATTTTCATGGGATTCGGTCTGGACAACGACAACCTTCACAGCCCGAATGAAAAATATAATATCGAGAACTATTACAAAGGGATCGAGACCATTCCCTATTTCCATAAGTATTTTGCGGAAGCATGACCTTCTGGATATTGCTGATTTCTCTGAAAAAAAGACCCCGGTAGCTCCGGGGTCTTTTTTTGTCAAAATCCCTTTACAGGCTGGGCAGCCGCATCCCGGGCTACCGGACCGGGCGGGCAGTGTGTACGCAAAAATTTAGTATAAAGTGCTGAAAGGTGTTCCTGGGTACCCTCTCCCTCTGAAATTCCGTGTGTGCGATTGGGATACGACATCATCTGAAATATTTTTTTATGTTTTACCAGTTCATTGATCAGCATGTCGGCATTGTTGTAATGCACATTGTCATCCCCGGTTCCGTGTATATACAGCAACTCGCCCTGCAGGTTTTTTGCATGGGTAAGCGGGGAACCTTTTACAAAATCCTCCCGGTTTTCCTGAGGCAGACCCATATAACGCTCCTGGTAAATATTGTCGTACGTAAGCTGGTTGGCAACGGGTGCGATTGCAATCCCTGTCTTGTAGATCTCCGGGTACTGAAACATCAGGTTCAGGGTGGCGGATCCCCCGCCGCTCCATCCCCATACTCCCACCCGGCTGCTGTCGATCCAGGGCCATTTCAGGATGGCCCGTGCCCCCATCGCCTGGTCGCGGATATTCACCTGGCCGATCTTCCGGTAAATTGATTTTCTCCACGCGCTTCCCTTGGGTACGGGGGTTCCGCGGTTATCCATGCATATTGTCACATATCCGTCCCGGGCCATATCCCCTTTATACAGGTAGTTGTTCATTCCACCGTAAACATCTTTTACTTCCTGGCCCCAAGGTTCGGTGTATACATAAAATACCACGGGGTATTTTTTGGTCGAGTCAAAATGATCTGGTTTCACCATCCAGGCATCCATTTCCACCCCTTCTTCCGTTCGCACTTTCAGGAAAACGATATTTGAATTTGATTTGTCCGACTTCGCGAGAGAGTCATTCACTTTGTTTTCCCCGTTGATCCCTTTGTGATCGGGAAGGGTGATCCACTCACTTACAGGGCGTGTGTAATAATTGGAAAACCCGTGCCAGGCAAACCGTGCAGCAGGCGAAACCCGGTAAGTATGGGTTCCTTCCTGAGAAGCAGGAGTGATTCTTTCCAGTGAACCCGTGCCGTCGAGCCGGGTGCGAAACAAATATTTTTGGGTTGCATTTTCGGGTGATGCATGGAAATATACATACCCGCCTTTTTCATCAATGGTGCTGATATCAATCACATCATAGGATCCTTTGGTAACCAGGGTTTCCTTCTTCCCGTCCCGGCTGATCCGGTACAGGTGTCGCCATCCGTCCTTTTCACTGGCCCAAAGAAATTCAGCACCATTGTTCAGCCAGTCCCAACCCCCATTGGCATAGTCGTTGTCCCAGAGCGGAAGGATGTCGATCCAGGCGTCATCGCGCTCGGTATAGATGACCCGTGAAGCCCCGGTCTGCACATCACAAAGCATGAGTTTACTTTCATTTTGCTTGCGGTTCAGGTGCTGGATGATCAGCTCTTTGCTGCCCGCCGCCCATTCCATGCGGGGTACATAGGTACGCCATACCTCGTCATCCGGAATTTGCATCCACTTGATTTTACCTGAAGACAGGTCGGCCACGCCGATCCGGTACCGGGAAGGAGGTTCGCCTGCAACCGGGTATTCCACCGGTACAGCCCGGGGGTAGATCGAATCGGTATTGTTGATCATCAGGTAATCCTTGGTGCCGTTAGCATCTATTTCCCAAAAGGCAATTTGCCGACTGTCGGGGCTCCAGCGGAAACCGTCACGGCAGAAAAATTCCTCTTCATAAGCCCAGTCAAATGTACCGTTGATCAGTTTCCGGTTTCCGTTGCTGGTTATGGGTGTTACTTTTCCGTCCGACAGGTTTTCCTTAAATATGTTATACTCACTGACATAGGCCACCTGTTTTCCGTCGGGTGAGAACTTGGCGAACATCAGGGAAGAAACCGGGCGGCTTTTCCCGAGCTTCCATAACCGGCCCGATTTCATCTCATAAACCCAGTAATCGCCTCGGGTGTCATACCGCCATACTTTTTGTGTATTGGTATAAATCAGGATCATGGAATGATCCGGTGAGAATTGGAAACTTCTCACCGCAAGAGGCTTTTCCTGTCCGGCTGTACGCAGTTTTTCCTTCTCAACCAGTATTGTCTTTGAATTACCGGGGAGGTCGTACCTGACAATATCCCCGTTCTCCGATCTGAAATATGAATTCCCATCCCCGCTCCAGGTTATGTTGCCTTGCGACATGCCAAATACAGGAAGAAAAATGAAAATCAGGATAAGTTTCGAACAGTTGAAAGAAGTCTTCATAATTCATTATTTTGATAATGGAATGTAGTTAAAAAAAAAGGGCTCACCAGAATTAATACATCAATGGCAGAAAAAGATAAACTCCGGCTTGATAAATATCTCTGGGCCATTCGTTTGTTCAAGACCAGAACCCTTGCTGCGACAGCCTGTGACACGGGAAAAGTAAAATTTGCGGGGACGCAGGCCAAGGCATCCAGACAAGTGAATCCCGGAGACGAATACGAGGTAAAAACAGAAGCCAAACGCTGGCGAATCCGGGTGACCGGTCTTCTCCACAACCGGGTTGCTTTTTCCGAAGCTGTGAATTACTACCTGGACATTACGCCGGAAGATGAGATCCGCCGAATCGAATACCAGGCAGCCAGTTTTCATACCGGAAAACGAAGAAGCAAGATCGGCCGTCCCACTAAAAAAGAAAGGCGTGACCTGGATGGGTTCATGGATGAATGATGAAAATCATCGGCACGATTCATAAGGGTCATTGGAATGGCTTTTTCAGAAACTTATATTGCGTTTGTCAATCAATTATTCACAATTAAAACGCAGTGTATGGAAACCAAAGCAGTTGACAAACCCAGGACCTTCCTGCCCACTTTGTTCGATACTGGCTGGATGGAAAAATTCTTCAACGCTCCGGTAGATGAATTCTTTACTTTGGGTAAAGTGATGAATGTACCCGCTGTAAATGTTACTGAAACAGATAAAGAATTCAGGCTATGTGTAGCTGCTCCCGGAATGGAAAAGAAAGATTTCAAGCTGGAGGCTATGGACGACATGCTGACCATCAGTGCGGAACATGAAAGAGAGGAAAAAGAGGAAAAGATCGGCCGTTTCAACCGCAGGGAATACAATTACAGCAGCTGGACCCGCAGTTTTACCCTCCCGGAAAACTGCAATACAGCCAAGATTGAAGCCAATTATGTAAACGGTGAACTGAAGATCACAATTCCCAAACTGGAGGTCAAGCAACCCAAGAAGGTTAAAAACATCTCTGTAAACTAAAGAGAAGTACTGGTAAGCGCCCCCCGTTTTCCGGTGGAAGACGGGGGTATTTTTTTGAAACAAGGGTTTGTCGCGGCATCCTGGTGGCATGGCCCTGAAAAGAGTCGGTTAATTCTCCATGCATAATCCACCACCAGGTACGTGTGTGCGTGAATTAATTTGGCAAAAGGGTTAAATGGCTTCACCTTAAAACCGCAAGCTTTGCGGGTAAATTGAGAGGTAAACCTGTTCTTATCAGAATAACAGGTTCTTCAGCTTTTCAATGTTGCTGATATTGATCTTGCCGTCCTTTATTTCGATAAGTTTCTCGGATTTGAAATCACTCAGGGTACGGATCAGGGATTCTGTGGCCGTGCCCACATAATGTGCAATATCCTCCCGGGAAATCTCAATGGGTTTGTTTTCCCCCGCTGCATTGAATTTGCCATGGATATCAACCAGGGCCTTTGCCACTCTTTTGCGGAGTGAACTGTAGGCCAGGCTCATGAGTCGCTCTTCCTTTTCCTTGACATTTTGGGTGATGATCCGGATGAACTTGGCCGCAATCGAAATATCCCCGTAGATCATATTTGAAAAATCCTCTTTGGGAATCTGAAGTACTTCCGCCTCTTCCAACACCACGGTGCTGTCATCATAATTTTTATCCTCGATCAGAGCCGGGTAGCCGATAAAATCCCCCTCGCTGTGCAGGTCAGTGATATATTCCTTACCGTCTTCATGAACCTTAAACCCTTTGATCTTCCCTTTGGCCAGGTAATACAGGAACCGGGGTCTTTTACCTTCCTGGTAAAGGTGCTGTTTCTTGCTCAGGGTGAGTACTTCATACTGATCGGCCAACTGGTTCATCAATCCCGTATCCTTCACATCCTTGATAAACTGGCTGACGCCTTGGGGAGATGATGCGTACATGTTTTCGAGCACAGCCGATTTTTTCAGCCGGGTCTCAATCGCATTGAGCAGTTCCACATCCTCAAAAGGCTTGGTGATGTAGTCATCCGCCCCCATGTCCATGCCTTTCCGGAAATCGCTTCGCTCTGTTTTGGCGGTCAGGAAGATAAACGGGGTGTACTGGGTGCTTTCATTTTTCCGCAGCAGATGGAGGACACCATAACCGTCAAGATCAGGCATCATAATATCACATACAATGACATCCGGCTTTTCTTTCAGGGCGATATCAACACCTCTTTTCCCGTTTTCTGCCGTAAATGTTTTGTACCCGGCAAGATCCAGGATTTCGGACGTGTTTTCCCGGATATCTGGGTTATCATCTATGACCAGTACAGATTTCATGCATCTTGTTTTTTCCGTCCCCGGCCTGGTTAGCCGGCAGCGGGTATAAAAATATTAACCAATGTACCCTTATTAAGTTCACTTTGCAAAGATATGGTTCCTTGCAAGAGGTCGGCATACCTTTTCACCAGGTGCAGCCCCAAACCTGTTCCCTGGATATTCGTGGCGTTGGCGGCCCTGTAAAAGCTGGAAAAAAGGTGTGCCTGGTCGGCTTCGGAAATTCCGATACCCTGGTCTTTGACTCCGAGGCGGAAACCCGATTCCGTTACGGTACTGCTAAGTTCTATCAGCGACCCGTCCCCGGAGAATTTGATGGCATTCGAAATCAGGTTGAACATGATATTTTTGAGCAATTTTTTGTCGGAGTCCACCGTATCCGGGCCGGTATGCCGATGCTCCAGTTGTTGACCCGGCTTCAATAAACCCCGGACTTCTTCCGTGGTTTCCTCCATAAATTCCACCAGGCTGAAAACACAGGTTTCCGCTTCCACCTTTCCTTCGTCCAGCTTGCCGAGGTTCAAAAAATCTTCAAGGATATCATTCAGGTGTTTTACCGAGTTTTTGATCTTGTAGATGTGTCGGTCCCGCTTTACCTGGTCATCGGAACCGGTATATTTTGAAAGCAGGGAGGCTGATGACAGCACGGTACTCAGCGGGGTTCGGAATTCATGGGAAGCCATGGCCACAAAACGGCTTTTAATCTCGTTGAGCTGTTTTTCCTTTTCAAGAGCCTCGCTCAGCTCAGTCTGGGATTCCTCCAGCTTCAGGAGTGCCTCCCGGAGGATGATGGTGCGTTCCTCAACCTTGGCCTCCAATTCGGCGTTCAGCTTGCGGATCTCACTGTGAATCTTTTCCAGCTCCTTCTGTTGACGCAGCATACTGGCCTCAATTTCTTTTCGGCGGGTGATATCCACTATAAAGGCGATAACAAAAAGCTGATTTTCATACCTGTAATGACTGAGACTGACTTCCCCAGGTATATCAGCCCCGTCTTTTTTCCGGCCCGCCAGGTCACGGTTCTGGGCCATTGAACGATTGGTGGGCTTGTTGTAAAATCCATTCCGGTAATCGTGATGATGAGTACGGGATCTCTCGGGAATCAGGGTTTCGATCGGCTTGCCCACCAGTTCATCGGACTGATAGCCGAACATTTTTTGGGCGGAGGGGTTGACCAGGATGATATTGCCCGAGCCATCTGAAATGATGATCCCTTCTGTGGAATTCTCAAAAAGTGAAACTAAGTGGGCTGTATTCTGGATCATGAACGGTTTTAAACCATTTGCTTGGACCCGCAAATTTATTAAAACATTGCCTTTCTGCCCGGTTTGGCCTGATTAATCTTTTAATTGCAGAAGTTCCCTTTCCATGGCTACGGCCCGGGGAAACAGAATTTCATTCTCGAGACGGAGATGCTGCACGAGGTCATTGTCCACTTCCTTCATTTTGGCAAATGTGACCCTGTGACTGAGGCAGGAATTGGGAGGAGTTGTATAGTTGTCGGTCAGTTCCCGTAAGCGTTGAATAAGCCTGTAGGTGGTTTCGTGTTCGTTTGCCATGATCTGTTCCACCGGTTTGCGAAGCGTTCGGACAAGGAGACTAGCATAGGATTCCCGGCTGTAATAGGCATGTCCGATCTGGCGGATATAAGGAAAGATGATCTCTTCCTCCTGCTGCAGATGCGGCATGAACATCCGGTGCAGCTGAACGACCGTTTTCTGAAGCTCATCCAGGTATCCATACTTGCTGCGGTGACCATCCGCAAACCGGTTTACGTAATCAAGCAACTGCGGAAGGGCCTTACGCAGGTAATCGTGGTGTACATTGACGATGTAATCTGTCAGAAAATCAATATGCCATTCATTGAAATTCAGGGTATTTGATACATTGATCTCCTGGGTGGCCTCCTCCAGTTCCCGAACCAGCATTTCTTCATCCACCCCATTCATCTGGCAGGCGATGCGAAGGGAAAATTTTCCCCCGCAGCAATATTCAATGCTGTACTTCCTGAAAACATCAGCTGTCCGGTAATCTCCGCTAACAATTTCTGCGACTGATACTTCACGGTTGATATGATTCCTGCTCAATTTCATGAAATGATTAAAAAATTTCTTTCATTGGACAAATTAAACTTGTCCTTAAACAAAAAGGATGATTTACATCAACCATTGATCTCATCTTCCGGATGGTACAGGTGTTTTACCAATCCTTCGTTCTCTTTACCGGTAAGATCTCCAAGCGTTGTGGATGACAGGAAAACTACCCAGTTATCCCTGAATTGCCGGGCTTTGAAATGCAGCGGGCAGGGATTGGCAGAATTACATTCACGCAAGCGGAGCACACAGGTGTCGAGACCGATTTGTTCCCCTGTGATAGCCAGTATACGGCTCAGGGTCATTCCCATCGTATCATTATTAATGCAAAACCCGCCGGCCGGGCCCTTCCTTGAGTCCAATACCCCTTCCTTGACCAGGTTGATCATCAGCTTGCCAAGGAAAGGCTGGGGGATCTGAAGAAACTCGGCGATTTCATTCAATTGTACCCATTTTTTCCCGGGGCAATCGGAAGCCAGGTATAGGATCGCACGGATCGAATAGCCGAATGATTTGGAAAAAAACATAAACGCAAACCTAATTGCCCTTTCCAACTATCCGGATGATTAATATCAAGTCAGTTTTTGACGATAGTCATGCCCCTATCCCCTGAGTGCCAATATTTTTACTCATTAAAAGACATTCGAGTCTTTTTTTTAACCAAATAGGTAACCTTGTGTACTTTTTACCAAAAACTCATACAATGAAACCATTGAAATTCCTGACGATTGTTGCCATCATCCTGATTTCTGCTGCTTTTTTTTCCTGTAAGGAAGGGGTCAAAAAAGAGCCGAAACCGATTGATGTGCAGGAACTTACAAAAAATCAACCCGAAACCCACGGAGCTGAATTGAAAGCCAGCGACATTACGCTCAGCACTCCGCTTGACCAGGCCATGGTTACAGTCGGAAAAGGCACTTATGAATTAAAATGCCAGTCCTGCCACCGGCTTACCGAAGAAAAGCTGGTGGGTCCCGGATGGAAAGATGTTACCAAAAGAAGAGAGCCACTTTGGATTATGAACATGATCACAAACGTCGATATGATGCTGGATTCCGACCCTGAAGCCCAAAAACTTCTGGAACAATGTTTGGTCCGGATGCCAAATCAGAATATCACCCAGGATGATGCCCGCAAGCTTCTTGAATTCATGCGGAGCAATGACGGGGTGAAATAATAAAGGAAATAAGCAAAAACCAATCACATCACTTAATTATTCAACTGCTAAAAACTAAAACATGAAACATCCACTTCTCAAGTCGCTTCTGGTAACAGGTATTGTGGTGATTGGACTGTTGCTCTTGCCAGGATGCAAACCCCGGGGCGCCCAATCGGCTGTCAGCGGGGATGCTGCCAACCGGGCTTATGTAGCGCCAGGCAAATATGATGAATTTTACAATTTTGTGTCGGGCGGATTCAGCGGACAACTCTCCGTTTACGGTTTGCCCTCGGGACGCTTGTTCCGGGTTATCCCGGTATTTTCCGTCGACCCTGAAAAAGGATACGGCTACAGCGAGGAAACAAAACCAATGCTGAATACTTCACATGGCTTTGTCCCCTGGGACGACGCTCACCACCCTGAGTTATCTCAAACCAACGGGGAAGTGGACGGACGTTGGGCATTTATAAATGGAAACAACACACCCCGGATCGCGCGGGTTGACCTGAAAACTTTCAGGACCGCAGAGATTATCGAAATCCCAAACAGTGCTGGGAACCACTCTTCGGCATTCGTCACACCCAGCACGGAATATGTGGTCGCCGGAACCCGCTTCAGCGTTCCTATGGATAATACCAACGGGGATGTACCGATCAGTACATATAAAGAGAATTTCAAAGGTACCGTAAGTTTCATCCGGGTGGATTCCTCAAGCGGGAATATGAAATTGTCGTTCCAGATCCTTACACCGGGGGTGAATTTCGACCTCAGCCATGCCGGCAAAGGCCCCAGCAACGGCTGGTTCTTTTTCTCCTGCTATAATACCGAACAGGCCAATACGCTGCTGGAGGTGAATGCCTCTCAAAGGGATAAGGATTTTATCATGGCGGTGAATTGGAAAAAGGCAGAAGAATTCATGCAACAGGGAAAGGGCAAAAAACAGGCGGTCCGTTACGCACATAATGTATACAGCGATAAGACCCATTCCGCCACTTCCACGATTGAAACCGAGACCCTGGTGCTGGATGCAAAAGAATTGCCCGGTCTGGTCTATATGATTCCCTGTCCCAAATCGCCTCACGGTTGTGATGTTGATCCGACCGGAGAGTATATTGTTGGAAGCGGCAAGCTGGCCGCCCTGATGCCGGTTTTTTCTTTTTCCAAAATCCAAAAGGCGATTGAGGATAAAGCGTTTGACGGAGATTATGAAGGATTACCTGTTATCAAATATGAAGCCGCCCTGCACGGTGAGGTGAAAAAACCCGGCCTGGGCCCTCTGCATACAGAATTCGACAACAATGGCAATGCCTATACATCCATGTTTGTTTCGTCCGAGATCGTAAAATGGAATGTAAAAACCCTGGAAGTACTGGACCGGGTACCTACCTATTATTCAATCGGGCACTTATGTGTACCTGGCGGAGACAGCCGGAAACCTTTTGGCAAATATGTGATCGCCTATAATAAAATCACCAAGGACCGCTTTCTTCCCACCGGGCCTGAACTGACACAAAGCGCCCAACTCTATGACATCAGCGGGGACAAAATGAAACTGGTGCTCGACTTTCCAACCATCGGGGAGCCGCACTACGCCCAGGCCTGTCCGGCTGACCTGATCAACAAAAATTCATTGAAGTTTTTCAAGATCGAGGAAAACGAAAACCCATATGTGTCAAAAGGAGATAAGGAAACAAAGGTCACCCGTAACGGCAAGCGGGTGGATGTATATATGACCGCAATCCGTTCACATTTTACCCCCGACAATATCGAAGGAATAAAAATGGGCGATGAGGTGTATTTCCATATCACCAACCTGGAACAGGATTGGGATGTGCCCCACGGCTTTGCCATCAAGGGAGCCAATAATGCAGAACTCCTCATTATGCCGGGTGAAACACAAACCCTGAAATGGTCGCCGGAAAAGGTAGGTATATACCCCATGTATTGCACGGACTTCTGTTCCGCCCTCCACCAGGAGATGCAGGGATATGTCCGGGTGTCCCCGGCGGGCAGCAATACCCCGATCTCCTTCAGCACCGGCAATATCGCAAAACCTGCGGAAGCCCCTGACAAATAAACATTCCAGTAAGCAACTCCCTCCGGGGAGTTGCTTACTATTCTGTAACCGATAAAACCAAGCGCATGAAAAAGTCATTCTATATACTGATAATCGCTTTCCTGGCATTTTCAATCCCGGCATGTAAGTCTACCCCGGAGAAAGAAAGTAAAGAATCACCCGCCACCACCAATGCGGGCGGACAGGAGGCAGTTCAGGATGATTTATCGCAAAAAGATATTGTAAAAATCGCTGTCGGTTCCCCGGACCATACCACACTGGTAGCCGCCCTCAAACAGGCCGAATATGTAAATGACCTGTCCAATGCGGGACCTTTTACGGTTTTCGCTCCCACCAACGCAGCCTTTGACAAACTTCCTGCGGGAACAGTGGACGGTTTGATGAAGGATGACAAAAAAGCGGATCTGCAGAATATCCTGGAATACCATGTGTCGATCGGTGTATTCCGGGAAGACATGTTGCAGGACGGACAGGTCATCGGACAGGCTAATGGAGACAAAATCACCATCCAGAAAGGAGCCGATGGTAAAATTAAGATCAACGGTACAGCCAATGTGGTGGCCGCCATTCCGGCCAGCAACGGGCTGATCTATGTCGTTGACGCCGTATTGCTACCCCCGGCCAAAAATTGAAGACTTATCCTGTGACCGATCAATAATCCGTGGCTCGGCACAGACCCAGCTAAACTGAACGGAATGAATAATCATCTTAGTGTAACGTCCCGGATACTGGTGGCTTTTGCCAGTGGCGCTTTGCTGGCCGTGTATTTTCTCCCGGCCTGGCGAATAGACCTGTTCGCCCCGCAATATCCAGAAGGCTTGTCGATGTACATATGGATCAACAAACTCAGCGGTGATGTCGATATTATCAATGGGCTTAACCACTATATTGGTATGAAACATATTTCTGCTGAGATGTTTCCGGAGTTCCGTTATCTGCCTTATGTGGTGGCCTTTTTCCTGCTCCTTGGAATGACGGCTGCGATCACCGGGAAAAGAAAAATTTTGCTGTTCTATGTAATACTCACTTTCATAGGGGGCGCGCTCGTATTATACGACCTGTACCGGTGGGGTTATAAATATGGCCATGACCTGGATCCCAAAGCCGCTATCCAGGTACCCGGATTATCGTATCAACCCCCGGTACTGGGTCATAAACGACTTTTGAACTTTGATGCTTATTCATTCCCGGATGTTGCAGGCTGGATTGTGGTGGGTGCCGGTATGCTTGCGGCAATTACCTGGCTGGCCGAATGGTACCGACACCGCCGCACACACAGGAAAGGTATAGGAACGGCCGGTGCAACAGTGCTTGCCATACTTTTTTTCTGGCTCCCCTCCTGCCAGGTAAAACAGGAAAAATTCACCATCGGACGCGATGAATGCTATGTGTGTAAAATGGGCGTGGCCGATCTGAAATTCGGCGGGGAAATAGTAACCAAGAAAGGCAAGATCTACAAGTTTGATGATTTAGGCTGCATGATCAGTTATCTGAAATCAGGCATGCTGAAAGAAAAAGAAATCTACGGCAAATACGTAATGGATTACCGCCGGCCGAACGAGTTCCTGGACGTATCCTCTGCCTGGTTCCTTGTCAGCCCCAAACTGAACAGCCCAATGAACAGCAATGTGGCCGGTTTTGCCGACCAGGAATCGATGAATACATTTATCAAAGAATTCCCGGGCGAATTCCTTCGCTGGGACACATTGTATAACCGAACGCGGTAAATATGAAAGGGCTCATAACCTGCTTATTCTGCTTTTTGTGTATGCCGGTTTGGGCCCGCATCATCGAAGTCGGTCATCTGAAGGAAACAGGATCGATCAAAGCCGCGATCGCATTGGCCAGGGATGGCGACACGCTCCTGGTTTATCCGGGTTCTTACCGGGAAGGGAGCCTGGTCATACAGAAATCAATTGTTCTGCGCGGCGTGAACTATCCCGTTATCGACGGGGAATTCAAACACGAAATCTTCCTGATCACCGGCCGCCAGGTAACCCTGTCGGGCTTTTTAATCCGCGACCCCCGCCATTCCAGTTCGAATGACTATGCCGCGGTGAAAATTACAGACGCCACGCAGGTCACCGTGGAAAACAATGTCATCCTGAATTCCAATTTCGGAGTCCATATTGCCAACTCAACTTATTGTGTCGTACGTGGAAACCGGGTTACCGGAAATGCCGTTTCCGAACAAAGCGCAGGTAACGGGGTGCATATCTGGAAATCCGATCATATCACCGTATCCGGGAACCGGGTAAGCCGACACCGGGACGGGATTTACTTTGAATTCGTTACCGATTCATACATACGGGACAATATCAGTGAGCAAAACATCCGGTACGGACTTCACTTCATGTTCTCCCACAACGATACGTACGTAAACAATGTTTTCCGGAATAACGGCACAGGGGTGGCCGTAATGTACACCCATAATGTACTGATGACCGGAAACACTTTTGAGAAAAACTGGGGAACAGCCTCATACGCGATCCTGCTGAAGGACATTACCGACAGCCAAATGAAGGGAAACCGATTCCTGGAAAACACCATCGGAATTTTCATGGAGGGGGGCAACCGGATCACCATGGAGCGAAATGTTTTCAAATCAAACGGGTGGGCCATGAAAGTCCAGGCAAATTGCACCGATAACCGGATCCGGTATAATAATTTTCTGGGCAATACTTTTGATGTCGCCACCAATGGCACCCTGGTACTGAGTGATTTCCGGAGTAATTATTGGGACAAGTACAACGGGTATGACATCAACAAGGATGGGGTGGGCGATATTCCCTATCACCCGGTAAGTATGTATTCGATGGTGATCGAACAAAACCCCAGTGCCGTATTTTTATTGCGGAGTTTCATGGTCTCCCTGCTTGACCGGGCTGAGAAAGCCATTCCGAGTCTTACCCCGGAGAACCTGGTGGACCCTACCCCGACCATGCGTCCTTATAAATGATGATACAAATTGACCATATTAACAAGCGCTTCAAGAAACTGAAGGTCCTGAAGGATATCTCCGCCCTTTTTGAGGAGGGACAGGTCATTTCCCTGATCGGACCAAACGGTTCTGGCAAAACCACCCTGATCAAATCCATATTGGGTATGGTGCGTCCCGACAGCGGCACCATCCGGGTAAACGGGCAACTGATCAACGGGCATCCCGCTTACCGGGAGCATATCGGTTACATGCCCCAGATCGGGAGGTATCCGGACAACATGAAAGTGATGCAGCTCTTCCGTATGCTGCAGAATATCCGTCGCTTTCCCGACGAAAAAACAGACCGGGAACTGTTTCGGCTGTTTGAGCTGGAAAAGATTTCAGAAAAGCCGATGCGGACTTTAAGCGGTGGCACCCGGCAGAAAGTCAGCGCTGCCCTGGCCTTCTTTTTCAATCCTTCCATACTGATCCTGGATGAACCTACCGCGGGCCTGGATCCTTTGTCCTCGGAAATGCTGAAGGAAAAAATCAGGCTGGAAAAGAAAAAAGGTAAACTGATCCTTATCACATCCCATATCCTGAGCGACCTCGATGAACTCACCTCTCATGTCATGTATCTGGAGGAAGGTGCGGTGCAGTTTTTCCGCGACCTGCAAACCCTGCAGGCCGAAACGGGTGAACAACGTCTTGGGAAAGCTATCGCCCGGATCATGCAGGGAGTCTCCACCCATTCCACCCGGCCCGTAAACCCAGAAGTTGTGAAATGAAAAACCCTGAGTTATGATGAAACTGACCAAATACGTCCTGTATGATATTATCCGGAGCCGGATCATCCTGGCTTATACCCTCTTCCTGCTGATTGTCTCCTTCAGCATGTTCCAGATGGAAGAAAACAACAGCAAAGCCCTGCTCAGCCTGCTGAACATAGTACTGATCGTATTGCCCCTGGTAAGCCTCATCTTCACCACCATTCATTATTACAATTCGTATGAATTTATCGAACTGATGCTTTCACAGCCCATGAGCCGCGCCCGGATATTTCTCAGTGAGTATGCCGGAGTCAGCCTATCCCTGCTGACTTCTTTCCTGATCGGAGTAGGACTTCCGGTGCTGATCTATTCTGCTGATGATACGGGTTATGCTTTGCTTTTCACGGGGATCTGCCTGACACTGGTCTTTACTTCGATCGCATTTCTTGCATCGGTAACCTCACGTGACAAAGCCCGGGGGATCGGTTTCGCACTTCTTCTTTGGTTCTACTTTGTGCTGATTTACGACGGACTTGTCTTAATAATTCTGTTTTCCTTCAGTGATTACCCGTTGGAAAAACTCACTCTGGTTCTGTCAGCCCTGAACCCGGTCGATCTCGGCCGTATCTTTATCATGCTCAAAATGGATGTCAGCGCCCTGATGGGATACACTGGGGCATTATATAAAGATTTTTTCGGCAGCGGCTCCGGCATTCTTTTTACAAGCGGAATCATGCTGCTCTGGATTTTCATACCGGCATGGCTGGCTTTGCGCAAATTCAGAAAGAAAGATCTGTGAAAAAGTTTTACATTGCGTCCGGCTTTTCCTCAAACTCTTTGGTATGATGAAGGTCTTTATTGGTTCAGGGCTGATCAGCTTATATGCACTCTATAGTTTTTTTGTTTATACCAACGGTACAAATGAACAGCTGACGCTATCCCTTTCGCTTCCCGAAAAACAACAGATCGACAAAGGCAAATCACTTTTTCAGCAATACAACTGCATCTCCTGTCACCAGATCTACGGACTCGGTGGATACCTGGGACCCGAACTTACAACCGCGTACAGTGATCCCCGCCGCGGAGAACCCTTTATACGCGCTTTTCTACAGGCCGGTGGCCCGAGGATGCCGAAATTCGGGTTCAGTCAGGAGGAGATTGATGCACTGACACATTACCTGAAATATGTGGATGCGACTGCTGTCACCTATAAAGTGAATCCTTAAATGACTGCACAGAACTTTTCTCCGGGCCGTACCTCCAGCGATAAAACAGCTTTTGCATTCCTTGTTTTGGCCCTTTTCTACATGCTCACAGGTCTGGTAATTGGTGTGATCGGGGGGTTCCAGTATATTCTTCCCCCCTTGCTGAAAGATTCGTTTTCTTTTGATAAAACCAGACCGCTCCATGTATACCTGGTCATCACCTGGATTTTCACAGCGGCACAGGCGGGCCTCTATTATTACCTTCCCCGCGTAGCGAATAGGCCGCTTTACTGGCCCCGCGGTGCGAACATCCACTTTTTTCTGCAATTGATCATTTCTGTACTGGTCATATTTCTATTTTTTGCCGGCCGGTTCGGGGGCCGGGAATACCTGGAATTTCCTCCCTGGATGGGAATTCTCATATTCCTGTCCTGGATTCCTTTCGCAATCAACTTCTTTTTCACCCTGAAGCCGGATTTCCGGAATGCGCCGGTCTATATCTGGAGTTGGACAACGGGGATCATTTTTTTCTTTATTACACTGGGAGAATCCTATCTCTGGATCTTTGACCATTTCCGCACGAATATTGTTCGCGATGTTACCATCCAGTGGAAGGCACTGGGTTCCATGGTGGGAAGCTGGAACATGCTGGTATACGGGACAGGGATGTATATCATGGAAAAGATGAGCGGGGATACCAGGACCTTCCGCTCTCCCCTGGCTTTCTTTTTTTATTTCCTCGGTTTTACCAACCTCTTATTTAACTGGGGTCATCACACCTATATCGTACCCGCAGCACCCTGGATCAAAACGGTTGCCTATGTGATCAGCATGACAGAACTCCTGATCCTTGCGCATATCATATGGAAATGGCGGAAAACCATGAGCGGAGCCCGCAAAAATTATCACCTCATCCCCTATCGCTTCCTTTCATTCGCCGATGCCTGGATCCTGCTGAACCTTACTTTGGCCATTGTGATCTCAGTGCCTGCCTGGAATTATTATACCCACGGCACCCATATCACCGTGGCCCATGCGATGGGATCCACGATAGGTATTAACACCCTGTTGCTGTTCGCTTCGGTGTTTTATATGCTGCAGCACGAACGCCCCCGGGCTTTTGAAAGCAAAAGACAAACCATCCATTACGGGCTGCTGATCACGAACGGAGCATTACTGGTATTCTGGATCTCCCTGCTCGGGAGCGGAATTGTGAAAATTGCCAGCAGGATGCAAAACGAATATTTCCACCAGCTGATGCAAAAAAGCCAGACCTGGTTCAAACTATTCGCCTACTCGGGTGTGTTTATTCTTGTCGGTCTCGGGATCATGACCGTGGCAGCACTGGCCCTGGTCAGGGCCGGAAAGGAAGCACTTAATTCACCCGTTTACGGGGCAATTCCGGATGGAGAAGCAGCGGAAATGGTCTCTGATTTATACTGATATTTATCAGACTCCTTTTTGAAATTACTCATCCCGGCAGTACCTTGTATGGGCTACTTTAGCCATTTTACGCAGGAAACATGCCTTCAATTCCCTTAACATCCGACAAACTGCATTGCTATCATTGCGGGGAGACCTGCCCGGATGACCAGTTGTACCTGGAAGAGAAGTATTTCTGTTGCGAGGGATGCAAAATGGTTTACCAGATACTGCAGCAAACAGATCTCTGCGAATATTACAACCTGAATGAGAATCCCGGGATCAGCCAGCGGATCAAAGTGAGGGCCGACAAATATGCCTTCCTGGATGACGAAAAAATCCAGGAACAGCTCATCCATTTCAAAGATGAGCAGCAGGTACATGTCACTTTTTACCTGCCCCAGATGCATTGCAGTTCCTGTCTTTACCTGCTGGAAAACCTGCATCGCATCAATGCCGGGGTCATTTCCAGTAAAGTCAACTTTGCACGGAAAGAAGCGGATATCGTTTTGCTGCGGGAAAAAACGACCCTCCGGGCCGTGGTCGAGAACCTGACGGCTATCGGGTATGAGCCCTATATCAGCCTGAATGACCTTCGTGAAAAACGCCCCCCGATCGACAAGAGCCTGGTTTACCAGTTGGGAGTCGCGGGCTTCTGCTTCGGAAACATCATGCTCCTGAGTTTCCCGGAATACCTGGGAATAGACACCACTGAAACCGCCCTGAGGGATCTGTTCCGGTGGATCAGTTTCGGACTGGCCATCCCGGTATTGCTGTATGCCTCCCTGCCGTTTTACACCTCATCCTGGAAAAGTCTCCGGCATAAATTCCTTAATATCGATACCCCGATCGCACTGGCCATCATCATCACTTTTATCCGCAGCGCACTGGAAGTAATTTCGGGCACAGGCGGCGGATATTTCGACTCGTTGGCCGGGATCGTATTTTTTATGCTGGCCGGCCGGATACTACAAGACAAGACATACCGGCAATTGTCTTTTGAAAGAGATTACACATCCTATTTTCCCGTAGCCGTTTCCGTTGTGAAAGACGATCAGCCCATACCCGCCCGGCTGCCAGATATCAAACCGGGGGACACGATGTTGATTCATAACGAGGAGCTCATTCCGGCCGACGGAATCCTGACGAAAGGAAAAGCTTTTATTGACTACAGTTTTGTGACCGGTGAATCTCTCCCGGTAACCCGAGAAGTCGGAGAGCTTGTTTATGCAGGGGGCAAACAAACAGGCGGAAACATTGAAATACTGGTGGTAAAAGAAGTAACACAAAGCTACCTGACCAAACTTTGGAACCGGGACGAAATGAAAGAAGATCCGGATCAGAAGAGCCACTCCTTTGTCCACCTGCTAAGCCGGTATTTTACCTATATCGTTTTGTTCATAGCCACCGTCACAGCCGTTTACTGGCAGATACATGACCCGGCCCGTCTCTGGCCTGCCGTAACCGCGGTTTTTATCATCGCCTGCCCCTGCGCCCTTCTGTTATCCAATACATTCACCAACGGAAATATCCTGCGGATTCTCGGACGAAACCGTTTTTACCTGCGAAGTGCTCAGGTAATTGAAGATATCGCCAAGGCTACACACATTACGTTTGACAAAACCGGTACCCTCACTTCTTCGCGGCAACAGGATATCAGGTACGAGGGTAAAACGCTTTCCCCGGAACAATGGCAACAAGTGACTGCACTGGCTTCCTGTTCCACCCATCCGTTGAGCAAGGCACTGGCCACACAATATGGCACGGTTCGGGGTGCTGCGGTGAGTAATTTCAGCGAGGTTACTGGGAAAGGTATTTCAGGTATTGTGAACGGCGCGGAGATCAGGCTGGGGTCCCGTGAATTTGTGACCGGGCGTCCCGAACCCCAGGCAGGCACAACGGTTTTTGTGAATATCGATAACCAGCCCTTCGGATATTTTACATTCAGCAACCATTACCGGGAAACCATTCCCGAACTGATCGGGCAACTGCGTAAAAATTACAGATTATCGGTACTTTCCGGGGACAACGAATCTGAGAAACTGAATCTGCAACAATGGCTGGGACGGAAAGCCACCCTCCTCTTCAGGCAAAAACCGGATGATAAACTGGATTATATCCGGCAGCTCCAGCAGAAAGGAGAACAAGTGATCATGATCGGAGACGGCCTGAATGATGCCGGGGCCCTTAAACAAAGTGATATTGGGATCGCGGTGACGGAACAGGCCAATAATTTTACCCCGTCGAGTGATGCGATTATTGAGGCAAATCAATTATTCCGGCTTCCGGTATTTATCCGCCTTTGCAAAGCCAACAGGAATATTGTCGTGGCAAGCTTTGTTCTATCTATCGTTTATAATATCATTGGGCTGTTTTTTGCGGTCCAGGGTAGTTTGTCGCCGATGATTGCGGCCATTCTCATGCCCAGCAGCTCCCTGAGTATTTTGCTGCTTACTTTCGGAAGCAGCAGCCTGCTGGCCAGGATGATGAGGCTCTGAGGGATAACAGTAGGTGATGAAAATCAGTTTTTTAAATGATAATGGTTATCCGGGACAGGTATGACCCGGAATACTTTTACCCGGTACAAAAACAAAACATGAGTGTCATTATTATCCTCCTGATTGCCAGCATCTCCGTGGCAGCTGTTTTCCTATTTGCTTTTTTATGGGGTGTGCGTTCGGGACAGTTTGAGGATGATTATTCCCCGGCTTCACGCATTCTTTTTGACGATAAACCTTCCGTTTCCAACGTAAAAAAATAAACCAAACCGCTTATGCAAGCTATGCAAGTAGAAAAATTCTATTACGACAACAAGATCGTAAAGGCCTTTGGATTTGCCACGATCCTGTTTGGTGTGGTTGGGATGCTCGCCGGATTATGGGCTGCCATCCAGATCTATTATCCCGCCGCCAGCCTGAACCTTCCGGCCACGACCTTCGGACGGATCCGGCCCCTCCATACCAATGCAATCATTTTTGCCTTTGTAGGGAATGCCTCTTTTGCCGGTATCTATTATTCCCTTCAGCGTCTTTGCAAGGCCCGGATGTGGAGTGATAAGCTGAGCTGGATCCATTTCTGGGGCTGGCAGGCCATCATCGCGGCAGCCGCCATCACGCTGCTGATGGGTAAAACAACCGGAAAGGAATACGCGGAACTGGAATGGCCTATTGATATCGCCATTACCCTGGTGTGGGTGGTCTTTGGCGTGAATATGTTTGGAACGATCATTAAGAGAAGGGAAAAACACCTTTATGTAGCGATCTGGTTTTATATCGCCACCTGGGTCACAGTGGCCATGTTGCATATCGTGAATTCCATCGAGATCCCCGTTTCGGCACTGAAAAGTTACAGCTGGTATGCCGGGGTACAGGATGCCCTGGTACAATGGTGGTACGGACATAACGCGGTGGCCTTTTTCCTGACCACCCCGGTGCTGGGTCTTATGTATTATTTTCTGCCCAAAGCAGCGAACCGGCCCGTGTACTCTTACAAATTGTCAATTATTCACTTCTGGGCTTTGATTTTTATCTATATCTGGGCGGGTCCCCACCATCTGTTGTATACCGCCCTGCCCGATTGGGCGCAGTCACTGGGAACGGTTTTCTCCATCATGCTGATCGCCCCGAGTTGGGGGGGGATGCTGAATGGTTTGTTCACCCTTCGCGGTGCCTGGGATAAAGTACGGGAAGATCCCGTGCTCAAATTCATGGTAGTAGCCATCACCTGTTATGGGATGTCCACATTTGAAGGCCCGATGCTGAGCCTGAAAAATGTCAATGCCATATCACACTTCAGTGACTGGACAATCGCCCACGTGCATATAGGCGGACTGGGATGGAACGGGTTCCTGGCTTTTGCTATCCTGTATTACATGATCCCGAAAATGTGGGGCACCACCCTTTACTCAAAGAAGCTGGCCACCAACCACTTCTGGCTGGGTACCATCGGGATCATACTCTATGCCGTACCGCTTTACTGGGCCGGTTTTGAACAGAGCATCATGTGGAAGCAATTCACCCCTGAAGGTCAGCTGAAGTTTGATTTTATGCAGACCGTAACCAATATCATACCCATGTATTGGGCCCGCAGTATCGGGGGATCTCTGTACCTGGCTGGAGCCCTGATGATGGCTTACAACCTGTGGAAGACCATCACCCAGGGCAAGTTTATCGCCAACGAAGCTGCCGAAGCTCCGCCACTGGTTAAAGCCGCAAATGAGAAAAAAGAATACTGGCACCGGGTTATTGAACGGAAACCCGTGACCATGCTGGTACTTAGCCTGATCCTGGTATCGATCGGTGGACTGGTGCAAATGATCCCTACCTTCCTGGTCAAGTCCAATGTGCCTACAATTGCCAGTGTGAAACCGTATACTCCGCTGGAACTGCAAGGACGGGATATCTATGTCAGGGAAGGCTGTTATACCTGCCACTCACAAATGATCAGACCGTTCCGGGATGAAGTGGCCCGATATGGCGAATACTCCAAAGCAGGTGAGTTTGTATATGACCACCCGTTCCAATGGGGAAGTAAACGGACAGGTCCGGACCTTGCCCGTGAAGGTGCAGACAAAAACCGGCGTCCTGATTCCTGGCATTACAACCACCTTTACGATCCGACATCGACCTCACCCGGCTCAATCATGCCCCGGTATATCTGGCTGCTTGATAATAAACTTGACACCGGCAGCACCCCGGCCAAGATCCGGGCCATGCGCAAGTTGGGTGTACCCTATGAGAAAGGGTACGACCAGGTCGCGAACCAGGACCTCATGAAACAGGCCAACGAGATAGCCGGGAACCTGAAAAAAGAAAAGATCGAAACCCCGCCTGATGCGGAAATCATAGCCGTAATCGCGTACCTGCAACGGCTTGGTCGTGACATTCAGGCGGAACAGAAACCTGTGGCTGAAAAAAAATAAATACGTGGTATGAAATTCATCAACTACCTGGAAAAAGTAAGCGGTGTGGAAATCATGGGGCTGCTGTCGCTCGCGATATTCTTTTTGTTCTTTGTGGCAATGCTGACCTGGGTATTCAGGACCAAGGCCAAGGACTTCAAAGAAGTCAGCCGCATACCGCTCGATAACCAACCATAAACTAAACCCTGTAATGTACCTGTATATGCGTAATATCAAAAAATATACAACCGGTCTGTTAACAGCATTTTTTCTGTTCTTTGTTCAGCCCGTATGGGCGGCCGGCCCTCCCGGCCCGTCTTTGCTGGACAATGCACTGGCCCTTACTTTACTGCTGATCATGCTCCTGTTGCTGATCGTGATTGCAGTGCTGGGCAATATCCTGACCGGGACCGCTGACTTCAAACTAAAGAAAAAAGAAAGCCATGGTGCTGGTAAAAGTGCAGTGATGACCATCCTGCTGCTACTTTTTTCCGCTGTACTTTTTGCACAGAACCCCGCAACAGCCACTTCCCCTGCTTCCAAAACCATCGCTGGTATGGATAAGACTGCCTTTTATCTCATGGTGTCGGTCATCTTCCTGGAGCTGCTTATTATCATGGTGATGCTGCTAAATATCAAGTTGCTGCTCCGCAAGGAAAAAGCCAGACCGGCTGTGGAGGAAGAAGAAGTTGTTACAGAAGAAGAAAAAGCGAACCGGCTCAGCTGGTGGGACCGCTTCAACGCCCTACGCCCAGTTAGCCAGGAAGCGGAACTTGACCTCGGGCATGAGTACGACGGAATCCGGGAGCTCAATAACCGGCTCCCGCCATGGTGGCTTTACGGATTTTACGGAACCGTGCTTTTCGCGGTCATTTATCTCTGGCGGTTCGAGGTTTCACACAGCGGCCCTTCCAGCAAGGAAGAATACGAAGCGTCTGTAGCCCGTGCCGAAATCAGGGTTCAGGAATATCTCAAGGCACAAGGTGAATCCGTGGATGAAAACACGGTCAAAATGCTTGATTCCCCCGAGGACCTGGCTGCAGGCAAGGCCATCTTTACGGATCCATCGAAATGCCCTGCCTGTCATAATCCTGACGGGGGTGGAAATGCCGTGGGACCCAACCTCACTGACGATTACTGGTTGTACGGAGGCGGCATCAAAGATATTTTCAAGATAATTAAGTACGGCACCAGCAAAGGGATGCGGAGCTGGAAGGATGATCTGTCGCCCAAACAAATGGCCCAGGTTTCCAGTTACGTAAAATCCCTGAAAGGAACCAAGCCGGCCAATCCGAAGGAGCCGCAGGGTGATTTATACCAGGAAGAAGCGGCTCCGGCTGCGGTGGCGGATTCAGTGGCTACCGCACCCAAATAAGTACACGATGACGTGTGAAAAGGAGGATGTATGAGTGAGCAAACAGAAACCAACCAAACACAGGATGCACAGGAATCCTTCCGGGACCGGATCGCAACGGTAGATGCCCGGGGGAAACGAAACTGGATCTATGCCCAAAAACCGCATGGGCGGTTTTACAATGTCCGGACCTGGGTAAGCTGGGGATTCTTCGCCCTCTTTTTCGCCCTGCCTTTTATCAAGCTGAACGACAGGCCGCTGTTTCTCTTCAATATACCCGAAGCTAAATTCATCATCTTCGGAAGGATATTCTGGCCCCAGGATTTTTTCATTTTCGGGCTGACGATGGTCCTGTTTATCATCTTCATTGTCCTTTTTACTGCAGCTTTTGGCCGTCTCTTCTGTGGCTGGGTATGTCCCCAGACCATCTTCATGGAAATGCTCTTCCGCAAAGTGGAATACCTGATCGAGGGAGATGCAGCACGGCAACGTGTGCTTAACAAGGGACCCTGGAATCCAGAGAAGATTCGTAAAAAGACCCTGAAGCACGTGGCCTTTTTCCTCCTGGCTTTTGTAATCGCCAACTTTTTCCTGGCTTATATAATCGGAATAGATGAACTGGAAAAAATCATCAGTGAACCTGTTTCCGAGCATTTTGTTGGTTTCCTTGCCATTGTGATCTTCTCAGGCGTTTTTTACGGTGTTTATGCCTTTTTCCGGGAACAGGTTTGTACGGTGGTATGTCCCTATGGCCGGTTACAGGGTGTGCTGCTCGACCGGAATTCGATGATCGTTGCCTACGATTACAAAAGAGGCGAGCCCCGGGGAAAGTTCAGAAAAGAAGAACCGGGCCAGGCAAATCTAGGAGATTGCATAGATTGTTTCCAGTGCGTTAAAGTATGTCCCACGGGAATCGATATCCGGAACGGAACCCAGATGGAGTGCGTGGGTTGCACAGCCTGCATCGATGCCTGTGATAAAATGATGGTGGCAACCCACAGGCCAACGGGTTTGATCAGGTACGCATCCGAAAACGGGATATCCGATGGCAAAAAACTCCGGTATACCGGCCGTATGAAATTTTACACCGTTTTGCTGGTGATCATTACTTCGCTGCTTGCCTTTCTGCTGATCAGCCGTAAGGACATCGACGGCACCATCATCCGCACCAAGGGACTTACCTACCAGGAAAGAGGAACCGACAGCCTGACAAATCTCTTTAACATCAATGTCATCAATAAAACCATCAAGGACATGCCGGTAACGATACGCCTCGAAGGAGATGCGGGTGATGCCGGCAAGATCGAACTGGTCGGGGCCAGCAGCATCCACCTGAAGCAGGAAGACCAGGCCCGCGGCTCTTTTTTTGTTGTGCTGCCGCGTAGTTTTGTAACACACCGCAAGATGAAAATCACGATCGGTTTATACGACGGCGAAAAGAAAATCACCACGCTCAGCACCAATTTTGCGGGGCCATTTAAACGATATTAAAATCCGGAACATGAACTGGGGAAATAAATTATTACTGACATTTATTGTATTCGGAATCGGGATGTTTTACCTCGTATACCGTTCGGTTTCCACCCGATTTGAAATGGTAGAAGATGACTATTACAAAAAGGAACTCCGTTACCAGCAGGTGATCGATGGTACAAGAGAAGCCCGGAACCTGGCCGGCCAGGTGTTGCTCTCCCAATCCGAGAACGGTATCCGGTTGCAAATGCCGGAAGAGATGAAAGACCGAAATATTTCAGGTGAAGTCTGGTTTTACTGTGCCTATGATGAAAAAAAAGACAGGAAATTCAAACTCAAACCGGATCCGCAAGGTACCCAATCCTTCGACCCCGGTCTGGTACAGACCGGAATATATACTGTGAAGATCAGCTGGTCGGATGAGCAGAAAAACTATTACACCGAAAAATCCTTTAACGTCCTGTGATCGCATGGCCGGTCATATTATCCGGTTTTACCCTGGGTGCCGCTGGCAGCCTTCATTGTGCGGGAATGTGCGGTCCCCTCAGCCTGGCCCTGCCGGTCCGGCATCTTTCGCCTGCAAACAAATTCCTGTCGATATTTCTCTACCAGGCAGGCCGTGTCATTACTTACAGTATGGCAGGGTTGATATTTGGTTTGGCAGGCCGGCAATTATTTATTGCCGGTTTCCAGCAGGGTTTCTCCATCGCCATGGGAATTCTGGTGTTACTGACTGCACTCCTGTACTTCCTTCAAAAAAACAGGCCGCATGCAGGCTTTCTCCGTCCCTTTTACAAGTCCGTACAGGGCACCATTGTCCGGATCCTGAATTCCTCCCCCCGTGTATACAGTTTTTTACTCCTGGGCATGGCAAACGGTCTTCTCCCATGCGGAATGGTTTATATCGCCCTGGCCACATCCCTCTCCTTTTCGCAAACGACGGAAAGTGTGCTTTTTATGGCCATGTTCGGCGCCGGCACCTTACCGGCCATGCTATTTATCGGCTATGCCGGAGTCATGATCAAGCCTGAGATGCGCTCCGTATTCAGAAAACTGACTCCTGTTTTCATTTCAATTATGGGGGTATTGCTGATTCTTCGCGGGTTAAACCTGGGTATTCCGTTTCTGAGCCCCGAATTACCCCAGTCCCCGGGCGTTGCAGTGGATTGTGTGCCCTGAAAGTGTGACAGAAGTCATCAGGTTTGCTGATGAATATCAATGGATTTCGCTAAATCCGACTTTACTTTTACGCTGAAAATATGCACAAATAAGCCCGTAAGGGTTATTGTTGGTTTTTGTTTCTGTACAACCCCCGGTTCTCCGGGGGTTACCTTTTTACCCTGTACAGGTAATTCTTTCTTTCTAAAAAAGGTCAGGATTCC
>JBMSNP010000041.1:0-25745 GCA_049421765.1 Chitinophagaceae bacterium
CAGGAATTCCCATCCCGGGCTGTACCGATGCCAAGTATTGCAACCAACTCGAATTTGGCGTTTATCCGACGCCTTTATATGAAGTAATTGCCTGTTTTCTGCTATTCCTGGTACTCTGGGCAGTCCGGAAAAAAATTAAAGTACCCGGCAGACTATTTGCTTTGTACTTGATTTTCAATGGATTTGAGCGATTTTTTATTGAAAAAATCCGGGTCAACAACCGGCTCGATCTGTTTGGATTCCAGCCCACCCAGGCCGAAGTGATTTCCACTCTCCTGTTTGGGGCCGGGGTATTCCTCTGGTTTTTCCTGGGGCGATCCACCAAGCGGAAAAATGCATCAGGCGAATCCCTGAGCACCTAGTACAGGCCTCGCAAATGGTTTGGTAGGCCGCTCCAAACCCGCTACCAGCTTGGATTTCGGGGGTTCACCGGGGTTTTAAACATCGACGCCCCTTTTGTTGGTAATTTTTAGTTCCAATCGTTATGAGATACCATGTTTATTAGGTATTTTTGCAGACGGTCCCGGACGGAAAATTCGTAATTTTTGCAATTAACTATCCATTTGCATCGCTCTGCAAACAAAGACTGTCTTTATTTCGTTTTATTCTAAATTTCTACAGTTATGCGGCAGCTCAAAATTGCTACCCAGATCACGAACAGAGATTCCCAGGCAGTTGAGAAATATTTACAGGAGATTTCAAAGATCCCGATGATCACGCCGGAAGAGGAAACGACCCTGGCTCAACGGATCAAGATGTTTAACAGAAATCCGGTTGACTCTCAGCGGGCCCTGGATAAGCTCGTACAGGCCAACCTGCGGTTTGTGGTTTCCGTAGCCAAACAATATCAGCACCAGGGGCTGTCGCTCAGCGACCTGATCAATGAGGGAAACCTCGGACTGATCAAAGCTGCCCAGCGTTTTGATGAGACAAAAGGATTCAAATTTATTTCTTACGCCGTGTGGTGGATACGCCAGTCGATTCTGCAGGCGTTGGCAGAACAGGGCCGATTGGTCCGCCTTCCCCAAAATAAGATCGGAACATATAACAAGGCCAATAAAGCTTACATGGCTTTTGAACAGGAGCATGAACGCGAGCCTTCCACGGAAGAACTGGCCGAACTCCTGGAAATGAGCGAAACTGAGATCAATAATATTTTTCAGAGCAATACCCGTCACACTTCGCTCGATGCCCCCGTGCATGAGGCGGAGGATGTGGCCATGGGAGATCTGCTTGAGGGCAGTGATGATACCGATGATGACGTGATGAAAGATTCTCTTCGTAACGAAATCCGCCGGGTGCTGAAATCACTCAGTCCCCGCGAAGCGGAGATCGTAAATGCTTATTTCGGTCTGGATGGTGAGAATGGCGTTACCATTGAGCAGATCGGTCAGAAATATGATCTCACCAAAGAACGCATCCGCCAGATCAAAGAAAGAGCGATTAAACGGCTCCAGAAAGCCAGGTACAGCAGTGCCTTGAAGGCTTACCTGGGCTAAAAATAAATACGATTGGGTAAGTACCGTTCCCGTCCTGCCTGGCAAGACGGGACTTTTTTTATCCGGAATCTTCAACTTTTCAGGGGGGCAACGGTTATTTTTGCATTGACTATGAAGCGTCCGAATCTGATTTTTTGCCTGTTTACCCTCTGGAGCCTCTCTGCCTGTGAAAAAACAGTTGATTTCAAACTGGATGAAACGGCTCCGAAATTAGTGGTGGAGGCCACCATTGAAAATGGTCAGCCGCCTGTGGTTTCCCTCTCTTCCAGTATTGGTTTTTTTTCCCGGATCGATCCGGTAACCCTTGGTGCGAGTTTTGTACACAACGCGGAGGTATTTATTTCGAATGGCACCCGGACTCACCGGTTAAAGGAATATACCGTTTCACTGGGTGGAGGGTTTAACCTGTATTATTACTCAGTGGACCCCTCCGATCCGGCAACTCTTTTTAATGGGGAACTGAATGGTCGGTACTCCCTCAGGATTGTTTCGGACGGGAAGGAATATACTGCGCTAACAACCATCCCGGATACCACGCGTCGTATCGACAGTTTATACTGGAAACCGGCCCCCCCGGGTAACTCGGAGAGCAAAGTAATGCTTATGATGCGGGCCTCGGACAAACCGGGTTTCGGGGATTATATACGTTATTTTACCAAGCGCAACTGGGAAATGTTTTACCCCGGGCTCAACTCCGTTTATGACGACCAGATTATTGATGGTACCACTTTCGAGGTACAAGTGGAGCGAGGTGTCGACAGGAATGAAGGGGCCCAGGGGGAAGGTTACTCCTTTTTTGACAAGGGAGATACGGTCACTCTCAAGCTCTGCAATATTGATAAAGCCACGTACGATTTCTGGCGTACCATGGAATTCAACTATGTAAGCGTTGGAAACCCTTTCTCCACACCCACACGGGTGGTAAGCAATATCAGGGGGGGTGCACTGGGGTATTTCGGAGGCTACGGGGCCAAATATCGAACGGTCATCATTCCCCGGTAATTCTCCTTTTTTTACCTCAGACAGGGCTGTGATATTGGTTACACCCGGATTGAACAAATCCCTTTAATTTTACCGGCCGTAAAACGGATTAATGATTAAAGAATGGAAACAACAGAAAGGATCAATTGCCTGATTATCGGGTCCGGCCCCGCCGGATACACCGCCGCCATCTATGCAGCCCGTGCCAACCTGAAACCGGTTTTGTACCAGGGAATTCAGCCCGGAGGCCAGCTTACCATTACCACCGAAGTGGAAAATTATCCCGGATATGCAGATGGCGTTCAGGGACCCGAAATGATGGTGCATTTCGAAAAACAGGCCGCCCGGATGGGCGCAGATATCCGTTACGGCCTGGCAACCAAAGTGGATTTTTCCACACAGCCCTATAAAGTGCAAATTGACGAGGAAAAATGGATAGAGGCCCACTCCGTGATCATCGCGACCGGCGCCTCAGCAAAATGGCTGGGGCTGGAAAGCGAACAACGTCTTAACGGGTTTGGGGTCAGCGCCTGCGCAGTCTGCGACGGGTTTTTCTTTCGCGGTAAGGAAGTGGCTATAGTGGGAGCCGGGGATACGGCGGCAGAGGAAGCCTTGTACCTTTCCAAACTTTGCACAACCGTGCACATGATTATCCGGCGGGATGCCATGCGCGCCAGCAAAGTGATGCAGGACCGGGTGCTGAATGCTCCGAACATTAAGATCTACTGGAATTCGGAGACGGATGAAGTGCTGGGAGAAAAAAATGTAACCGGGGTCCGGATCCGGGATACTAAGACCGGGGAAAAAAAGGAGATTGCAGTCAGCGGATTTTTTGTTGCGATCGGACACCAGCCCAATTCGGATATTTTCAAGGGCCTGATCGATATGGACGAAGCGGGCTATATCAAAACCATACCCGGAACCTCCCGGACCAATATAGAAGGCGTTTTTGCAGCCGGCGATGTACAGGATAAAGTTTACAGGCAGGCCGTTACAGCGGCCGGTAGCGGTTGTATGGCCGCGCTGGATGCAGAAAGATATCTTGGGGCAAAAGGGATCCATTAAATACAAGCCGATGCCGGGAAATATTACCGTTTCAATCAAGGGGGCCGAATATTACGCTTTTCACGGCCTTTACCCCGGCGAACGGAAAACGGGAAACCGTTTCGAGCTAAACCTGGACGTTACCTATGATCCGGGTGATCAGGCTGATATGGATATCAGGCACACCATCGATTACCAAACACTTCATGCAATTGTCAGGGAAGAAATGCAAGATCCGGTAAATCTCATGGAAACTGTTTGCACAAGGATTGCTGCTCATATCCGGCGGGTCTTCCCGCAAACCAGGAAGATCAGGTTGTCCCTGGCCAAACTTCATCCGCCCATCGAGCAATTCTCCGGTAAGGTGGAAGTTTCTTTCGAAAAGGATTACTAGATCACTTTTTTCTTCCATCGCCCGCTTCGCAGGTAGAGGTAGGATAGCAGGAACAAAAGCCCCCAATAGATCAGTTCGGATGCCCAGGCCCAGACCAGTCCCAGGCGAAGTATATGCAGCACCATGTATACATATATTGTATATACACCAATCGCCACGATCTCAATCAGCAGATTTACCCGTGTATTCCCTGTGCCCGTCACCGCATTCAGCCAAACCGTTGCAACAGACATGAGCATGATCCCGGCCGAAACGATCCGGATGACCGGGATGGCTTCTTCTGTAAATGATCTGTCCCGTCCGTAAATACGCAACCAGAATTCGGGAAAAATATTAACCGCCAGGCACAACACAAAAGTGAATGCCAGGCTAAGTTTCATGATCCGGTGGATCAGACCGATTACCTGTTCCTTTTTGCCCTGTCCGATGATATTGCTCACCATGGCATTGGCCGTACTGGCAAAAGCCCAGGTGAATATGCCGATCAGCCCGTATACATTTCGCATGGTGTTGCTGATCGCAAGCGGCCGCTCTCCCTGGTGTTCAATCAGGATATAAAATAACATCCAGGCCAGGATACTCAGCAGGAACTGGGCCACGAGGGGAGAGGACTGGCGGAAGACCATTCCGGATAGTGCGGGGTCGAATCGCCGGTGGCGGAAAAGGTGGAACTGCAGGTGAAATTTTTTTCCAACCAGGATCCCGAATACCACCAGCAAACCGGCCAATTCAGAAATAACCGAAGCATAGGCAGCTCCGTTAAAACCCAAACGGGGGAGACCCCAATGCCCATAGATAAGTGCATAATCCAACAGGATATTCACCGCCGCCTGAATCCAGAACCCGTATTTCATATACCTGCTGCAGTTCGTGGCCACCAGCAAGGCATTGCACATCTGAAAAAAATAAAGAAAGAGGACACCCCAGACCCGGATCTGCAAAAAACCGACGGCTTCCCTGTAAACCGTATCCGACCGGATGCTCGCTGTGAGCAGGGCGGGGCCGGGTATAAAGGTGATCAATACTGCGCCGGCTGCGTAGAATAATGCGATCCAAAGACCCTGCATGAATATCCTGCCTATGTCATCCCGGCGGTTTTCGCCGGCCCGTCTTGCAAGCAATCCCTGCAAACCGCTGTTCAGGCCGTTTCCGGCCAGCGCGAAAATGAGATAAAACACACCCGTGATTCCCGCTGTCCCAAGTTCTGTTTCTCCGAGCCCGCTGAGAAAAACGTTATTGACCACAAAGTTGATCTGTGGCACCAGCAGGGCCATGCTGATCGGCAATGCGATCCGCAGGATCTGGCGATTGCTGATCCCGATCCTGAGATCCTGGTATGGGTTGTTAACTGTCAATTTCGGCTTTCAAATTTGCCCTGCTGGGATAAAACGGACAAACCTACGATAATTAAAATTTGTCTATTATTGCAGCAATTGATAAAAGTGAAAAGGATTTTCCACGTCAAGACGGAACCCGGTGCTGCTGAACTCCAACCCGTATTGAATATGCGGATTGGTCCGAACCATCTTTCCTATGCGGTAACCGACCGTGTATCCGGACAACTTACCGAATTGTCCTATTGGACGACTCCTGAAATGACCACTGATGGGCTTACTGATCTTTTTAACGGACACCCCGGGATTGCCCGCCCTTTTTTCCAAGTGAATATATGCTATGATTATCCATCCAGTATGATCGTGCCGGCTAAGGAAATAGGGCCGGAAGAGGCAGGCCTGCTTCCGGAATCCCTGCCAGGTACCGGATCCAGGTCCCTCACAATCACCGAGCCGGTCCCCGGATGGTCATTGTTCAATGTTTTTTCCCCTCCCCGAGAAATCCATGACTGGTTATCGTCAAAATTTCCCACAGCAAGATTCCGCCACGGCACTACCGTATCGCTACAGGGTATCCGTACTTCCGCTCCCGACGGATGCTTGCAGGTAGATATCCGGCACCAGGATTTTTCACTGGTTGCCGTCCGCTCAGGTAAGTTGCTGCTGGCACGAAGTTTTGTATACAACACTCCGGAAGACGTGGTCTATTACCTGCTCCGTACCTGCCGGCAGTTCTCACTCTCACAAACCGGAGTAGAGCTCGAATTATCCGGTCTGGTGAACAAAGACTCGGCACTTTATAATACCCTGTTTCAATACTTTTCGCATACCCGGTTTCGGGAAAATAACTGGAACCTCGACCCTGCAGAATACCCTGCCCATTTTTTCACCCCGCTCAAAGATCTTTCGGCATGCGAATCATAAGCGGTACTCTCGGCGGAAGAAGGTTCAATCCACCGGCGAGCATGCCGCATACCCGTCCGACTACCGATATTGCCAAGGAGGGACTATTCAACATCCTGCAAAACAATTTTGATTTTGAGTCACTCCATACGCTTGATCTCTTCGGCGGTACGGGCAGCATCAGCTATGAACTCGCTTCGCGCGGAGTACAGGATCAGACAATCGTGGAAAAGGATCCGAAGATGTTCGAGTTCATCCGGAAGACTGCTGAGGGTTTCGGGATCAGCCATCTTCACGCGATCCGGATGGATGTTTTCAAATTTATTGAGGGCTGTAACGATCAGTATGACCTCATCTTTGCCGGTCCGCCTTATGCCCTCGCTTCCATTGACGAACTTCCCCGCAGAATTTTTGAAAAGCATCTTCTCCGGAAAAACGGCTGGTTTATTCTCGAACACACCCCCAGGAACGATTATAAGTCATTTCCCTTTTACCGCTCTGAAAGGAATTACGGCACCACGATCTTTAGTTTTTTTGAAGAGAACAGGGATGATAAGCCTGCACATACCTGAAGCATGACCCAAAGACTGCCTGCTGACCCGGAATCAGGGTATCCGGGATCGTCATCGGCCGGGAAGCCCGGTGCCCCCCTGACCAAATTGGCGTACCTTTAGCTCCTTGTATCACACCTTAACCAGGATATGTTCCCTAATTTCTTTCTCCGATCATTTCGCATTCTGCTGTTACCCTTTTCGCTCCTGTACTGGCTTGCCATTGCGGTGCGGAATTTCGCGTACGACAGGAAATGGCTCTCTGCGAACCGGTTTGGTTTGCCGCTTATTTGTGTCGGTAACCTAAGCGTGGGAGGGACGGGGAAATCGCCCATGGTGGAATACCTGGTGACCTTGTTGAAAGACCGGGTAAAAGTGGCGACACTAAGCCGTGGGTATAAAAGAAAAACGAGGGGATACGCGCTGGCCGGTCCCGGAACCACTGCGCTTGAAATCGGGGATGAACCCATGCAGTTTCATCTGAAATTTCCGGATATCCCGGTGGCAGTTGGCGAAGAGAGACTGGATGCCATACCCCAATTGCTTCACGACAAACCCGGCACGGAAGTGGTAATTCTCGATGACGCTTTTCAGCACAGGGCGGTCACGGCCGGACTGAATATTCTGCTGACGGATTATCATAACCTTTTTACCCGCGACTTTTACCTGCCAACCGGTGACTTGCGTGATCTGAAAAGCAGTTATAGAAGAGCGGATATAATCGTTGTCACCAAATGCCCGGCGGGCCTGGATGAGCGTGAACGCGAAGCACTGATTGGGGAGATCCGTCCATTGCCAGGACAACAGGTTTTTTTTGCGACGATGGAATATGGAAGACCCTATCACATCAGCCGGGAAGACCGACCGGGATTTAACCCGGCGGGAGATGTGCTGCTGGTAACCGGGATCGCAAATCCCCGGCCCCTGAAACAATTGCTTGAGGAAAGCCACAACAGTTACCAGATGTTGCAATACCCGGACCATCATATTTTTACGATCGATGACTGGCGGGAGATCCGTGAAAAATTTGAACAGATCACATCGCCGGAAAAATATATACTTACTACGGAAAAAGATGCCGTGCGACTCGATAAATTCAATATGGAAGTAGGTAAACTTCCGCTGTATGTTATACCGGTAAAGCACCGGTTCCTTTTTGGGGACGATGCGCCATTTAAAAAGCGGGTGGAGGATTTCATCCGCCATTTCAAAAAACCTGAATCATAATTCATGGGAAGAAAAAATTCAAAAAAAAGCAAGCAAAAGGAAAAGAGAAAGCAGGTGCATGGTCAACTGCTTAAGGGAGTACTGGAGATAACACGTTCCGGGATGGGGTATGTAACCATTGAAGGGATGGACGTGGATGTGATGGTACGCCCCGGCGATTTCCATACCGCCCTGCACGGAGATACGGTGTTGCTGGCGATCCGTGAAATGCGCGGGGCCGGTAAACGCATGCAGGGTGTGATCCGTGAAGTGTTGCGCAGGAAACGGACCGAATTTATCGGACGGATCCAGATGTCCAAACCCCGGCCCGAGGAAAAACCGGCCCGTCCGTTTGCTTTTTTTATTGCTGAAATGGACAAGCCGATGCCCGACATATATATACCATTCAGTAACCTTCGAGGGGCAAGGGACAATGACCGGGTGGTTGCAAAACTGCTGGACTGGGAAGACAACGGCAAAAGGCCGGTTGGGGAAGTAGTGAGCGTGTTGGCCGAGGAAGCCGGGAATGAAGCGGCAATGAAAGGGATCCTGCTGGACGAAGGATTTCCCCTGTCTTTCTCCGATGAGGCCATGGAAGTCGCCGCCCGGATACCTGATCTGATTTCTGCCGAAGAAATCCGGAAAAGAAAAGATATCCGGGATGTACTTACATTTACGATCGACCCCGTGGATGCCAAGGATTTTGACGATGCGATCTCATTCCGGAAGCTCAAAAACGGTCATTACGAAGTGGGGGTTCATATTGCGGATGTCAGCCATTACCTCGAACCCGACACCGTGCTCGACAAAGAAGCATACCAGCGGGCTACATCGGTTTACCTGCCCGATCGGGTAAACCCCATGCTGCCTGAACAGATTTCCAATTTTCTCTGTTCACTCCGGCCGCGCGAGGATAAACTTACTTTCTCTGCGATCTTCCAGATGACCCACAAAGGGGAGATTAAGCAATACTGGCTGGGGAGAACCGTGATTCACTCTGACCACCGCTTTACCTATGAAGAGGTCCAGGCCATCATCGAGGAGAAGGCCGGTTTGTATGCCGAAGAGGTTCTGATCCTGAACGACATGGCACAGCGGATGCGGAAGAAAAGATTTCAGCATGGTGCGATCGGTTTCAGTTCACAGGAAGTCCGGTTTAAACTGAGCGAAAAGGGCGAACCTGTCGGGATCATGATCAAGGAAAGCAAGGAGGCACACCAGCTGATCGAGGAATTCATGCTGCTGGCCAACCGGACCGTCGCGGAAAATGTATCAAAACTGAAGTTCAACAACAAACCCCTGCCATTTCCTTACCGGATTCATGATGACCCGGATGAAGAGAAACTTGTTCCGTTTGCGGCATTTGCCAAAAAATTCGGTCACAAATTTGATACCTCATCGCCGGACACCATCGCAGCTTCTTTCAATCAATTGATGAAGGATGCTTTTGGCCGGCCCGAGCAGCATGTGCTTGAACAACTCGGAATCCGGACCATGGCCAAGGCCAAATACACTGTGGAAAATATCGGGCATTACGGACTTGGTTTTGAGAATTATTGTCACTTTACTTCGCCTATCCGGCGTTACCCGGATGTGATGGTACACCGTATCCTGGCTGATGTGCTTGCCAGCCAGGCGCAACCCGACAAAAAACTGGAAGATAAGTGCAAGCATTGCAGCGAGCGGGAGCGCGCCGCCATGGATGCTGAACGGGCAGGGAATAAATACATGCAGGTATTGTATATGAAAAATTATCTGGGAGAGGAGTTTGAAGGGATCATCAGCGGGGTGGCCTCATTCGGGTTCTGGGTGGAAACGGTACAGCATAAATGTGAGGGTCTGGTGAGTGTAAACAGCCTGCTGGAATACGATGAGTTCAGGCACGACGAGGCCGAATACTGTCTGGTGGGAAGAAGAAGCGGCCGTAAATTCCGGATGGGGGACAAGGTATGGATCAAAGTGGTGGCTGCCAACCTAACGAAGCGGCAACTGGATTATGAATGGGTGGTTGCAGGAGAATTTGCAGCCGATAAGATCACAACAGGCCGGGTCAAAAAACGGAAATAATCCGGGGTCGGTGCATTATATTTACCCGGGGTAAAAATGACTGGTAAAATGTATCCGTAATCACTCAGTTTAATTGTTTACAGGCGAAAAAAACCAACATGCAATCATTCGAACTGTTGTCGCAGAAATTCACGGTCTATTTTGATAAGCCTCATTTCCCGGCTGAACCCGCAACGCTTTACGGCCCAAATGAATATTTCCTGAAACTCGGCGGGAAACGTATTCGTCCTGTACTCTGCCTGATGGGAAACGAAATGTTTGATGAAATCAGCGCAGACGCCTGGCATGTTGGTACGGCGATCGAACTTTTCCACAATTTCACACTCATCCACGATGACATCATGGACCAGGCCCCGCTTCGGCGGGGGCAGGAAACCGTGCATCATAAATTCGGGGAAAACACTGCAATTCTGGCAGGGGATGTAATGCTTGTTATGGCATATGAGGAACTCAATAAGATCAGCACACCTTTTCTCAGACCCATTCTCACCCTTTTTAACCGCACTGCCAGGGAAGTGTGTGAAGGACAGCAGATGGATATGGATTTTGAGGCAATGGATACCGTATCACTCGACGCATACCTGCGCATGATCGAGCTGAAAACATCCGTGGCCCTGGCTGCCAGCCTGCAAACAGGCAGCATTATTGGCGGGGCAGGCGAAAGGAACCAGCATCTTCTTTACGACTTTGGCAGAAAGCTGGGCATCGCATTCCAGGTACAGGACGACTACCTCGATGCTTTTGGCGACCCCGGTAAATTCGGCAAACAGGTGGGAGGAGATATCCTCGCCAACAAAAAGACATTCCTGCTGATCCATGCCATGGAAACCGTAACCGGATCTGCACGGAAAGAGCTGGAAAACTTACTGGCCAATTCGGCCCCGGACAAGGTGGACCGGGTACTCGGGATCTACCGGGATTGCAAAGTGGATGAATGGGCACTTGAACTGAAAAACAAATACCTCGACGAAGCCTTTAAACACCTCGAAGATATAGCCGTGCTCTCCAAAAGAAAAGAACCACTTCGTGAACTGGCTCATTTCCTCGTACAAAGGGAACATTGAGAAAACATCTTTTTGAAAGGATGGTAACTTCGCATTGAAATCTCAGATTTAATTAAGATTCGCTTTGCCTCGTAAACAGAAATAATGAGACCATAAGCTCCTTACCCCGTTTTTTTACTATTTTGAAGGACCAAAGCCAACGCATATGTCCAATCCGCTTTTTCGCAAAAAGTCAATCCCCGCCATCCTTAAGGAAGCAGAATCCGGTATGATTGACGGTCATTCTATCGGGCTTAAAAAAGTCCTGGGGGTCCGCGACCTCACCTTTTTCGGGGTGGCGGCCATCATTGGTGCGGGCATTTTCAGCGGGATCGGTTCCGCAGCCTCCAGCGGAGGACCCGGGGTTGTTTTTCTATACATCTTTACGGCCATCGCCTGCGGTTTCGCGGCTTTATGTTATGCGGAGTTTGCCTCCACGGTACCCGTATCCGGAAGCGCCTATACATATTCGTATGTGGCTTTTGGTGAAATATTCGCCTGGATCATCGGTTGGGACCTGCTGATGGAATATGCGATCGGAAATATCGCGGTGGCCATTTCCTGGAGCGATTATTTCACCAACCTGATTGACAAAGCCGGTGTCCACATCCCGGACTGGATGACCATGGATTATTTATCCGCCAAGGCGGGCGCAACCGATGCGGCCGTTTCAGCCTGGAATACAGCTCCGGATCTGTTCGGGTTGAGACTGATTTTCGATATCCCGGCCCTGCTGATTGTAGTGCTTATTACCTATATCGTATTCCGCGGGATCAGTGAATCCCGTTCCGCGAGTAACCTCATGGTGATCCTCAAACTGGCGGTGATATTCTTCGTGATCGTCCTGGGCGCATTTTATGTCAATCCCGAAAACTGGTCACCTTTTACCCCGGAAGGGTTTGGCGGGATCATGAAAGGGGTTTCGGCAGTTTTCTTCGCTTATATCGGTTTTGACGCGATCTCAACCACCGCAGAAGAATGCAAAAACCCTCAGCGCGACCTGCCCAGGGGCATGATCTATTCACTGATCATTTGTACCGTGGTATATGTGTTGCTGGCGCTGGTGCTTACGGGCATGGTGCCATATACCAAGCTCAATGTGGGCGATCCGCTGGCAATGGTCTTTGATGAGCGGGGTCTGAAATTCATTTCCGGGATCGTAGCTGTAAGCGCGATTATCGCAACCGCCAGCGTATTGCTGGTGTTTCAGCTGGGTCAGCCGCGGATCTGGATGAGCATGAGCCGGGACGGCCTGCTTCCCAAAATATTTTCCAGGATACATCCCCGTTACGGGACTCCTTCTTTCTCCACCATCCTCACCGGGTTTGTGGTGGCAATACCGGCACTCTTCCTGAACCTGGGTGAAGTGCTTTCCCTGACCAGCATCGGTACGCTCTTTGCGTTTGTACTTGTTTGTGCTGGAGTGCTGGTGCTGCAGCAAAGGAAGGAAAGACCCGAAAGTAAATTCCGGGTTCCCTATTTTAATGCTCAGTTTATTTACCCGGCGATCCTGCTGGCTGCGATCGTGACGATCGTTATATATGTTCCCTCTCATTTCACAAAAGACATCTGGACCAGGGATACCTGGCCTATGGCCATGTTCTGGGTGCTGGCCCTTTTTATGGCCGGGCTGGCTTTTGTCCGGAAGCTTTCCTTACTCCCGATCCTGGGTCTGATCAGCTGTCTCTACCTGATGGCTCAGGAAACACACAAAGTCTGGATGCGTTTCCTGATCTGGCTGGCCATTGGTCTGGTGATTTATTTCCTTTACAGCAACAGGCACAGCAAACTGGCAGGGGAAAAGGAAAAGACTGCGTAATTATTTTCATTCGCTCCGGGATCGTTTGGTAATTTTATGTCCCCTTTCGGGACCTGATCAGCGAATGACAGCGGAAACATGAAATACCAGATCGGCGATACGATCCTGATCCTCCATTCGGGAGAAGAGGGTGTGGTAACGGATATCATCAATGATAAGATGCTGATGGTGGATGTTCAGGGGGTTACCTTTCCAGTCTATATGGACCAGGTGGACTTTCCCTATTTTAAACGCTTTACCGAAAAAAAAACATCCCCGGGAAAAAAAGAAAAACAGTATATCGATGATGTGCGTAAGGAAAAACGTGCGGAAATAGAACAGGTGGAGGACGGGGTCTGGCTGACATTTCTTCCGGTGATGGATATGGATGAGTTTGGAGACCTGGTAGTCGAAGAACTTAAGCTGCATCTCGTCAATCATACTTCGTCGGCCTACCTTTTCACATATCACCTTCATTATTTCGGAAAACCGGATTTCCAGCTGAAAAATACAGTACATCCTTTTGAGGACTTTTACCTGCATGATATCCCGTTTGAGGACATGAATGACAGCCCGGCCTTTGAATTCGAATTTGCGCTGGCCGAACCTGACAAAAAGAAAGCGACACACCTGGAGGCTGTCATTAAGATGAAACCCCGCCAGCTTTTTGCGCAGATCGAAGCGCTGCAACGTTCCAACCAGGCCACTTTCTCCCAACTGCTGTTTGAAAAATACCCCGATAAACCGGTTGAAGACGTCATTGGACTGGGAGCTTTGGCAGCCCGGGGATACCAGGTTTACGATGCTTCAAAGGCCAGGCAACAGGCGGAACCCGCCCGTTCAGTGATCGATCTTCATATCGAAAAACTGACAGATGACTGGAGAAGAATGAACAATTATGAGATCCTGGGATTACAGCTAAGGACTTTTGAAAAGTATTATCACCTTGCTATCCTTCATCACCAGCCCTCGCTGATCGTTATTCATGGTGTGGGAGAGGGGGTGCTCCGAAATGAGATCCATGACCTGCTGCGCCTCAAAAAGGAGGTGAAATCCTTTGTAAACCAGTACCATCCGGCATTTGGCTACGGGGCCACAGAAATATTCTTCCAGTACTAAGCATTCCTTTATCTATTTTTACAGGGCTACAGGCCGGGTCATCGCATTCCGTTTCGGCGGAAGGAGGAAAGTCCGGACAGCACAGAGCCATGCACCGGTGAACAGCCGGGTTCCGTGGTGAAAACCTGGGTAACATACAGTGCCACAGAAAATAACTGCCGATGCCGTAGTTATGGTGAGGGGTGGGGTAAACCTGCCTTCGCCAAGGCTACGGCAGGTAAAGATGAAAACGTGAGGTAAGAGCTCACGGCTTTTGATGGTAACATCATTGGCGGGTAAACCTTGCATGCTGAAATGCCGCATATAGTACCGTTTTGAGGGCGGCTCGTCCAAGGTACTGGGTAGGCAGATTGATCCCGGTCAGTAATGGTCGGGGCAGATAAATGATGACCGCCCGGTGCAAGCCGGGAACAGGATCCGGCTTACAGGCCTGTAGCTTTTTTTGATTTTCTTATTTAATTCCGGGATCTTTTTATTCTTTCAGCCGTCCTTGAATCTGTTTCAACATAATCCGCCGTCTCACTGAATTAATATGCGATGCCGGGAGTTCTGTGAATGTAAATATCATTTTCCAGCTGTTCTAACATAAAGTGTGCAACATCAGCTCTGGATATGACCGGAGTTAAAAATAAGTTGCCGATTTTTTCTCCTGTTCTGTATCTCCCCCTTTCCTTTCCATGAAATATCCTTACCATCCATGCTGGTAAGAAGTGACCGGGCCTGACAATGGTCCATTTTAATGAACTTTCTTGTATTTGCCGTTCCTGCTTTGCTTTGTCTTTGAAATAATAGAATAGCAGAAAAGGGATAACAAATAATGTATAATAGAGACCCATCCTGAATTTACTGTCATTTACGCCTAATGAACTAATGCAAATAAACCGGCTTACCGAATGCTTTTGCATAGCGTTGATTATGTTTTTGGTCCCTTCAGAAAGTATGGTCGATCTAATAATCCATTTTTTGTGACCGAGTGCGGATAACACGGCTTCTTGCCCGGCCATAGCCTGTGGAAGAGATGCATGGTCCAATACATCTCCTTTGAATATCTGCACGCGTGTATCCATACTTTTTATTTTTTCGGGGCTCCTAACCAAGACAGTTAGAGTATGTCCCCTCTCCAATGCTTGCTTAATCAGCTCTTGTCCTGTTTTACCTGTTCCCCCGATAATCAGAAGTTTCATGACTGCGTTTTGTCTTTCGGTTAAAGGTAACTGAGTTTAGCGTGGCCATCCGTTTGCCGGGAATATTACACCCGGAAGCATGTGACTGCTTACATCTGGCAATATCCGGCAATTTCCATCAACCATGCAATCCCCAGGTGAACGGCCAGTCCGCCGAGGATGGAGCGGGTGTGGTATACCAGGATTCCCAGGATCATACCCCCGAAAAAGGAACTGATGCATTCGGCCAGGGGCTTTCCGAAATGAATGGTACAATAGAAACAGGCCATGGGCAGGATGGCATGCGGACCGGCCCAGCGGACAAAGGCGAGTATGATAAAACCACGGAAGAATAATTCAATGGTGAAGAAGTCGCTGCCATAGGAGAGTTCGAATAACAGTTTGTCCGTGAAAGATACCGGGATATCCGCATCGAAACCCAGGATGGACCTGATTCTCGGGTAGGCTTCCTGGAATTCCGGCCGGGTCGAGGCCAGTGATAGCAGTGGGATCATAATCAGCAACATCAGAAAATAGGGTTTCCATTTAAGTCCACGGGTACTTAGCCCGTAAAAATGGCTGGGATATTTCTGCCACTTCCAGACCAGGTAGAGAATGCAGGTTGTTATTCCCGCCAGCATGGGCCAGTACAGGACATGATTCCAGAAATTATTCCTTTCCGGGTCTTCACTGATCCGGAATTCAAGATCAAGGGCGAGTTTCAGTGCGAAGATAAGTGGGGCTATGAGCAACAGCAGGTATACCTGCTTTCCCATTGGAGATTTCAGCAGTCCCAATCCCCGGGTAAAAAGGTAAGGAAGCCAAAAGGCTGCCGCATTGACTCCGTACCAGGCCAAAAGTTTAATGCCGAAAGAATTTTTCCTGATGGCCTCATCCATTCCGAAATGATAGTTGATAAATATGAACACAGTGGTCAGCAAGGTTACGAGGATCAGCAAGAGCTTATTAGTTTCCTTAACATAGTTATATATATAGTCCAGTATCGTTTTCAAGGCCTGAAAAATAAAATATTTAATCCGTCTTTAAACTTTATTCTCCCGTCCGTATCCAATCCTTCGTTGATATTTTTTTAAACCCTAAAAGTGTAGCCATGAAAACTTTTTCTATTTCCCGTTTATCGCTGGCCGTTATCGCGGTCACCTTAACCAGTTTCCTGTTTTCCTGCCAAAAGGAAAACAGCCAGTCCACCACGACCGACATCACCGATGAACAGGCCACCACATACTCGGAAGAGAGTGTCCAGGCAGATGCCAGTTTCGATGATGCGGAAGATCTTTCCATGATCGCCGCCGACGAGGAGGGCGAAGCCAGTGGCGGACGCGGCGGGTATAATCCCCTTTTTGTTGAACTCCGCCTGCGGCTGGGCCCCTGCGCCACTGTTACCGTTACTCCCAACGACAGTACCTATCCAAAAACCGTAACCATCGATTTTGGCAGCGGATGTATCTGTGCCGATGGTAAATTCAGGAGCGGGATCATCAACATCCACCTCACCGGGCCGATCCGCCGGAGCGGTTCCGTCATGACCATCACATTTGATAACTATCACCTGAACCGGGCCCATATCGAGGGTACCAAGGTGGTGAGCAACCTGAGCGCCAATGGCAATATCAAATTCACCGTACAGGTGGTTGGCGGTTCCGTGAATTTCCCCAACGGACGCGGCTGGCAGTACGACGGGCTGAAATATGTGGCCCAGGTGGAAGGCGGCGCTACAGCCACGGTGCGGGATGACGTATACAGGATCGAAGGCCGTTCACAAACCCAATTCAACTTCGGTCCGACTATTACCCTGAATACGGAAACCCCGCTGATCAAACGCGTGGCCTGTCCCTGGGTGAGCAATGGTACCCTGAAGATCAAGATCAATACCCGGCTGTTCTATCTCGACTTCGGCGCCCCCGATAACGGTGGCTGTGATAACAAGGCCCTGCTCACTTGGAACAACGGGAACAACCAGCGGCTTATCACCTTGCCCTAAACCTTTCCGTTTCGATAAAATTAAAACCGCCCTGTTACAGGGCGGTTTTTTTATAAAAGAATTCAGCCAGTTCAGGTACGTTTCAAAGGGTTCCGGGATCGGGTAAATCAGGGTATTTGAAATGCGATAAGGGTCAGAATATGCTGCATTTTCAGTTCACGGGTTCCCATCGGGGCTTGTTCCTGGATGAATTTCAGGACTCCGACACCCGGTTTGAAAATCACCTGTTCCTTGCGGAAATTCCGGGCGTTTTTTTCAAAAAAGAGACAACCGTTGAAACTGCCTGCCGGAGTAATAATGTCACTTCCCAGTTTCAGGGAGCGTCCCATTGCGGCCATGTCATCAAAGCCGGTCAGGTAACGTAGTGAATCGCCAGTGAACAGGCTGTATTCTTTTTTGGCATCTGCCAGATCCGGGTTGAAATTTCGCTCTTGCATAAGAAAGATAGCCGAATCATTGCTGTATAAACGACGGGGAAGTCCCACAAAGAGGTCGCTTTCCCACCAGGTCAGGTTGTCGGTTACCGATCTGAAAGACTTGGTATACTTAAGTGTATCGCGCTGTACACGTACAAAAAGCCCGTTGTCGAAAACGGAATCTTCATAGATCCAGAAGCTTTTTGCACTCAGCGGCATCAGTCCGCAGTACTTTTCTGTACAGGGATAAGATACCAGCGAATCCGTTTCATATGTACGTCCTGCCGGGTTTTCGGTCTGACTGATACAGGGAAGTGGCATGACCTGGGGTTCGGGTGAAGGGAAGGTCATCAGGTCTTCTTTCTGGCATGCGACAAAAAAGGTGCTGCCCAGGATTAGGGTTACAATAGTTTTTTTCAAAGGTTTCGATTTAGAGGTCCAAAGGGTTGACAAAATAGAAACCGGATTTGACAAATCATAGCTTTACTAAGTAATTTTCCGATAACCCCCGGACCGTATTTTATGCAATCCCTTTGAAATCAACAGCATTATAACGGGTATATAAAATAAAAAAATCCGGCAGGTTACTGCCGGATTTGCAATCATTTACGGGATTTACTGCAATACCTGCTTGAAGAAGGTTTTCATATCGTTCCAGGAAGCCGTATCGGCCGCTGCGTCGTATTTGATGGGAATGTTGAACTTTTCTCCCAGGGCTGTAGCTGCGGGGTTGGAGAATGCGTGAACTGCCCCCTCATACGCTTTAAAAGTGTATCTGGCGCCGATGGAATCCATCTGTTTTTTGAATTGTTCCACTTCGGCCGGGGGGACGAAGGGATCGGCTGCACCGTGACATACCAGCACTTCTGCTTTGAGCAGGTCTTTGTTGGCCGGCACCACGTTCAGGTTGCCGTGAAAGCTTACGGCTGCTTTAAAATCACTGCCTAACCGGGCCGTGCCCAGGGCCACGGCGCCACCAAAACAATAGCCGATGATCGCGGTGCGGGTGCCGTCGGCATGGGGGTTCTTTTTTAGATTCTCCAGGGCCATGTCCACCCGGGTCTTTGCCAGTTGCGGATTCATATAAAAAGGCGTCGATAGTTCCTGAGCCCTTGCCGGGTTATCTGCCGTTTGCCCATTCCCGTACATATCTACGGCCATGGCGATATACCCCAGCTCAGCAAGTTTCCTTGCCCGCATTCGCGCGTAGTCATTCAGTCCCCACCATTCATGGATCACCAGGATCGCGGGACGGGGACCTTTAAGGTTTTCGTCGTAATACACATAATTGGTCAGCTTGATGCTGTCCGTATCATAACTGACGATTTCTTCTTTGATACTGGGTTCCGCGGAGGTGGTTTCTTTTTTGGTTCCGCTTTTACAAGAGACCAATGCCGACGCCAAGGCAACTGCGGATAACATAAATGAATAGCGGATGTTCATGCGTTTTATTTTGAGGTTAACAATGCAGGATTGATAATTTTTGACTGATCCCGGATTCAGGGTGATTTTGCATCCACCACTTCCACCTCAAAGACGAGTATACTGTTCGGAGGAATGGTTACGGCCGGAGCCCGTGAGGAATAGGCCAATCCTGAAGGGATCAATACTTTTATTTTTCCCCCGACCCTGCAGAGTGGCAAACCAAGCTGCCATCCGCGGATCAGTCTTTTCAAGGGGAAAGTGGCCGGGTTTTCTCCGGTTTGATCAAATATGCTCCCGTCAGAAAACAAAGATCCTTTATAGAAAACACGCAGGGTGTCGTTCAGGGTTACCTGTCGTCCTGTTCCTTCCTGCATCATCCGGAAATAAATGCCTTCATGCCTACTGATCGCATCTGTTTTTCCCGTGACAATGGCGTCCTCTATTTTTTTAATATCCTGCTGAGCCTGCCAGGCACTGTCGGCATGGCCGGCGAGGTTCAGGACCGGAGGGGGGATTTCTTCCCCTTCCATTGTTTTCCAGGAGCCCCGGCTTCGTTGTATCGAGATCCCGGAAAAACTGGGTGAAAATTCTCTTGAGTAAGGGCGGTTGAATACTGATGCCTGGATGATGGATCGTTGCCATCCCGGAGAACGGAAGCTACCAATCAGTTTCCATGCCTGTTCCTCTGCCAGCCAGGCATATCCAGTTATTAATGTTTTGTTTTTGGCTGAATCTGTCGTTAATGCCATGAGTAACCGATATTTCTTTCCCGGTTTCAAGGTATATTCCAAACGTATGGAGGAACCATTAACCACCACGCCCATTCCGTAGGCTAGCAGGGAATCACTCCCTGAGACATCCATGACCAATTTTCCGCCTTTTTTGGTTTGTTTGTAATACATTTTTGTGTTCCCCGATTCGATACCGGTCATGAACCCGGATTTTGAAAGGGATGCAGGAACTTCCAAATCCACCAGCAATCGAATGGCCCGGACACTATCCGGGATGGAATAATAAATGGTGCTGTCCCGGTCTGTTGCCATCATGTGCATACAGATGGACAGGAATCCTGTTGTGATCAGGATTTTAAAAGAAATTTTCATTTGCTAAAGCTACGATATCTAGCCACCCGGAAAAGCAAACTTTCGTACCTTTGCACACTATGACAATCGAAAAATTACAGGATATGCGGTCCCGCATTGTCGGGATAAGGAGGTTTCTTTGACGTCGGGAACCGCCAGGCCAAGATAGAAAACGATAAACAACTCTCGCTCAGTCCCGGTTTCTGGGACGATAACGCCCGCGCCACCTCCATCATGAAGGAGATCAAGGTGAACGAGTACTGGGTGAAACTATTTGAAACCACCAATACTGCTGTGGAGGATTTTGCCGTACTCTTCGAATTCTGGAAATCCGGGGATGCCACCGAAGAAGAAACCAAGGTGGCCTATGAGCATGCCCTCGAGGCGCTCGAAGACGCGGAATTCAAGGCTACCCTTAACGAACCGGAAGACGAATTGCCCGCCGTGCTCCAGATCAATTCCGGGGCCGGGGGTACTGAAAGCCAGGATTGGGCCGAAATGCTGGCCCGGATGTACCGGATGTATGGAGAACGGCAGGGTTGGAAAGTGACCGAACTTGACTGGGTATGGGGCGACGGGGCCGGGATCAAAACCGCCACCCTCCAGTTTGACGGGGAATTTGCTTACGGTTTCCTGAAAGCAGAAAGCGGGGTGCACCGGCTGGTGCGGATATCCCCGTATGACAGCAATGCCCGTCGGCATACTTCTTTTGCTTCCGTGTTTGTGTATCCACTGGTAGATGATACCATTAATATTGAAATCAAGGACAGTGAAGTGAAAATGGAAACCGCGCGAAGCGGGGGAGCGGGCGGACAGAATGTAAACAAAGTGGAGACCAAGGTCATGCTTACTCACCTGCCCACAGGGCTCGTGGTGGTTTGCCAGACCGAGCGTACCCAGTTGGGCAACAGGGAAAAGGCCATGACCATGCTCAAAAGCCGGCTCTACGAAGAGGAACTGAGAAAAAGGAATGAACTGAAAGACGCAACCAATGCCAAGAAGAAGAAGATCGAGTGGGGGAGCCAGATCCGGAGTTATGTGTTCCATCCGTATAAAATGATCAAGGACCACCGCACCGATTTTGAAGTGGGGAATGTGCAGCCCGTAATGGACGGCGAACTCGATGGTTTCATTAAAGCCTACCTGATGGCGGAGAAGGAGGCTGAATAGAAGTTGAGATTAAGGCAGAGACTAAGGTTGAGTGAGGAAAATATGTTGTTCAATCAGTAAAACGAGAACTCATGAAAATTGGAAATTTTAATTATCCCATGCCGGCCAATGAGCCCGTCCTATCCTACGCGCCCGGAAGCCCGGAAAGAAAAAGACTCAAAGAAGTGCTGGCCGAACTGAAAGGCCAGGAAGCCGATGTGCCGATGTATATCGGCGGTAAGGAAGTACGCACCGGAAAAAAAGTAACGATGCACCCGCCGCACGAAACCAAACACCTGCTGGGTCATTTCCATGCCGGGGAGGAAAAGCATGTGCACCAGGCCATCGAGGCCGCCCTCGCAGCCCAGGAGAGCTGGTCCAATACGAGCTGGGAGAACCGGGCCAATATCTTTCTCAAAGCTGCCGAATTACTCGCCACCAAATACAGACCTTACCTGAATGCCGCCACGATGCTGGCGCAAAGCAAGAACGCTTTCCAGGCGGAGATCGATGCCGCCTGTGAACTGATCGACTTTCTCCGGTTCAATGTTCATTTTCTCTCGGAGATCTATAAACAGCAACCGGTCAGCGGACCGGGTATGCACAACCGGATGGAGTATCGCCCGCTGGAAGGATTTGTACTGGCGGTAACGCCGTTCAACTTCACCGCCATCGGGGGCAACCTGCCCACCTCGGCGGCCATGTGCGGAAACGTGGTCGTATGGAAACCGGCCAATACCCAGGTTTATTCCGCGCAGATGTTTATGCGGATCCTGCGGGAAGCCGGTCTGCCCGACGGCGTAATCAACCTGGTGTATGTAAGCGGACCTGTCGTTGGAAATGTTTGCTTCAACCATAAGGATTTCGCGGGTGTTCATTTCACCGGGTCAACCGGTGTATTCAATAATATGTGGGAAACCATCGGGAAGAATATGGCCAACTACCGTTCTTATCCGCGTATTGTAGGGGAGACGGGAGGCAAGGATTTCGTACTGGCGCATAAAAGCGCTGACCCGGATGTGCTGGTCACGGCCTTATTGCGGGGTGCTTTTGAATACCAGGGACAGAAATGTTCTGCTGCTTCCCGCGCCTATATCCCTTCGAATATCGCAGAAGAGGTCAAAAAGAAACTGATCGCCGGTGTGAAGAGTTTCAAAATGGGGAGTCCCGAAGACTTTTCCAATTTTATCAATGCGGTGATCGATGAGAAAAGCTACAATAGCATCAAGCGTTATATAGACAATGCGAAAAAGGACGCCAAGGCGGAGATCTGGGTAGGCGGAAAATGCGACAGCCGGGAAGGTTGGTACATTCAACCGACCATCATCCAGGCAAAAGATCCCAAATACGTGACCATGTGTGAAGAGATCTTTGGCCCCGTATTAACGGTATACGTGTACCCGGCCAATAATTTTGAACGGGCGCTGGACCTGGTGAACAAGACTTCACCCTATGCTTTGACCGGGGCTGTGATCGCGCAGGACCGGAACGCCGTGGAACTGGCCACGCTGAAACTGAGAAACTGCGCCGGGAACTTTTATATCAACGACAAACCTACCGGTGCCGTAGTCGGTCAGCAACCCTTTGGCGGTGCACGCGGAAGCGGTACCAATGATAAGGCGGGAAGCATACTGAATCTCTACCGTTGGCTCAGCGCGCGAACCATTAAGGAAACCTTTAGTCCACCGGTGGATTACCGGTATCCGTTTATGCAGGAAAAATAAGGGTTTACATTGAGCGAGGAAAGGAGATGCCTCCTGGCGGGTGAAACAATTGCTGTTTCACAACCGCCTTGTGCCCCGCATTTAATAACTTCACGCAAAATTCTGGTATGAAGGTCTTGCTTTCATCTGCGGAACTGGGAAAATCGATCCATGAGCTGGCTGTCCTCCTGCATAAAAAACATGCGGATCTGGCGAATGTGGTGTTCGTGGGTATCCAGCAGGGTGGCGCCGTTTTGGGAGCCCGCATCGTTAACGAATTGCAACAGTTTCATCCTGGCCGAAAAATCCCGTACGGGCAACTGGACATCACATTCTACCGGGATGATTTTCGCAAGGAGATCCGTGCCCCGGATGCCATGAATATCCCCTTTGATGTCGAAAACAAAACCGTGGTACTGATAGATGACGTGTTATATACCGGACGTACCATCAAGGCCGCACTGGATGCCCTGCTGGACTATGGACGGCCTGACAAAGTGGAACTCTGCGTACTGATCGACCGAAAAGAACACCGCCAGTTTCCCATACAGGCTGATTATGTGGGTGTAAGCGTGGAAGCCGGGCGTAAGGACAAAGTAAAACTGGTAAATGGTGAAGTGGTGCTGATTAGCGCCTAAACCCCTAATTTTGCTTTTTAATGCAACTATCTACCCGACACCTCCTGGGCATTAAAAACCTCACACAAGACGATATTTCCATAATTCTTTCCACAGCTGAACAATTCAAAGAAGTCTTACAACGCCCGGTTAAAAAAGTGCCCTCGCTGCGGGATGTCACGATCGTCAACCTTTTTTACGAAAATTCAACCCGGACCCGTTTCTCTTTTGAACTGGCCGAAAAAAGACTCAGCGCGGATACCATCAATTTTGCAGCTTCCACCTCTTCTGCCGCGAAGGGAGAAACACTCCTCGATACGGTCAATAATATCCTTTCGATGAAAGTGGATATGGTGGTGATGCGTCACAGCGCCAGCGGTGCCCCGCATTTCCTCGCACAACACGTCCCTGCGGCCATCATCAATGCAGGAGACGGTATCAATGAACACCCTACACAGGCCCTGCTCGATGCGTTTTCCATCCGTGAAAAAACCGGTGGACTGGCAGGAAGAAAAGTGGCGATCATCGGGGATATCATGCACAGCCGGGTGGCTCAAAGCAATATTTACCTGCTCAAAAAAATGGGGGCTGAAGTGACCGTTTGCGGTCCCCCGACACTTATTCCCAAACATATCCGGGAAGCGCTGGGTGTCGAAGTCAATTACAACCTCCGCGAAACGCTGGCCTGGTGCGATGTAGCCAATGTACTGCGGATCCAGTTGGAAAGACAGAACCAGGTGCTTTTTTCTTCACTCCGTGAATACAATATTGCTTACGGGATCAGCCGTCGGTTGCTCGATGAACTCCCCAAAGAAATCGTGATCATGCATCCGGGCCCCATCAACCGGGGGGTTGAACTGGACAGCGATGTAGCTGACAGCAAACAATCAATCATCCTGCAACAGGTGGAGAATGGTGTAGCTGTAAGGATGGCTGTGTTGTACCTTCTCTCGGGGAGATTCCCGGAAATAATTAATAATTAATAATCAACAATTAATTATTAGCTTGTCATTCCAAATTTTTTTCCATGGATCGTATCTGCCTTTTTCCAGGAACTTTTGATCCGGTTACGCTAGGCCATGTGGATATCATCAACCGGGCCCTTCCGCTTTTCGACCGGATTGTGGTGGGGATCGGCATGAATACCTCCAAAGTTCCCATGTTCTCGGCGGAACAACGCCTGAAATGGATCCGCGAGATCTATGCAGGAGAAAAAAGGGTGGAAGGGGCCGTATACGAAGGTCTCACAATCGACTTCTGCCGTAAAATCGGGGCCAAATTCATCCTCCGCGGCATCAGGTATGTCAGCGATTTCGAATACGAGAAGACCATCGCAGACGCCAACCGGACGATGGACAAGTCCATTGAAACGATTTTCCTGACCGGGGAACCCAAATACACTTCCGTGGCTTCGACCATTGTACGGGATATCATTCGCAACAACGGGAATGCGGCACCTTTCCTTCCTGATCTGGTCGCCCGGTCCCTCAACAAGTAACCCATGTCCATCTGGTTTGGTAAAGACAAAGATCTTTCCGGTATGCAGTCGTTTGAACGCAACACGATGAGTGAATACCTGGGTATCGAATGGACCGGGATAGGGGAGGATCATATCAGCGCTTCCATGCCGGTGGATCACCGGACCACCCAACCTTACGGGTATCTTCATGGCGGTGCTTCCTGTGTCCTGGCGGAAACCCTTGGCAGCGTGGCCTCATACCTGGTGATCGATAATTCCAGGTTTATCTGCATGGGACTGGAGATCAACGCCAATCATATCCGAGCCGTCCGGAGCGGAAAAATCACCGGAACCGCCCGCCCCTTGCACATCGGTCAATCCACTCATGTCTGGGATATCCGGATCATTGATGAACAGGGAAGACTGGTATGTATAAGCCGGCTGACCGTAGCGATAATGCCCATGAAGGATCAGTGAATTCCCGACCAGTTTTGCAACACATCCACTACGGATGGATAAGTTTTGGAGTAATAGGGCGGAATGTCAGCCGCTTTAACCCAACGGATCTCGGTGATCCCTTCTGCCTGCTGGGGAGCCAGGTCCTGCTGTCCCCGGCACTTCATATTAAACCAATGGGATTCCTTGAGTATGAACCTGGATCCTTCATGATACGTATGATACGTTACCATCAGGGGAATTCCCAGCTTCGCATTCTTGAGCCCGGTTTCCTCCTCCACTTCTCGGAGGGCGCAGGTGCCAAGTTCCTCACCCGGGTCGAGTTTCCCTTTTG
>JBMSNP010000042.1:0-25445 GCA_049421765.1 Chitinophagaceae bacterium
GGATCGTGATCTCCCCCACCCGGTCCTGCGGCCAGATCCGGACGGTCCTTTTTTCGGGTTTGGCAAGTTTTTGCTTGTTTTTCTCCCACCACTTCAGGCCGGCGAACAAAAGGCCGAGACCGATCCCGGCAGGCCAGCTGCCAAGTGTCGAAAAGATGAAAGCCTGGGGATCAACCGTCGCAGAACTCTTCATAATAAAAAGAGCCAGAATCTTGTAACCAAGCACAAATCCGAGGAAAAAATTAAGTGCCAGCTCGGAAATTGAGGCCGGCTCTCCAACGATCACCTGCATCTCGGTATAGCTCATCAGCCCCTGACGGCTTTTACGCCTGAGTTCATTGGCCAGCAGTATGGCAGCCACAATAAAGGCGATGGCAACAAAAAAACCGAATGAATTCACAAACCTGAGAAAATTCAACTCAATGCCAAAAAGGTCCTTAAAGGCGTAGTACAGGTTGGGATACATGTAATAACAGTTGGTTGAGGCGAATATATAAAGAAGTCGGCAGTTCAGAGGCCGTAGTTCGTCATTAGCGCAAATAAAAGGGACCATGCATGCCCTGAAAAATCAGGCGAATACATAGTCCCTGTTAAAGGTTTTGCTTAGTCTCTTTGCTCCGAACAGCTTGCTTTTTTAGTTGCAATACTGGTCAAATGCCCCTATCAGGTTCTGGGCAATAAGCTGGGCGGGCCGGCCTTCGATCTGGTGTCTTTCGATAAAATGGACCAGTTGTCCGTTTTTAAAAAGGGCGATCGAGGGAGAAGACGGCGGATAGGGCATCAGGTGCTGCCGCAGGGTCTTAATTGCATCAATGTCAAACCCGGCAAAACTGGTCGTCAGGAAGTCGGGTTTTTTGGAGGCATTGGCCACCGCCATCAGTACTCCGGGACGGGCAGTTCCGGCAGAGCAGCCGCATACGGAGTTGATCATAACCAAGGTTGTCCCTTCCCGGGTCAACTGGGATTCCACATCACCGGGGGTCAGGAGTTCCGTAAACCCGTTGTCGGTGAGTTCCTCCTTCATAGGGATCACTATTTCTTCAGGATACATATATTTTTTGATTTTTTAAACAAACGCAAAGGTAACCAAAATGTTCATCCCGGGTCGCGTTTGGAGACCGTCTTGAAATTCTGTCAGCTGTTTTTCCTGATTTCGGAAATTATGTCCCGTAAAATCCGGCTTCCCCGACAAATTGGAAGTACGAAACCGGCTGGAATGGCTTTTGATCCGGGTAAGGAAACAAAAAATTCAACCCATAAAATCTAAAAACTATGGCACTCGTAAAATTCACCAACCGGCCTTTTGAAGGCAGTTTGAACAATCTTGTAGATAATTTGTTTTCAGATTTACCGGGGTTATTCGCTACAGGATTTGACGAATCCATGACGAAGGTTTTCATCCCTGTAAACGTCAAAGAAACAGAGGATGCGTACAAAATGGAAGTGGTGGCCCCCGGGTTTGAAAAGACGGATTTCCAGGTGAACGTGGATAAGAACTTGCTTACAATTTCTGCGGAGCGTAAGACCGTACAAAAAGATGAGAATGAAAAGGAACTCAGGCAGGAATATAAGTATCGCTCTTTTAAGAGAACTTTCACACTCCATGAAAAGATTGATGCAACCGGGATCGGGGCAGCTTACATCAATGGAGTGTTGCAGTTAAACCTTCCCAAGAAAGTGGAAGTCAAACCTGCACCGACCACCATCACGATCCAGTAAAAATAAGTTCTTATTAAGATTTTCTCATAAGCAGTTGGTTTTGGTTTAAACCTCCCGTTTCCACGGGAGGTTTTTTTTATTTGTATTCGTTCCGGTTTCAATCCTCACAACCGGACCTTCGCCTGGTATCGATCAGATACTGGATTTTCCAGGTTCCGTCAAATCGTACCAATTGAAAAGAGTTCACTCCACAATGGCTGAATGTTCCCTTGTAAAAAAAACGGTATGGAGTCCAGGCAATAGCAAGGGGGCCGTCGACTTTAACGGTTTCAAAGCGTATCTGTTCATCTGCGTTTCCGGGGGATTCCTTACTGATAAAGTCAACAAACCCTGAAGGATCCTCGTTTTTCACCACCAGCCTGCCATCCTCTTTACCCCGCGTGATGGTCTGCAACACCATACTGTCCGAAAAACAGGACTTTAATAAAACGGGGTCTGCATTTTTCATGGCTGTGAACATGTTGTTGATAACCGTCTTCACCGAATCCTCGGCAGTCTGTGCTGCAGCCGGCCGCATCAAAAAGGTTAATGTTAATACAATGAAAAAGTATCGCACGCGGGCGGATTTTAAGAGTTTGTGGCAAATGAATTGAAACATAAAAGCGTTGGATTTATTTCACACAAGATAAACCCTGAAACAATGCAGACAGCAAGATTTGGACAAACGGTTACGTACCTGGTAATCGTTATGTTGGCCGCCGGATGCGCCGCCACTAAGGAATACAGCAGCAAACTGTTTGCGCCCCGCGCGAACCCAGGCGACGAAAAAACGGCGAAAGCGCTTCGCTTTCTCGATATGGAAGAGTCCGCAATTGATTCCGCCCGGTGGGTCAGCACGGATATCATCACCGGCAGGGACAGTTCAGATCGCACAGCTGTCCTTGACAACCTGGCCAGGATCTACCCGGCTACAAAAAGCGAATCCTCCCAACCCGATTCGGTCGTCACTCGGAAAGAAACGGGGACCATTATTGCCAGGGCGGAGCGTCCACGGGAAGCTACTGAGCCGGTTGCCCGAAACACCAGTGAAGGGACGGTTCGGGTAAAGAAGACCCGGGAAGAATAAAACAGTTTTCCAGAATCCGCATCTCTTAATCAAATAAAAAAGCCATGAAACGAACATTTATGCTTTCCCTTGCAGCGGCCGCAACCGTTGCGCTTATCTTCACCAGTTGCCAGCCCAGCCGTGTCTGGGCGAATAAGAAAAAGAAGAAAGACGATCGGGAATACCGGGCTGACCGGGATGCCGAGGTGTACCGCCAGCCACCTCCTCCTTCTTCTGCCCGTTATTACAATGCCGCTGCCCTGATCATCAAACCCACGCCGGGATTTGTCATGAAACAAAGCCCAAGCGGGAAGTATTATCACCGGACTGCAGGCGGCTTCCTGTACTGGAAAGGTTATGATAATCGATTTTATATCGACCGATCTCATCTAAACCGGCTGCACTACAGCAAATGGGAATACGATGAGTGGAGACGGTATAGCCGGCAAAGCATGTAATTTAAAAAAGAGGTTTTTTCAAAACCTCTTTTTTAATAGCCTGATCAAAGAAGGGGTCATTTATACCCGAGGATTTTGAGCATACTCTGGGCGGTCTGTTGCTTGGCATATACCCAGTCTGTCAGTTTCCCGTTTTTATCATAGCCGACAATGATATGCTTGGGAGAAGGGATCAGGCAGTGTTTGATTCCGCCGTACCCGCTGATCTGGTCCTGGTAGGCCCCGGTGTGAAAGAAACCGATATAAAGCGGTTCCTTATCCCCGTTGATCTTGGGCAGGAAAACTTCGTTGATATGTTCTTCCGAGTCGTAGTAATCGTGGCTGTCACAGGTAATCCCGCCCAGCACGACCCGCTGGTATTCGTGATCCCATTTGTTGACCGGGAGCATGAGGAATTTCTCGCCGATACCCCAGATATCCGGAAGTGTGGTGATAAATGATGAATCAATCATATACCAGGTTTCTCGGTCGTTCTGGACCTTCTCCGCGATTACGCTGTAAATATGCGCCATGCTCTCCCCGACCGTGTAGCTGCCAAACTCGGTGAAAATATTAGGCATGGGCACTTTTGCCTTTTTGCAGGCCGTTTTTATATTCCGGACGATCTCATTGATCATGAACTGGTAGTTGTAATCAAACCCCAGTGAATGTTTGATCGGAAATCCGCCCCCGATATTGATCGAATCCAGTTCAGGGCAGATCTTCTTGAGTTGACAATAGAGATTTATCACCTTATTCAGTTCGCTCCAGTAGTAAATGTCATCCTTGATTCCCTTGTTGAGAAAGATATGCAGCATCTTTAACTGAAACTTGCTTTCATAGCCTTCGATCCGGTCGACATAAAATTCAAGGATATCCTTTGCGCGGATCCCCAGCCGGGATGTATAAAAGGGAAAGTTTGGCTCTTCTTCCGCGGCCACCCGGATCCCGAGTTTGAACGGAACTTTTACAGACTGCGCGTAGTCCCGGAGTTCTTCCTTATTGTCCAGCACCGGTATCACATTCTGGAAACCCGAATTGAGCAGGTTGGCGATCCGGCGGGTATAACCTTTCTGTTTGTACCCGTTGCAGATGATATAGGTTTCCTTCGTGATCTTCTTACGGGCATAGAGTTTCTTGATAATCTCTATGTCGTAAGCGTAGGAGGTTTCCAGGTGGATATCGCTTTTCAGCGCTTCCTCCACCACGAAACTGAAATGAGAACTCTTGGTGCAGTAACAATAAAAATACTTCCCCTCGTACTTATGTTTCTTGAAGGCGGCGGCGAACATCTGCTTGGCCTTTTTGATCTGCATCTCGATCTTGGGGAGGTAAGTCAGTTTCATCGGGGTCCCGTACTTGCTGATCAGGGCTTTCAAGTCGAGGCCGTTGAACGTCAGATCACCATCCTTCACATCAATCCCTTCCTGCGGAAAGTTGAACGTTTGTTTGACGAGGTCCTGGTATGAATTGGTCATGGGTGTACAGGGTTAGCGTGAAATGTTTTTTGCCGGGACAAAAGTATACGTTTGGCGAAATTGACAGGCAAAAAATTTTCTCCCGGACCCGTATGGCCCGGCTGCAGGAAAGGAACAACCCGGGTACCGAAATATCAACGCTGGCTTCGGATCACTTTCTGGCATCCTTCGTCCAGGGCTTTTCCGGCTGCATCATCCGGCTTTCCCTCGTACTTACCACTGAGATTTTGTTCCGATACGGTTTGCCCGTCTGCCAGCCGGGTTACGATCATGTTCCCTTCAATATTGAAAGAGGATGCGGCGTTGGGATCTGTATTTTTAATCGCCTTGAGCAACCCGCCGACCTTACTGGCCTGTTTAAATCGGGTAAATTTCGTGTCGAGGAGAAGATCGCAGCTCTTGGAGCGGGCATCTTCTTCCGAAGAAACGGCAACAGGCTCCCAGGATCCTTCCTGCAACCTGTTTACAATATGCTGTTGAAGCGCGGCGGCTTCGAATGATCCCTCCCCGGCAGGTTCCAAAACACCAATGCGGGTGGTGCCTGCTTTTTTAACTGCCGGCTCCTTGCCAGGCATCTCATCCTTGTTCCCGGGTTGATCGGTATATTGCCGGAGGATCGATTGTGCATCAAATTTTTCCTGGAGCTCTTCGGCAGTCCTTGCTTCCGTAAAACCGGGGGGGATCTCAAAAAGCATCGAGTCCAGTTTGCCCGTGATCAGTTCAACCGTTTCAATCCGGGTTTCAAAATCTGACGACATGCCGGGCCCGCCTCCCATTTTCATCGTCCGCTTCTCAATCAGCGGAAAACCCAGTTTCCCCCTCCCGCTACGTCGTGTCACAAACCGGTCCCTGCATTCTGGTTTTGGAGTGCCTCCCGTATTTATTTGGGAAGGACGGTACCGGACAGGGCAATTGAATTCTGGCAGGTCGATATACCAGCCGTCAGTTTTCAGAATGAGACTGTCCTTCATACTGCAGGCATCGGGGGATGGTTTTATTTTTTGCGAGGTCCAGATATGCCGCGCGGTGAACCCGTACATTTTCTTTCGCTCACCCGTATCCGTGACCTGGTAATACATGTTTATGATGCCGCCTTTTTTGGTTGTAACAGGTTCGGGTTTGGGTTTCCCAGTCGGCTTGACATCCTCATCAATCACCTCTTCATCGTCTGCGCCGAACGGTTCGATGAAATACATTTTTTTCTTTGTATTGAGCGTGACGGTTCGCTGTTTGTCGCATTGTTCGATGGTCACAATGTTTTTGAACTGGTCCATATAACCGGCAGACTCCGTACGCTTGCGCATGCCTTTGACATACACGGTAGATTCTGATTCCATGCCCATCATGGTGGTGGTTTGCCTTATTTTGTACTGTTGGGCCGAAAGAGGCACAGAGGAACTGCCAATGAGGATCAAAACGATGACCCACAGGCAGGCATGATTCTTTTTCATGTGAGATGGTTAAATGGTCAAAATTATTTCGCTTTTCCGACCCTAAAACCCGGGATTTTTTGAACCGGGAAAGCGGGGATCTGAAAAGTGTTTTTGGGTTTCAGGGCAATCGGGGAATCGTATCTCTTACGATCCTGTTCCTTACGGACACCCAGGTCCGGTTCAGCCCGATCGTTTTTACTAGCGCATTAAAGACTTTGGCGTTTTCCGGATGAATGCGGATGCAACCATTGGAAGCTTTTTTGCCGAGGTTAGAGAAATTTCCGGGTGTTGTACCGTGAATGGCATATCCCCCCTTTACAAATACGGCATATGGCATATTTCCGAGCCCAAGGTAATTCCCTCCCGGAAATTTCCTGGAAGTGTATTTAGTAAGTACGGGGCCCCGTGGGTGTAACTCCATTTCGGGTGTTTCGTACTTCTTTCCTTTCCCGGTAGAAACAAGAAAGCTGTCTTTCAACTCGCCCATGATATAGAGATACAGGGTCTGCACCGACTTGTCAATCTCGGCATAAAGGAGGCATTCCCGGCCCCTGCAGGCAGGCACCGGCAGCGAATCATGTGCCAGGAAAAACGAATCGACCGCGGCGATATTGGTCCTGATGACTTCCTTTTCCCCGATGGAAAAGCCAGGGTCCTTTCTGTTCATCGCACGCTGCAGGCTATCCAACTGGGCCATCAGGGTCTGTTCGCGGTGCAATTGGGTATCCAGCTTTTCAAGCAATATTTCCACAGAATCCTTGCCGGGAATAAAATCGGGATTATCAAATACGTTGTTCCGGTCTTCCCCCACACCCGAATCAGCCTTGATCACAGAATCCCTAAAGTGCTCATACTGGAATTCCCTGGGAGGCTGGGCCTTTTTTTCCTCTTCATTGCAGGAAAGAAACATGATGAAACCCATTGTCAAAAAGAAGACTCTTATTGCTGGCTGAAAATTCCATATATGCGTGGTTCTTTGAAGCATTGAGCGGGAAAGTGGTTTTGTAAAATTACCCCCCTTTATCCGGAGCCCGGAAAAGAATGTTCTGATTTTGATCATCAAGGGTTTGGTGGATCAACCCGGAAACAGGGTAAATTCAGGGTTAGAGGATAATATATACGACCCCGCCTGTGTTTTGACGCATGGGACCACTTTTCAGACCTCCTCCAAAACCGGTCCGGTCGAGTGAGGTAAACCAGGTGTAACTGACAGGTCCGATGCTTTTGATCTTTCCGCGGATAAATTTGTCATCAAAAGAGCTATAGTAGGTAATCTGGGTACTCCCCACGGATTTTAATTTGCCCTGCAGGGCTTCATTGTCAAAGGTTGAATAATAGGTCAGCCACAGGTTTCCGATGCTTTTGACACGGCCCCGGAAGGCTTTGTTATCATAATGCGTGAAATAATCAAACTGTAGGTAACCCACGGAACGGATCTTCCCGGCCTTTTCAGGCGTTTCCCACGCCCCGTAGTAAGTGATGACGGAAGACCCGATACTTTTTAGTTTACCCCTTGAAATGGAATCAGCCTCAGAACCGTAGTATTCCACCCGTCCGGGGTAAGGCTGGAGCCGGGGGGCGTAATAATTGGAGGCCCTTAGTGACTGAACTTCGATCCCCCATTCAATTACCCGGCCATCATCCGATAAGCGGATCAGCACTTCCCTGTCGGTGAGCAGGGAGATATGGGACAACTGGCTGCCTCCTGAAAATCCGATCTGGGCCAGCTGTTGGGTGAAAGCGGCAACCGACAAAACAAGGAAAAACAATATGAAAAGGACACGCCTGTGCATGATAGTAACCCTTCCTGCAAAGGTAGGCAGTTCCGGAAAAGCGGGGCCAGATGACCGGAACCAGGTCACATCCATTTCACCAGGAACTGGTTGTATTCGTGGCGCAGGTCATTCATAACCTTTTCAAAACTCCGGTACTGTTCACCGATTTTTTCGTGGTCAGTCACAAGCCCTGAATCCATCCGGCCTGCATGTGCCTGAGCGCCGGAAGCGACCCGGGCATCGTGCTCATTGATATTGTGGCGGAGTTCATCGATATTATTGCGCTGTACGATAAACTGGTTCTGGAAATGTTCGATCCCGGCCATCACATCCCCTTTCCTGTTTTTGTCAGCCAGCTCCATCAGCCTTTTTTCCAGCGTATCCAGTTCGATGTCATAAAATTCCACCCCCTTGAGCCATACCTGGTGATCGTTTCCGCAATGTGAGACAGACGTATAATTCATGATTTAATGATTTAAGGTGAACAGGACCACTTCAAAGTTGGAAATTACACACGGTCCCGGTCATGATGTGAATCAGGTAATAGAATGAGATATTTCAGAAAACAGACCAGGCAAACCATTTCCCGAATCCCGTCAAACAGATCACCTCGGGAGGCAACGCCGGGGGGTCAGGGATAATAATTAAAAAGTTTATAGACAAAAAGGCTGATATTTCGCCCGGGGGGGATGTATTCATTAAACAGGTTCAGCAAAAATTCGTTATTGACAAACCGTTTGCGAAGCGAATCCCATATCTCTTCCCATACCAGGTCCCGGTTGTTGAGCAACCTTTCATGGATTTCATGAAGGATCGGGTCATTGACAAATTTATTCCCGGTCTTCTTGGTCACAATGATCTGGGCAGCGTGGCTGATATTGGCGACACTCATGATATTATTATAGCCCCCGCATGACCCCAGGACCGTAAGTTTCATTGAAGGTTTGATCCGGGGCAGGGTTTTGCCGAGATGATAGCTATGCCCTCGGTGTACCAGGAAGAGCGGTTCAATGCCCTGAATTTTCATATAGGAAAACAGGCTATCCTGGGCCCGGATATCAAATCCCGATTCCTCATCAAGCGGGCGGTTTGCATAAACATGGATCGGCGTTCCTGACACCGAGTTGATCTGGACCCAGTTTTCGTTTTCCGATATCTCCCATTTCGCCCTGTCCTTAAACTGTCCAATAAAATTTCCGAAAGATGCCCGGCCGTCTTCATCACCGTAAAAAAGTACGATTTCATCGATCTGTCCCTTGCTGTTTTTAAGAGTGGGGACATGCAGTACATCCTGGTTTCCCAGTGTTGCCCAGATTTCATCCCCGGGAATTCTTTTGGTGATAAGATCAAACACCTGCAGCAGGATTCCGTAAAGCTTGATTCCATAAGCATTATTTGAAGCCAGGCTTTTTCCGAGGTTGGCCACCAGTTCGCTTCGGATCAGTTCACCCACCCGTGGAACGGCATCAAAACCGGTGAATGCGTCAGCGGCATCCATGGCATATTCCAGCCCGGTGTCCGTATCATCTTCTATCCCGGAAATCAGTCTTTGCAACAACCTCCGCGTGTTCTCTTCGGGGAGATTGGTCATGAAATCGGCCAGGGTGTTGTAGTTGGCTGCCATCTGCATAAAGGGGCGGAAATTGTCGTACCCCACCACCCGGAACAGGGAATCTGCCGGCGCCTTGCCCAGGCCGGTCATGATCTGTTTATAGATTCCGAGGTAACTGGAAGTATATAGTTCATCCCGGCAACTGGTAACGATATAATACATGTCTTCCATCCGGAGCTCCTTGAGACTGGCAAACCGGACGTTATTGGGCTGGCTGTGCTGTTCGTTGATTTCATTTACATAAAAAGCCAGGGACATATCCTTAATTGCGAGTCGCAGGGGTTTCAGAAAATTATATTCCGTATCTGCCTGACTGCCGCGATAACGCTGCAGGGTATTTACCATCAACTGGAAATAACGGCTCGATTCCCTGCGGGTTTCGAGTACCTGCTCATTGGTAAGTTGTCCTTCCGCGAGGGGCACGGCAAAGGGGGCCAGGTCGGAAGCGTTTTTATGATTGGCAAATTCTGTCAGTTTACGTACGTACTTGTTTTCATGATTTCGGAGCAGGTTTGTAACTTCTGAAGACGGGTTCCGGGCAACATACTGGATCAGTTTCACAGGATCCTCTGCTCCTGCCACTACCAGCAGGGAGTCGGCAAACCGAAATCCAGGTTTGGCTGAAAGAAAAGGAAGAATGGAACCCGGTGTCCTTTTCATCCGTTTGAACGTGGTCATGTCATTCAGATAATCATAATCGGGGTACTGCCAGAAGGTGGCTGCCATGAGTGCACTTCGCCTCCTCCCGATCGGACGCAGGTATTCGAGGTAGGGTTCACCCCGGATGATCGCCCACAATACCGCTTTATAAGTATCTATCGAACTGGGAATATCGTAGATCTCGAATTTCTGGAGCGTGAGGTTATCGCTTAGTTCCTTTAAAAAATAAGTGACCGTATTAAGGGCCCGGGCCCTGTCCTTCGGGCGCATCCCGCGAATGGCCATAACCGCTTCTGTAATGCTGTCTGTTTCGGACCCCAGGAAAGTGTATATCCGGTTTTTGATATTGGAGTCGATGGGTACAGTGCGCAGGTAATCATAAACCGACATCCTTTCGTCCATCAGTTGCCGGCTGGCCTCATCAGGCATGGAGGGTTGGGCATAAGCCGAAAACGGCAACCCTTGCAATAAACAACCGAAAATTAACACCAGGATTCGCCGCCAGGCAGCCGCAGCAGATTTGTTTAAGCCGGTTAGGAGCGCTGTACTGGACCTGATAAACCCGGTTTTAAACCAGACACTTTTATTACGCTTTGCCACGGAGAGAATTGTCATACAGCATGTTATTTTAAAGGCTGGAGAACTCAAAAATTCCAAAAATCTCCAGAACGGTACATTTACTTTAATCGGTAAATTTACTTCATGAATTTCTATAAAAGAATACAATTAAACCTTCTTTTTTGTTTGCTCACTGTCGCATCGGTTTTATTTGCCTCCGCTTGTGAAAGTAAGACAGGTAATTCCGGGTACCCCGATCAGGATACGCTCCTGCCACCTGTTGAAACCAAAAAACCAAATGCTAATTATAAACCCTTTTTTCCCGGTCAGACCCGGATCGCGGGGGTACGAACCAAAACCCCGTATAAAGTCGATAAAATCGCTACGGGACTGGGCCGTCCCTGGGCCATTACTCCCCTCCCAGACGGCCGGCTGCTTATCACGGAAAAATCGGGGTATATGGAGATCCGCAATACTGATGGCCTTTTGATCAGGAAAATTACCGGTTTCCCGGCTGTAGATGACCGGGGTCAGGGAGGCATGCTTGATGTTGCTCTTGATCCGGCCTTCCCCAAAAACAAGATGCTCTACTGGTCCTTCTCGGAACGAAGCGGGAATAAAAACCTGACCGCTGTAGCCAAGGGCAGGCTGAATGAAACTGAGGGTATCATTGAAAACCCGGTTGTGATATTCCGGGCCACCCCTGCAATGAACAGCACATTGCATTATGGTTCCAGACTGGTATTTGACAGGGACGGGAACCTGTTTGTTAGCAGTGGCGAACGATCAATACTGGAGGGGCGCGTGCAGGCACAACTCCTGGGTTCGGGACTCGGAAAAATTTTTAAAATAACAAGGGACGGAAAGCCTGCTCCCGGAAATCCCTTTCTGAACCAGTTGGGTGTAATGCCTGAGATTTATGCCTATGGATGCCGGAATGTACAAAGCCTGGATATCCACCCGGTAACCGGGGATCTTTGGCAGGCTGAATTCGGACCCCGTGGCGGGGATGAACTGAATATTATAAAACCGGGCCGCAATTACGGATGGCCAGTAATTACTTATGGTATTGAATATGGCGGCAACCCGGTCGGGGATGCGATCCAGCAAAAGGCCGGCATGGAACAACCGATTTATTATTGGGACCCGGTGTTATCTCCCAGTGGCATGACCTTTTATCGCGGAGAAGCTATCCCCGAGTGGAAAAACAATCTGTTCATCGGCGGTCTCAGCAGCATGCATATCGCCAGGCTTGTGATCACAAATAACAAAGTGGTTGGTGAAGAACGGCTTCTGGCCGATAAAAACGCCCGTTTCAGGGACGTGGCTTATTATAATGGAATGCTGTTCAGTATAACCGATTTCGGTGACCTGTACCGAATCAGCCGTAAATAACCCGTTTTCACCGAGGGGTTTCCTGATCCCAGTTACGAATCATATCTGCGATGGATTTGTGTACGGTGCTTTCAAAGAATCAGGGCAGTGGCTTTATCACACCAACACCCTGAGAAACGTATGATTCAGCCATACAAATTCGGATGGATCCCGTACAAAATAATTTCCAGGAACAATGGAAACCCCGGGACTGAAACACCACCCGGTATCTTTACCTTTGAACTAAGGAATCATTGCTAAAAAAATTTGTTATGGCCACAGCAAACAACGGACTCCGGGAAAAAACGGAGAACTATCAGCGAGTCCGGCAGAATACAATTTCGTTCCGGAAAGCATGGGAGGAAACGGTCCGGGAAATGATCACCCGGAATCTTACAGAATTCATTACGGAAACCGGGCTGAGCGGGAAAGTGGTGGGAAACACCGAGATGGAGAATCTTGGTTCAGTGACCCTTGATTTTGGAAGAAGCAGCAGCGGTATCGCGCATGTCATGGAAGCGGAGGATGTCCGGAATGTCATGATCAAATACAATGGCGGACTGATATACCAGCAGTTGTTTAACGGGAAGATCATGGTGATGGTGCAACCGCCGCATATCGAGGGATACGGGGAACGGAAAGAACCCCGGTTTGTGGAAATTGTAACCCCTGAAGAGATCCAGGCGACCCAGATCGGGGAACATCTCGGGATCATGCTCGATGTGCTTACCGAATGGGAGGATTTTGATGATGAGGGCCCGCAGAAAAAAACGATTTTCAACCCGATCGGTTTCCAGCACACCGCACCCCAGGCTGAAATCAAGTAACCCGGCTGCTTCGATCAACCATAGGTTTTTGTTCTGATTTCACCCCGCGCGTAATGGAACCGGTTTGCTTTTTTCTTTTCAGGATCCAGTAGATGCCCCCTATATTGGTTTCCCAAACCGGCAGCATCCGGATCATGATAATTTCTTCCACCAGTTCTAGGGCTGTCACGCCCACCGCGATATAAAACAGCGGATAAACCGGTTCCCCTGTAAAATAAGTAAGCAGCAGGAAAACACCCTGGAAGATGGCGGCTGCCTTGGCCAGGTAAGTATGGAAACTGGTCATTTTACGGTACCTGTAAAAAGAATACCCCACTTCCGAAAGGAACAGGATAAGGAGCAGGATAAACAGATATTTCTCTTCCCGCATGAATTCCGGCATAAAAACAAATAATCCCACGGTAGCCGCCAGCACCGTGAGATCGTCCCCGATAGAATCCAGTTTGGTTCCCATGACACTTGTTACATGGAATTGCCGGGCGAGGAACCCATCGATAAAATCAGTGAAAAAACATGCAAGAAGGAGCCAACTGAACCACAGATAGCTGTTGGTAAAAAGCAGGACGAACAAAAAGGGAGCGGCCACCACCCGGAAAAGGGTAATCCCGTTCACTACATACCAGGCACGTTTATGCGGATTGCTTTTCATATGTGATCAGCAAGACGGGGGCTCAGAGAGCGAGCACTCTTTCCGCAGCCTCCCGGTCTTTTTCAAAAATCTTTACCTCCACCCCTCCTACCGGATCCAGCCCCAGGAGATTTTCATCCTTTAAAAAAGACTCAATCCCGTTTTCCCTTAGTTTATCCTGAATCATCCGGGCTTCCAGGGGATCCGCATAAGTGTGGAGGATGATGGTTTTATCTTTGATTGTTTTCATAATTGTGTTTTAGGTGTTTACAAATTTCAGCATGCTTCTGCGACGGGAAAAGAGTACCGGCAGCAACCCATATTTCATAGGATTAAGTTACGAGTAAATAGCTGCCTGAAAAGTGATGAAAATCATCCCGCAGGATAATAATCAGCACCCCGGGATTTACCCGAAGAACCAGGACGGAATTTTGATTATGAATGCATCGAGCCATGTGGAGAAGAATCCCTTTTCGAAAGAAATAATATGGCAAAAAGACCCGGCTGCCGGAAAAGCAGTACACTTATTTGCAACTGAATCTGAATGCAAAAACCGGGTAATTCGAACAACCAGCTCACCTCCCTTCAATACCGAATGCCGGAAAACCGGCCGGTTACCGATATCGTTGCTGAGGCCGCGGAAACCAGTACTGAGCTATATGTTCCGTTTAGCTGCCGGTCTGCATTTGAACTGATATTTACGTTACATGAAACGGGTGTGTATTGTACCGTGTCAATTGTAAATCTGATGCCGGCATTGGCTGACAAACATGTGTAAAGACCCGGATTGCTGGAATTGGTGCTGACAAACATCGAAGTGTTCCCCTTCTTCCCGTAAATGATTTGTATGCCGAATAATGAAAGAAACGATGTTGAATCTGAGACTTGTTCCACACCCCCGTCCAACTGCCAGGCAATTACCTGGGCGGGGAGCTGACTCCTGTCAACAGCTTTTTTGCATCCCTGCACAAGCAAAAGCATTAAAATGGCGGATGAAATGAGAAGGCTTGCCTTCATAAAGATTAAATGAATTTAATCTGATTTTATCTTATTTGAAAGAGTAAACCCAATAAATAAAAAATCTGATCCGACTTAGCCTGTATTTCGATAAAGTGAACGCATTAACTGGGAAAACCCGGGGTAATTAAACATAAATCAAGTATCTTTTACATATGAAATGGTTACTCAGTTTTTTTCTGATATGCAATATGCTGCAAATGGCCGGACAGGAAGCCCGGATTCCGAGGGCTGTCAAACAAGCTATGGACCGGGTCGACAGCAACCGGATCAGGGCACATATTGCTTACCTGGCTGATGACCGCCTTCGGGGCCGGAAACCCGGCACGGAAGGGTACCAGATGGCTGTTGACTACGTAATAGACCAGTTTCGGAAAATGGGAGTGAAACCCGGGGGTGACCAGGGGGCTTATACACAGAAACTGATTATCAGGAGTTCTGTTCTGAACAATGCATCGGTGCAGGGGCTGCTAACCGATGATAAAGGCAACAAAGACAGCCTGGTTTTCCAAAATGATATTATCCCCCAGCCGCACCCGCTGAAGGAAACTACCTCGGGATCCGGTCAACTTGTTTTTGCAGGATATGGCGTGGACATACCCGGCGGATATTCTGATTATGCCGGACTGGATGTGCGTGGCAAGATCGTCGTTGTTATCCCGGGAGTCCCGGAAGGACTTTCTTCAACCATTGCCGCCCATTTTACCGGCCCGGGTCAAAAGATCATGACGGCCGCCGATCAGGGTGCCACCGGGTTGATTTATGCAATACCCGGCAGCAATCAGGCTGCTCGAAACAATATCGAATACCAATCCTATGTCGCTTTGAATGACACCAAAACCAAAGCCTACAGCATGCGTTTTAACGGAGAATTCGATATCCTGGCGACTGCCACCCGAAGTTTTCTTCAACGCATATTTATGGGATCCGGTCATTCCCTTGAATCTACTTTGGCTTCACTGAAAAGAAACACGCCGGCCTCCTGTACTATTCCGTATAGTTTATCCTTGTCGTATCGTACGGGACACACGGATTTCGAAAGCTATAATGTGATTGGCCTGATCCCCGGATCCGATCCCGTATTAAAGAATGAGTTTGTAGTGCATACTGCCCATCTTGATCATGTGGGGGTTGGCAAACCAGTGGATGGTGATTCGATCTATAACGGCGCGCATGATAATGCTTCCGGGACGGCCAGTTTGCTCGAGATCGCCCGCATCTATAAAACACAAGGGGCATCCGCAAAGCGATCCATCCTCATAGCCCTGTTAACGGCAGAGGAAATGGGGTTACTTGGCTCTTATTACTTTGCATCGAATCCCACCGTCCCTGCGACATCTATTGTTGCGGATGTCAATACGGACATGCCCACGGTTATCGCACCGCTGCTTTCCATTGTGCCCCTGGGTGCTGAGCATTCAAGTTTACTGGGTAATGTAACCTTCGCTGCGAAAGAACTTGGGCTCGATATCGAGAAGGATCCTGAACCCGAACAAAACCGGTTTATCAGGAGTGACCAGTACGGGTTTGTGCTGAATGGCATCCCTGCGCTGCATGTCAAGTATGGAAATAAAACCACTACCCCCGGGGTACCCCTCGACCCGGTGGTAAAGAAATGGCGGGCAAAATATTATCACCAGCCGGCGGATGATATCCATGGCGTTTTTGATTTCGGGGCTGCCTGTGTGTATGTGCGGCTGAACTTCCTGATAGGATATTCAATCGCGCAAACCAAAGCCCGCCCCGTGTGGAATCCCGGCGATCTCTTCGGAGCCGCGAATTGACCGGAATTGAAAACCGGTAACGACAAGATCTGAAGCTGTAAAAAAAAATTACAACCTACGCCAATAGTGATACATTAATCTTTATTCAGTCAAGCCATATATGAAAATCTGCCGATCACTCCGGGTGTTCTTTTTCCTCTGCCTGACAACTGGTATAAAGGCACAGGGGCAGACCGCCGGAATTCAACCTGACCTGTATTACACCCTGACCAATGAAGCGTCTGGGGAAGGACAATTTCTGAATTATTCTACCGTTGAACGGACATTCAACGTATCCGGGAGGTCTGAATATTGGCGGTTTGTACCTGAATACGGAAACCGGTACCGGATCCAGATCCTCTATAACGGAAAATATTGGGCCTTAAGTGCAGACCGGTATGCAGCGGTTAAGATTGACAAGATAGTCCCGGGCGACCCGAACCAGGTCTGGGAAGTGGACCAGCTTCCCAATGCCTCGTACCGGTTTCTCAATGCAGGTTTAAAAAACGGAAATCTTTCAATGAACGGTTTGTTTGTAGACGCGTCCGGGAACAAACAGCTTTTTATTTCACGCTGGGAAGAAGGCAAAACGCTCAATGGGCAATGGATACTGAAACAGGCTTCCAGGAGCAACCCTTACTATGACAACGACCCCTTTGTGAGAGGCAATTTCAGTATGATTTCCGCCTCGACAAACCAATCGATGTGTGTGATCATCAAATCCAGTTTGTATGGAGGAGACATATTAACCTCCAACGTGTACCTGAGTCCCTGCACATCGACCCAGCCGGCGCGGCTTTTATTCACACCGACAATCAACGGAACATATATCATCCAGGCTGAACAGAATGAAAACGGAGGCACGAAACGTTACCTGATTACCTGGGACATGGCCTTTGCAAATGAAGTAACCCCGGATCTCGAATCCATGTATATGTTCGGTGGTATGGAAGACACCTGGCGCATCATGCGTATGGATGGGGAGCGGTATGTCATCTCACACCCGCGTACCAAGGAAGCGTGGACGTTGTCCCAGGCATCGGGCAACTCTTCCACCCCGCGTGCTGTTATTCTCGGCCGGAGTGGAACAAACCCGAATAATCAGTACTGGTATCTCCGGTGATAGTAATCAACAGGTAGATCAGTGTAGAGTATCGGTATCAATGTAACCGCTTTGTAATATCCAGGTTATGGGAACGCGCCGTTTCCCGGGCGATCTCATACCCCGCATCGGCATGACGGATCACACCCATTCCGGGGTCGTTACGTAACACACGGCTAAGCCGGGCTTCCGCTTCTGGTGTACCGTCCGCAACAATGACCATACCCGAATGGATCGAATACCCCATCCCGACCCCCCCGCCATGATGGAGGGAAACCCAACTGGCGCCACCGGCGGTATTTACCAGGGCATTCAGGATGGGCCAGTCGGCCACGGCGTCACTGCCATCGAGCATGGCTTCCGTTTCCCGGTTGGGTGAAGCCACGGAACCGGTATCCAGGTGATCCCGGCCGATAACTATCGGGGCTTTTACTTTCCCCGTCCGGACCAGTTCGTTAAAAGCAAGACCGGCTTTTTCCCGTTCCCCCTGGCCCAGCCAGCAGATCCGGGCAGGCAACCCCTGGAAGGCGATCTTTTCCTTTGCCATTTTCATCCATCGGATCATGCCTTTGTTCGATGGAAACATGTTCATGATCACTTCGTCTGTTACTGCAATATCTGCAGGGTCTCCGCTTAAAGCGGCCCAGCGAAAGGGGCCTTTCCCTTCACAGAAAAGCGGCCGGATATAGGCGGGAACAAAACCCGGGAAATCAAAACAACGACCGGTACGGGTGGCAGCCAGTCCCGAACTTTCATACTGTGCTGATGATTCGAACTCACTTGCACGGGCCCGGATATTATTTCCATAATCAAATGTGATGGCTCCCCTGTCCATCAGCTGCAACATCTGCTGAACATGCCGGTACATGCTCCGGTAAGCGTAATCAATGTATTCCTGCGGGTTCGATTCCCGGAGGATTTTTGCCTGTTCATAGGAAATCTCATGAGGCCAGTACCCGATCAGCGGGTCGTGAGCGCTGGTTTGATCGGAAAGGGTATCGGGAATGATATTCCTCTCGATCAGCCGTTCCAGGAGATGTACCGCATTACAAAGCACGCCGATGGAAACGGCTTCACCGCTTTTCTTCGCCTCAATCGCCCTGTCGATTGCCGGATCGATATCCATATACTTTTCATCAAGGTATCGGGTTTCGATCCGTTTGTCGATCCGCCATTCCTCAACTTCCGCGATCAGGGCCACCCCTTCATTCATGGTAATGGCAAGCGGCTGGGCCCCGCCCATTCCTCCTAGACCGGCAGTTACATTAAGGGTTCCTTTCAATGACCCGCCAAAATGCTTATCTGCCGCTGCGGCATAGGTCTCATAAGTACCCTGCACAATGCCCTGGCTGCCGATATAGATCCAGGAACCGGCAGTCATCTGGCCGTACATAATCAGGCCTTTCTTTTCCAGCTCATCAAAGTGTTTCCAGTTGGCCCAATTGGGAACCAATTGGCTGTTGCTGATCAGTACCCGGGGCGCGTCTTTGTGTGTTTTCAGCATGGCAACTGGCTTGCCCGACTGGATCAGCAGGGATTCATCCTCTTCCAATTCCCGGAGGGCCAGGATAATTTGATCTAGCGCTTCAAAATTCCGAGCAGCCTTTCCCCGTCCCCCGTAAACAATGAGGTCATCGGGTCGCTCTGCCACTTCGGGGTCGAGGTTATTCAACAGCATCCGCAGGGCAGCTTCCTGGATCCATCCCTTGCACTGTAATTGGGAACCGGTTGGAGTTTTGTACTTGACCGGGTCATATTTTCTGGCAATCGTTGTGCTCATCATAAACATTTTACACCGGCAAAGCCGGATGAAATACAAAGATACCTCCGCGGGAAATGTAATTCATGTATCAGCCGCTAAAACGTACGAACCCTGCGGATTAATTGACAAAAGTCGTTATTCTCTGATAAAAAATATATCTTGTTCGGGAAAGAATAAGTCCATGAGTATTCACATCAGCGCAGCAAACGGCGAGATCGCCAAAACGGTCCTGCTTCCAGGTGATCCGCTTCGGGCCCGGTTTATGGCCGAACGGTTTCTCCGGAATGCCAGGTTGGTAAGCCAGACCCGAAACGCATTTTATTATACCGGGGAATACGGCGATAAAATGCTGACAATCGGGGCCAGCGGGATGGGTTGCCCTTCCATTGGTATTTATTCATACGAACTTTATACTCAGTATGAAGTCGAAACCATTATCCGGATCGGAACCTGCGGTGCATATACCGAAGAGCTGAAGCTGTTTGACCTGGTCAATGCGGAGCGCGCCTACAGTGAATCCACCTATGCGGCATGTGCATTCGGGATCAAGAAAAACCGGTTCCGGCACCAGGGGCCCGCTTTCGGACAAATCAACGATACCGCTGGTCGAATGAACCTGGCCGTAAGAAGCTGTAACATCCATTCCAGCGATGTTTTTTACCGTGATAAAAAAGGGATTCCTCCGATCGCCCGGAAGAACGATTGCCTGGCCGTGGAAATGGAAGCCTTTGCCCTTTTTGCCAATGCCCGTCATCTTGGCAAATCTGCCGCCGTTCTTCTAACCGTTTCGGATGTTATACCCACCCACCAGAAAATTTCTGCCGGAGAAAGGGAAACGGCACTGCTTCCCATGATGGAATTGGTCTTAGCATCTGTTTAATTGAACAAAAAGCTAAGCGGTTTGAAACGATTCAAATCCCCTGTTTAAGTCGATCCCCCGGTTACGGGCAAAATCGCTCACTTTATCTGCGAAAGAGAAATCCTGGATGATACCGGCTACTTTATTTATGTCTTCAGCAAATATTCTGTCTTCCTGCGCAAAGCTCACATAATCACGTACATAATCGTGTGCGAATTCTAAAATTTCAGAACTTTTCAAGGGGCGTCTGAATTCAATGGCCTGGCAGGCTGAAAGAAGTTCGATTGCCAGGATATACTCCAGGTTATCCAGCACCCTGTTTAGTTTCCGGCCGCTAATACTGCCCATGGAAACATGATCTTCCTGGCCAAGTGAGGTGGGAATACTGTCGGCGCTTGCGGGAAAACAAAGTGTTTTATTTTCCGAAACCAGGGCGGCCGTTGTGTATTGAGGGATCATGAATCCGCTGTTCAGACCCACATCGCGCATCAGAAGCATCGGGAGCCCCCATTTGCCTTCAAGCAGGAGATAACAACGGCGGTCGGAAATATTCCCGGCTTCCGCTGCAGCAAAACAGGCATAATCCAGGGGAAGAGCCAGTGGTTGACCATGAAAATTGCCTCCGCTGATGGTTTCATCATCACCCAGGATCACGGGGTTGTCGGTAACCGCATTCAGCTCAATTACGGTCATTTCCTTTAAGTGTAACCATGCATTCCGGCTGGCTCCGTGTACCTGTGGCATACAGCGTAGTGAGTACGGATCCTGGACCCGGCCGCAATCAACATGACTGCGCATGATCTCCGAGTCCTGTAACAATAACCGCAAACGTCGGGCCACCAGTTTATTCCCGTTAAAGGGTCTGAGTTCATGTAATCTTTCGTCGAAGGGGGCTTTTGTACCGGTCAATGCTTCCAGGCTCATTGCCCCGATAATATCGGCAGCCTCCAGGCAGTTATGCATTCTTTGAACTGCCCTTACGGCATAGGACAGGATAAACTGGGTTCCGTTGATAAGAGCCAACCCTTCCTTGGGACCCAGTTCGACCGGTCCCAGGCCGAACTTTGAGAGTACCTCTGGGGTTGCCATCCTTTTGCCCTTATGAAATACTTCTCCCAATCCGATTAGCGGGAGAAAGAGGTGTGCAAGCGGAGCAAGGTCGCCGCTGGCTCCCACGCTCCCCTTTTCCGGTACCACGGGAATCACATCTTGCTCAATATGCCAGATGATCCGCTCCAGGGTGGAAAGTTGCACCCCGCTAAAGCCCTGTGCCAGCGCCTGAACTTTTGTGATCAGCATTATCCGGGCGATTTCCAGGGGTACCGGGTCGCCCACACCCACACTGTGACTTTGCAGAATCTTGTATTGCAGCGTCGCGGTATCTGCAGCGGAAATCGCGGTATTGGCCAGGATTCCGAACCCTGTATTAACCCCGTAAACAATCTTTCCTTTCTCCACGATTTGACGTACCGAATGGTTACTGGCCTGAACCCGTTTTACCGCCTCCTCCCCCAACACCCCATGCCGGGTACCGGAGGCAATGGCAAGGGCAGTTTCCACGGTAAGCCTATCCGTACCGTATTGAAAATTCCTGGACATAACACCTTTTAAGCGCCAAAATAAATCAATCCCGAGGACTTCCGATAAATAGTTGACAAACCGGGCCCGATAATCTGCAAAACGGGTATTGGGTAGCCCGTGTTCCCGGTTATGCCCGGAATCCCGTCATTTATATTTTATGTTTTTGCCTCTCAGGCCGAGGGGATGCAACGAATTTCCAAAGCGGCCTATCTTTACGAAAATGTATTTTATGCATCGAGGCCTGAAACTGCTGACCGGATTGCTTTTGTTTATATCCGCAGGGGCCCAGGATCCTTCCCGGGTGTCCATCAGCACCACCGGATGTTCCGTCGAGGTATTTTGTTTCCCTGGACGTTTCGATGTTTATGACCTGGAAGACGGTTCCACCGTGTACGCGGATGATTGCGTAAAGGATGGTGTTACCTGGGGTATTTATTGTGTAAGTCTTAAAAAGCCTATTGCAGATCTCAAGGCTGCTGAAGACACCATCATTACTTACCTCGACTTCCTGAAACTGGACTATGGAATCGTACGTGGAAAAGGATATGACAAGGGACACAAACTAAACAAGAACGATCAGACAAGGGGTATTTCAGATACCTGGGAGGATGTGAATGGCAATAAATGGAAGATCCGGGGCTGGACAAATGGTCAGTTTATATGCGTCCTTCACGTACATAGCGCAAAAGAATTACCCGACAAAAAAACGGATATCTTTCTCAACGGGCTTCGTTTCCCGGGTATGAAATAAACCCGTTCCAATGAAACAAATTTCCGTACTCCTCTCCTTTTTCGTCCTCGCAATCCCGGGGTTTCAGACCCATGGACAGGCCTTCAAAAAAATCCCGATTGAAAGATCGGGTTGTTCGTTGTACACATACTGCGATATGAAATTTGACAAGTCAAAAAGCCGGGATTCCTCGGCCATTTATGCAGGCGAATGTGTTCAGGAAGGAATTACCTATGGTGTGATTTGCGTAAAACTAGAATATCCGCCCGAAACCCTGCCCATGGCGGAAGACCTGCTGGTAGCATACCTGGATTTTCTGAAAGAAAAATTCGGCATTATCAAGGCTGCAGGGTACGGGAAAGGACTTTTGCTGAACCAGGACCCGGGCACACGAGGGGTACTGGATTACTGGGAGGACGAAGAAAAAAACAACTGGAAGGTAAAAGCCTGGACCAACCGCATGTATATCGGGGTCATGTATGCATACAGTTCAAAAAACCACCCGGAACAAAAGATAAATCTTTTCCTGGACGGCTTTCGGATGCCATAAAACATCAAACCCTCTTTTGATAAGGAAAGGATTTTACAAAGAAGGACCTTTAATATATGGCAGATCAGATCTTCTTCAACCGTTTGTTTGGGTCATAAAGCTTATGAATCATCATTTTCCTGACCCGGACCATATAAAAAAACGTCCCTGATGGGACGTCTGGTGATCCGGATTGGATTCAAACCAATGACCTGCTGCTTAGAAGGCAGCTGCTCTATTCAGCTGAGCTACCGGACCGTACGAAAAGATTTTTCCAGGACAACCCCCGGTTCCCCGGGGGCTGCAAAGGTAATTTTTTTTAGCTTGCGGGCAAAGCCGCCCGATGGATGTAAAGATAGAAGCCTCCTGGAAAGAAGCCCTGAAAAATGAGTTCAGCCAAACTTATTTCCAGCAGGCCGCCCTGCATATCAGGACCGAAAAAGCGCAGGGAAAGACCATCTACCCTCCAGGCCCCCTAATTTTCAACGCATTCAATACTACCCCACTGGATAAAGTAAAAGTGGTGATTCTTGGACAAGACCCCTATCACGGTTTCGGCCAGGCCCACGGACTTTGCTTTTCCGTGGCGAAAGGCGTACTGCCTCCTCCATCCCTGGTGAATATATTCAAGGAACTACATGAGGATACGGGTTTCCGGATCCCGGATCACGGTAACCTGACCCGGTGGGCACAACAAGGCGTATTCCTCCTCAATGCCTCGCTTACTGTGCGGGCGGGTGAACCCATGAGTCATTCCAAGATCGGATGGGCCACATTTACCGATACCGTGATCCGAAAGATCTCAGGTCTTAAGAAGCATGTGGTTTTCCTGCTCTGGGGAAAATTCGCACAGGAAAAAGCAAACCTGATCGATGCTGAAAAACACCTGGTCCTGAAAGCCGCGCATCCTTCACCACTTTCGGCACATGCGGGTTTTTTTGGTTGCCGTCATTTTTCAAAAACCAATGAATATCTTGTGTCGCATGGGATCGATCCAATCGACTGGAACCTGACATGAAATGGCTGACCCCCATAACCGCCCGCCTGCTTGCCCTTTGGGCAATCATCAGTTTTATTGCCAGCTTCCTGGTGATATTCCTTCCCTCCATGTTGTGCTGGCTGGTACCCGAACCAAAAGGTCAGGACCTGTTTATCCGGATCGCCCGATGGTGGATGCGGGTTTGGCTGCACCTGGTCGGATGCCCACTGAAAGTAAAAGGCACCGGGCATTTTCGCAAAGGGGAAACATACATTGTAACCTGCAATCACAATTCGATGATGGACATCCCCCTGTCCTGTCCCTTTATTCCCGGCCCCAACAAAACCATCGCCAAATCCTCTTTTGTACGCGTACCGATTTTTGGATTTTATTATATGAAGGGTGCTGTGCTGGTGAATCGCAAAAGCGAAGCCAGCCGGCGCGCCAGTTATGATAAAATGAAATCCGTATTGCAAAAAAGGATGCATATGTCCATATACCCGGAAGGGACAAGAAACCGGACAACCGAACCGCTGAAAAAATTTCACGATGGTGCTTTCAGGCTGGCCGTGGAAACCGGTCATGCCATCATTCCGGCCATCATTTTGCATACGAAGAAGGTTCTCTCGTCAAAAAGAAAATTCTGGTTTACCCCCACCCGGCTTGAGATCCATTTCCTGGAACCGGTCAGCAGTGACTCCAAAACCGCGGAACAACTAAAGCTGGAAGTCTTCAACATCATGCGGGACTACTATATCCGGCACACAGTTTAAAAAGTGGGAAACGAACGGGTACGGTTGATTCGGAGATCCTGAAGCACAGAAGCTTTCGGACTGATTGAAAAACTGAAAAACCGGAACAGGCCCACCGGTGTGACATCAATTGACATCTGCCAGCAGTGCATATCGCGGGTAATCCCCATCTGAAACATCTGTAATTTCTTTGTATTAAAATCATAATACCCGTTCATGGAAAAATTCCATTTGGGGGACAGATTGAAACTCCCGTTGAAGTTCATGTTGGAGGTAAAATCCTTTTCAAACCCTGTCAGGTCCGATTTGAGCCGGTTGATAAAAGAGAGGGAAAAACCCAGGTTGACCTGCCAGGGTATATTAAAGTCGACAAATTCACCGGGATTCTGCCGGGCATAATCTAGTACCCTTTGCTGTTCCGCTGCCAGCGCCGGATTTTCCATTAACAATTCAGCCTGTTTTTTCCGCAGCTCCTCCTTTTTCGGATCCCGGGGCTTGCTCTTGAAATTCGTGCTGATCGAAATGCTTCCGTATGTCAATCTCCCCAGTTTGAATTTCCCCCCCTCCCAGGCATATTTGTCAATATCAACTCCAAACTCGTTGGTCTGATACGGGTTGAGGACCGTATTGGCGGTGATGTTTATCTTTTCGAAAAGAGTGGTGCGGAAATAGATATTGAATAAATCCAGCTTCATCGAATCGCGGAGAAAATTATAGCCGCTTGAAAACCCGTACCCGTCGATGAGTTTGATCTTCTTGATTGCATTCTCTCCCGTGTCTTTCCGGGAACGCCATTTCATTTCGAGGTTGTTGTCGATCGCAAAG
>JBMSNP010000043.1:0-24654 GCA_049421765.1 Chitinophagaceae bacterium
TGGCAACGGGGTTGGCGGTTTTGGCGGCGGGGGTTCCACAGGAATCATCCGGTCACTTTCCACCGGGATCAATTATACCGATGTATGGGCCGGCAAGATCAAAGTGAGCGGAAGCTATTTCTTTTCAAATTCCAAACCTGTACAGGAACAAAGCAGCCTGCGCCGGACTACTTCAAAGCTGCAGAACGGAGCCGGCGACTCCGTGGCGATCCGGAATTCTGAGACCTATTCCGAGAACCTCAACCAGAATCACCGGTTGAATTTGAGGCTGGAATACCAGATCGACTCGATGAATTCGCTGATCTATATCCCTTCGCTGACCTTGCAGCATTCTGAGAATTTCAGCAACGACACCACGTTTACCCGGGTGGATGTGCCTGCTGGCAGCTACCTGCAGAATACCGGGAAAACCATGAACACAAACGAACGAAACGGATTCAACTTCGGGAACAACCTGTTGTTCCGGCATAAATTCAAAAAAGTCGGTCGCACCCTGACGGTCGGATGGAACAATACAATCGGGAACAGCAACAGCGAAAGCTTGACCTTATCCGACAATGACATTTACAAGAGCAACGGATCGATCGACAGAGTCATTTTCCAGGACCGGCAAACCAAGCAGAACACAAAGACCCGGAATAACATCCTGAGCACTTCGTATACGGAACCAATCGGTCTGAACAAACTGATCGAGATAAACTATGCGTACACGCATAACCTGAATACCTCTGATAAGGAAACCTTTGATTACAATTCCTCCTCCAGGAAATACGATACACCCAACCTGATGCTGACCAACGATTTCAGGAACCTTTTCCTCGCGCATCGTTTCGGATTCAATTTCCGCGTACAGGAGAAAAAATACAATTACCAGATAGGCCTGGGCTTGCAGCAGTCCACCCTGGAAAGCAACAGCTACCAGGCTGTAACCGGGAAGGACTCCCTTACACGGGCAAATTATTTTAACTATTTCCCCGTTGCCAATTTCAACTATTCACCGGCACGAAACAAGAATTTCCGTTTCCGGTACAACGGAAGAACCAACCAGCCTTCGATTTCCCAGCTGCAGAATGTGCTGGACATCTCCGACCCCCTCAATCTCAGCATCGGGAACCCGGACCTGAAACAGGAGTTCAATCATAATTTTAATGTGAACTTCAACACCTTTGACATCCTGACGTTCAAATATATTTCTGCCAACCTGAATTTCTCGGCTACCAGCAACAAGATCGTCAACAGCATTGAATCCAAACCGGGGGGCGTACAGCTTACCAGGCCCGTCAATGTCAACGGCTATAAAAGGGTTTTTTCTTTCGTAACACTCGGGTTGCCGTTCAAGAGTATGAAGATGAAAGGATCCAGCCTGAACTTCACCAACAATATTTCGTATACCAATGATGTCAGCCTCCTCAATAACCAGGAAAATATAGGGAAAACGTTTTCCGTCAACCAGGGGGCGGGCTTCAACTACAACAAGGAGAAACTGGATTTTGGCGTAAAGGCCAACCTGTCCTATACAAGCGTGAAATATTCGGTTAACACAGCCCTTGACGAGAATTATTACACCCAGACCTATTCGGCAGATTTCTCATATACATTCAATAAAAATATTATTCTCTCCACGGATTTCGACTATTATATTAATACCGGTCGGGCCGAAGGGTTCAACCAGAGTGTGCCTTTGTGGAATGCCAGCCTGAGCAAACAGGTTTTCAAGAGCAAGGCCGGGGAGATCAAATTCTCTGTCAATGATATCCTGAACCAGAACCAGAGCATTACCCGGACCACAGGAGACAACTATATACTCGATACCAGGAGTATGGTGCTTAAACGGTATTTCATGTTGAGTTTCCTGTTTAACCTGAACCGGATGGGCGGGGGAAAAGGACAACAGCAGGGAATGCCGGGGATGCCCCGGTTTATGGAGCGGAACATGCGTGACGTAAGAATGCAATAACCCTGTGCCGTAATAAAAAATCAGTCCCTTCAGGCAAAGCCTGAGGGGACTTTATAATTATTGAAGGGGTGATCCTGGAATTCCCCGACCCAGCCGGTTATTTGTGCCGGTGTGCCGAAGTGCCTGCGGCCGAAGAGCCATGGATCAGTACGGCCAGGATTGATTTCAGTAAATGGATCAGGTTGAATGAGGCCTGATAATGGCGGCGGTAGATTTGCGCCGACTGGTAATGGTATTTTAATCTTTTGCTTTTCATAAATATGGATTTTACCCCGATAACGGACCGGGTCATCTGAAAAGTATAAATTGCCCTTCGAATTTTATAATATTGAGTTTAAATTGTAATCATGTATTCCCGGTTCTTATGAAAAATGCCGTAAAAACACTTGTATTAATTACGTGTTTGTTTTCTTTTTTGCAGAACATCCAATCCCAGCTCCGGCTTCCGGTACCCGGCGCCCTGGCCGCGGATGTTAAAAAAGTCATTCGGGATTACCCCAATCATTTCGCAAACCTCGCAGGGGAATTAATCGAAGAACATCCCCAATCCACCGATTACCGGTGTAATTTCCGGGTGACGGGGGCTGAAGAAAGTATCGTAACACGTTACTCAGGCCGAACGGGGATCTGCAGCTGGGAAGCCGTTATGTTAACCACGGAAAATTTTGAAAAAGCCCGTCAGAAGTTCAGGTCTTTGTACAACCAGCTGAATAATCTCACGGCCGATCCAGGTGCCGCCGGGATGGTCCGCTACCGGGGAACCTATGAAGCACCGGACGAACAGAGGAAGTTTACTTCTGTGCTCTTCAGCCCCGAATCCTCCCGGGAACCCGATACCCGGTTGAAAATGGAATTGGTTATCCAGTTTTATGCACCGATGGAATGGAAGGTAAAAGTGCTGGTATATGACCTGGAGCGGTATGACAATGAGCGGAGCGAGCGGGAGGAAGACTGAATACCGAACTGCAAAAAACAAGGAGCCAGACCGGGTAAGTGACATCGCTTCTCCAATCTTTAACCTTGATTAACATTAATCCAACCCCGTTTAACCGCATCTATGTTCGGGTGGGAATATTTTCGTACCCGAAATCAGTCAGCTATGAGAAATGTTTTCTTCCTGGGGTTCTTTATGGTCTTTTTCTCCGCAATCGCGGGGGCACAGCGGAACGGGTCCGTGAAAGGCATTGCCTATGATACCATTGCCCGGCAGCCCGTGCCGGCTGCCACCGTAACCGTGCTGGAAAGAAAAGATTCCTCGCTTGTAAGTTTTACCATGACCGGCCCAGACGGGCGTTTTGAGCTAAAGGGACTGGCCAACGGCGACTATCGGCTGCTGGTAACCCACGTAAACTATCATAACAGCAATACTTATTTTTCGATTTCCGAGAACGGCAAAACCGCCGAAATGGGAAACCTCGTAATGAATGACCGCGCCAAGGTGCTGGAGGAAGTGGTGCTGGCCGCGGAAGCCCCGCCGGTGACCCTGATCAACGATACGATACAATACAATGCGGGATCCTTTAAGGTGCAACCCAATGCAAACGTGGAACAATTGCTGAAAAAGCTTCCCGGAGTAAAAGTGGAAAAGGATGGAACCATCAAGGCACAGGGGGAAAAAGTGAATAAAGTGCTGGTGGACGGGAAGGAATTTTTTGGCAACGATCCCAAGATCGCTACCAAGAACCTGCCGGCCGATGCAGTGGATAAGGTTCAGGTATACGACAAGCAAAGCGACCAGGCCGAGCTCACCGGGTTTGAGGACGGGAATTATGAAAAGACCATTAACCTGAAACTGAAAAAAGATAAAAAGAAGGGGGTCTTTGGAAAAGCGATGGCCGGGGGCGGGACCAGGGAACGCTATGAAGGTAAATTCAACGTAAACTCCTTTAAAGGTGCCCGGCAGTTTTCGGCGATCGGCATGGGTAATAATGACAACAGTGAGGGATTCACCTTTATGGATATCCTCAATTTCACGGGTGAGATGGCCCGGATGCAGCGGGGTGGTGGTGGAAATATAGATATCAGGATCACGGGCGACCAGGCGGCAGAAATGGGGGTCAATAATTTCGGCGGCAATAACGGGATCACGACAGCCTGGGGCGGGGGCTTGAATTACAATAATATCATCGGGGAAAAACTGGACCTGCAAAGCAATTATTTCTACAACCGAATGAATCCTGAAAGGGAAAGCCATATCCAGCGGGAATACCTCTTGCCCGGCCGGTCATTCTATAACCAGAATACCTATGCCGACAACCTGAATAACAACCACAGGCTGAACCTGAATATGCTGTTCCAGCTGGACTCCTTCAACACCCTTCGGGTAACACCTTCCCTGGGCTATCAGCAGACCCGGAACAGGAGCCGGTCTGATTACCAGACCCGGGCAGCAACCAATACACTTACAAATGAGGGCTTCAGCAATTCCACGTCTTCCAGCGAGGGGTTCAGTTTCCGGAATGATATCATTTGGCGAAGGAAATTTGCTAAAAAGGGAAGGACTTTTTCCCTTTCCCTGCAAACCAGCCTCAATGAAAGCAACGGCGATGGAAGCCTTTCGTCCATCAACCGTTTTTACGACCCCGGTGGGGCCCTCCTTCAGCGCGACACCCTGAACCAGCTTAATGAAAGCAAGGCCGATTATAAAAGTTACAATATGAGAGCCGTCTATACCGAACCGCTGGGCAGAAGATCACTGCTGGAATTCAGCGCCGGGAAAAGCAACAGCCGGAACAATTCTGAGAAACGAACCTTTGATTATAACAGCGGGAACGGGAAATACGATGAACTTAACGACCAGCTGAGCAATGATTTTGAGAACACGTACGGGTTTACCAATGCCGGTGTTCGTTTTCGCCACCAGAAAAAGAAATACAATTTTGCCCTGGGCGCCACCTGGCAGCAGGCAGAACTGGAGGGTAAAATCACGAGCGGGATCCGGGATTCCGTGATCGGCAAGACGTTCAGAAACTTATTACCCAATGCCCGGTTTCAGTATAATTTCAGCCGGTTCAAAACACTTTCCCTGGCTTACGCCACCTCCACCAATCAACCCAGCCTGCAACAGCTTCAACCGGTACCTGATAACAGCAATCCGTTGAATATCCGGGAAGGAAATCCTGACCTGAAACAGGAATTTGCCCAGCAGGTCCAGGGACATTTGAACCTGCTAAGCCCGTATAAGAACCGGAACTTCTTTATGTTTTTCACCCTGCAGGCGGTTAAAAACAAGATCGTTAATTATGATTCGATCAGTGTGCAGACAGGGGTGCGGAAATCAAAACCCGTGAATGTAAACGGGGTCTATAATTTTAACGGCAATCTCAGTTATAGCATGCCGGTCCGATTCCTGAAAGGAACGGTGGAATTCAGCAGTGGCGGCGGGATTAACAAGACCCGACAAATGATCAACGATCTGGCAGGGAAAGTCACTTTAAATACGATCCGTACCCTGACCTTCGGACCCGAGCTGCGGTTTGACATCAACCCTACCGATAAGCTGAACCTGGCTCTTGGAGCCGGGATCAACTATAACCGGTCCAGGTATTCCTTACAGTCGCTGGCTCCTGCAACTTTTCTTTCCCGGGATTATTCCGCATCGGTCGACTGGCAACTGCCAAAGGGATTCTTCTTTTACACCGATTTCAATTATACGATCAACAGCCAGCGGGCGGCGGGATTCAACGTGAAAGTTCCTTTGTGGAATGCCAGCATCAGCAAACAGGTCCTGAAGTTCAACCGCGGAGAGATCAAATTCAGTGCACGGGATCTGCTCAATAAAAATGTGGGGATCACCCGGAACACCAGCAACAACTATATTGAGGACAGCCGGGTTCTGACCCTGCGCCGGTTCTTCTTACTTAGTTTCACCTATAGCCTGAGCAAGGTGGGTCTGCAGAATGGCGGAGGTGGCGGGATGCGTATAATCACTCGTTAAAAAACGCCTAATAGGTTCTCTTCAGATCAAAATCGGTAAGGATCACAAAGTCACCCAAATGACTGAATTTTTCCCAGTCGGGACCGGCAAAGCTTTTGTCCGGGAAGCAGCTGATATTTAAAATCCTGATTTTTCTGTTCCGCATGGCTAACTGGGCAGCTGTGCCCAGTTTTTCATCCGTATGAAATTTTCCCACGCAGTGAAACACCTTCTTATCCCTGTTCTTTTTCCAGAAGCGATAAATACTATAGCTCATTCCGGCGTCCCATAAGCTCTGGCTGTAATAGATATTCCGGCTTGCTGATTCTGGGGCACCCCGCATGGTTTCCATGAATTTATCCCGGTATCTGCCTGTCAGGGTATCATAGGGAAGCGGTGGCAGAAATGCCTTGGCATCTGCACTGAGGCTGTCAAGCGCTTTCATTCCGCGCCGCGTCACAAGCGAAACATATCTCCGGGGCGGGTTTGCCGCAATCACATGGACCTGGTTGTCTTTTGCATAGTCAACCATGGGGCGGTAATCTTTATAGTTGCCCCATAAACGGACGTCTTTGGCAAAACGGGCCGCATCAATCTTACCAGCCAGGTATTCATCAAGAGCCAGTTGGTTATCGGATTCGATCATCTCCAGGCTGAGAGCCAGGTTGGCCCCGTATCGGGCATGCAGGGCACGAAAGATCCGGTTTTCGAGGTAGTGCCCGGCACTGTCATTATGCTCTTCTCCGAAAAATAAAACATCCGCATCTGCCATCGCATTCACGATCTGTTCGATTGATGCAGGTTGTTTTGTGCGGGTATCGTAGATTTTGTAATAAACACTCATGCTGTCCTGTGCTGCAGCTGCCATAAAGGTGATGAGAAAAAAGGTGAGAAGAAAGGATCTCATGTAAGGCTGTTTTTGCAAAGATAGCAGGTATGAAAGGTCTTCAGCCTGCTCATAGCTAAACAAGGAAGAAGACTGAGTCCGTACGGAGGGGATCTTATCTTCCCTGGGGGCTTTTCCGGGATATAGCGGCAACATGTGCCAGTAATACCAGGGGGACGATCAGGGCCGGCAATAAACTGACCGGGAAATCAAGAACCGCGATATTCGGTTGTTCAAAGGCAAACTGTTGAATCGGTCCGGGGATGGAAAGCACCGCGTTAACCAGGATATTCATCAGGAGCGCCAGGCAAACGATATTCCAGATCAGCAGCAGCCGGGCAGAAGCTTTTTTCTTTATAAATACCAGGTAATAAATAAAGGGAGCGGAGATCCCCGCAAGGATGTCAAAATTCCTTCCCTCGAATGTCATCAATTCCGGTACCAATCCTTCCCGGAATAACAAGTACAAACCGATTTCAACAGGAAGTCGTACTGTATGCAGCAGTGTCAGCCATTTCAGGTCAAGGGTTTGAAGAAAGCGTTTACCCGACGGGTGCAGAAGAAGGAAAATGACTGCAGCCAGAACCGGCATTAAAACCAGTGCCATACGGGGCGGCAGGCCGTCGGTAACCCGGAAGAATCCATTAACGGCCAGGATACTTTGTATCCCCGTCCATAGCAGGAGGATGACCAGGGGTAATAGGGGTCTTTTCAGGGCTTTGATGAAAAACCAGGCAGTCAGCATCCCGATACCGACAAAAAGCAAGTTGATGAAGACCATGGCAGTGACAAAATTTTGATAAAGGTGCATCGGAGACGCTGAACCCGGAAGCCGGATTGTCATGAAACCCGATTTTTGAAGACAAAGTGAGGGGAATGGTCAATGAATTGTAATAAGACCTTTCAAACCGTTCCCGGGTGTTTTCTCCGGATCAGACTATTCATCCAGGCTCCTGCCAGACCAGCCACATCCGGGTCGTTCCTGATCATCATGTAATCGATAAAACTGAAATGCCATCTCAATAAAAAACCCCCTGCGGAACAGGGGGTTAGATCGACTATTCTTTTTTGTCAGTTCATCCTGATGATCCGCCTGCCTCCGCCGCTATTTTTTTCCATTTCCTTCATCATTTTTTCCCTTTCCGCTGCAAATTCGGCCGAAGTATATCGTTTTTTCCCATTGGGTTCTTTAATGGATGCCAGGTCAGCTTTTTCGGAAATCTGAACAGCCTTATATATCTGTGTGCCATCCTTGATATCCATTTCCAGGATCAGTCCCGGGAGCTGCCCCTGATAATCGGAAGGACCCGCCGAAACAGGTATATCCGTGGCAAACCAGGCTATGACCACAGATGTGTCATTCACTTCTTTCCGCTCCATCACCCCGTTGTCCATATTCATGATTGTCCGTTTGCTGGTACGGGTGGAGGTGGCTTTCATGCAATTGTGATTCAGGATGGTTTTTGTCTCTCCCGTCATTTTCCATTTCAGCCGGCTGATGGTATCATCTATGATAAAATTTTTATCCATCAGTTCCCGGTTTTCCACCTTTCGTCCTTTTTCCAGGTCGGTGTAAAGCACATCATTGCTTCCGGCCACGATCATGCGGATATGTGCCCCGTTGTCGGTGGTAAACGACCCGTTGTCATCGTTATCACTTTCGGCCTGTTTCCACAATGACTGGTTATTGCCAAAAACCAGTTCAAACTTATCGGTACGGGTGGAAGGCATTTGCTGTTCCATGCCACCCGGCATGCCTGCAAAGCTGAACTGGATCCGTGAAACACGTTCATAAATCACTGTACCTGCATTTTGTTGCGCCTGGATCGTCAGCGCCAATAACAGCATACCAATACCCGTAGTCAGAAATTGCTTCATATTTTTTTTGTTTGAGACCAAAACTAGGCCGGGGGAGTTGCAAGATAAGTTAAGCCACCTTTCTTTAAGGTTAATAAAGGTTAAAGGGATGAAATACCCCGGAACATTGGATTATTTTTGGTTTCGCTTCTGCAATATGAAAAAAAATAAAGGACTGGCAATATTGATGGGGTTGGCCATCCTGGGGGTTACCGGCTTCCAGGTATACTGGCTGAAGCAGAATTATACCCGCGAGAAAAAGTCGCTGGAAATCAAAACGGACCTGGCATTCCGGGAAACCATCCTGCAACTGCAGGCCGGTAAACTGGACCTGGGAACTGTAAACTGGAATGAGAAATCCGAAAAACCGGCGGTTAAACTTATTGTAACCGACGGAGATAAAAAAACAAAGCAACAGGTCTCTCCCAATCGGGAAATCATTTCCACGGTCAATATCATCAGGGATAAACTTAAGGACTCTCTCAAAAAGGAAACCCGGGGCGGGGTGATCATATCGATGGATCATGCCACGGTAAATATCCAGGGAGACACCGGTCTTGCAAGTCATGAACACCCAGATCTGCATCCCGGGAAAGAATTTCTTTTCCGGTTATTATCCGGTGTGGATTCATTGCAGGACAGCCTGCGGTTATCGGAAATTGACAGTGCTTTTGCCCAGCGGCTGAGCCGGGATAAGATCCGGGTTCCGTATTCCATCACCCGGCAGGATTCAGCCGAAGTGAGTGATTTCCCAACTCCGAAAAAAGTAATGGTCGGTTTTACCAGGCCGGTAACTTACAACCTGAACCTGGGAAATACTTTGCCTTACCTGTTGCGGGAGATTGCCCAGCCGATCGGGTTTTCCATCCTGCTGCTGGGGATCACGATCCTGTCCTTTGTGCTGCTTTACCGGAGCCTGCTGAAACAACAAAGGCTTTCCGAACTGAAAAATGAATTTATCAGCAACATAACCCACGAATTGAAAACGCCCATCGCAACCGTTGGGGTGGCCATTGAGGCGTTGAAGAATTTCAACGCGATGGATGATCCTGCCCGAACCCGCGAATACCTCGATATTTCCGGGAATGAAATTCAGCGGTTGGGTTTACTGGTGGATAAAGTGCTCAAGCTGTCAATGTTTGAGAAAAAGGAGATTGAGTTGAAATACGAATTGGTGAATCTTCATGACCTGGTCCGGGAGGTTACCGACTCGATGAAACTTCAGCTTGAAAAGCATCATGCCCGGGTCACTGTGACACAGGAAGGAGGCGTTAATCTCCAGGGAGACAGACTGCACCTGCTGAGTGTGGTTTTCAACCTCCTCGATAATGCCTTGAAGTACAGCAAAGAGAACCCCGAGATCCTGATCCAGGTATCTGGTAATGAAGAACAGGTGGAACTGCGTGTTACCGATAATGGCATCGGGATCGCTCCCGGTTACCGCGACCGCATCTTTGAAAAATTCTTCCGGGTGCCCCATGGCGACACCCATAATGCAAAAGGGTATGGCCTGGGGTTGAGCTATGCCGCACAGGTGATCAAAAAACACAACGGTAGCATGCGGGTGGAAAGCGAGCAGGGACAAGGCACCTCTTTTATCATTACCATTCCCAAAAACATGACACCATGAGCAAAACAAAAGTCTTGTATGTAGAAGATGAACTCTTCCTGGGTAAAATCGTCCGGGAAAGTCTGGAAAGCAGGGGGTTTGATGTGGTTATGGAGGGTGATGGAGCGAAAGTCCTCGGGGTTTTCCGAGAGGCTAAACCGGATATTTGCATTCTCGATGTTATGCTTCCGAATAAAGACGGGTTTACCATTGCCGACGAGATCCGGGACCTGGATGAAGAAGTTCCGATCATCTTCCTGACCGCGAAAACCCAGACCGAAGATGTGGTAAAAGGATTTACCCTGGGAGGGAATGACTATATACGAAAACCTTTCAGCATGGAGGAACTGATCGTCCGGATCCAGCACCTGCTGCGCAATCGCGAGGAAGGAATTCCACGGATCAACGGGGGCACGGTGGAAATCGGCAAATACAGTTTCCAGGTCAGCCGCCAGTTATTGTGTCTTGGAAAAGAGGAGCGGAAGTTATCCTTTCGGGAAAGTGAAATCCTGAAACTTTTGTACGAAAACCGCGAAAAGATCATTGATCGCAAAGACATCCTGAACCTGCTCTGGGGGAACGACTCTTTCTTCAACAGCCGGAACCTGGATGTATATATAACCAAGATTCGCAGCTATCTCCGGGAGGACCCGGCCCTGGAAATCATTACGATCAAGGGGATTGGTTACCGCTTTGTGACCAGGTAGTTCCCTGTTGAGGCTTAAGGCCTCAAACTGTATTAGCCCCCGTCGGACCGGCAAGATCTTACTGCCCCGGCAAATCTGAATTCATTCCCTTATTTTTGAGTTTACTCTTAACAGAAACAGAAACCTGCAATAAGACTTATGGGGATTCGTACGCTTTCTATTGGGGCGATGTTCTGGGGTTTTATTTTATATACCTCGCCCGCCGCCTCCCAGGCCGATCGTATCCAATACCCCCCCGGTTTGAGAAATGCCTACTTCGGTGTTAATATCGGGTATATCAACTATCCTTTTTCTTCCGCACAGCTTGAGCGGGGCTACTCGGTAGAATCCGTATCCGTTCCGCATACGGCGGTCCGGATCGTACTTTACGGTTGTCCGATCAATCAATTTCTTTCCGCCCGGATCACTTATATGAGACCTGTGAACTGGGTAGAATACAGGAATGTGAACGGCGACCGGGTAAACCATTCGGTTTGGATGAATATTGCCGGGCTGACCCTGGAAGGCCGGTACCCGATCAGCAGGAAATTTTCCCTTACCGCAGAAGCGGGGTTGTCAGTCATTACCAGGAATGGTTTCGAAATAAACGGAGTACCGGTAGTAAAAAACGCCAATTATGGAACGGGATTGCTGGGGGGCGCTATCCGGTATCATGTGAACCCCAAATGGGACCTCCAATTGAGTTCGGCCTGGTCGCCGCCAAACAAGAAAGTCCGTCAGCCTGAAACGCTCTTTTTTGGGGCCGGGTTCAACTATAACCTGCGGCCCCTGCCCGATCAAAGAATCAAGCATGTGGAGAGAAGCGGTCTTAACTTTCCCCGGGAGATCCTTTTCGCAGGGATTACCCGTAACGATCTGGGATACGGGGTCAATGATTTTGTTTCCAAAGGGGCCATTCCGATCTTCTGGGGCGGAGATGCGCATGTGAGGAGCGGGTTTTCACTGAGTTACCAAAGAAATATTTTTCATACCCGGAAAGTATTTGCCATGGACTGGGCGGTACACACAGGGATTTGGAAAAGCCGGGACAGGAAGGAGTCCTTTTTCACTTTTTCGCTGAACCCGGTATTGCGATTCAATGCCCTTCGGACAAAACCCCTGGATCTGTTTTTTGAGTATTCGGTGGCAGGCCCAAGTTTTATTTCTAAAATATTGGTTGATAATGTCCCACTGGGCAGAAAATTCACTTTTCACGATTTTATGGGTATGGGAGTCTTTGCCGGGAAGCAAAAGAAAATCTATGCCGGACTCCGGATCGCCCATTACTCCAATGGCAATATTTTCCCTCAAAACGACGGCGTCAAGGTTCCGCTTACCCTTAACCTCGGGTATGTGTTGAAATAAGCGAGGGGGTTTCGGAGAATTATTCTACCTTTTATGTACCGAAACCAAACAAAAACCAACATGAAACAGCGAATTACAATTACGGTTATTGCCGTACTGGTATCTTGTGCCGCTTATTTTTCTTCCTGCAAAGACAAGAAATCAGAGCCACAGCCAACAAATAAAGAAGACTCCATAAAACAGGTTATTGAACGGGGAAAATACCTCGCCAATAATGTAGCTACCTGCATTCATTGTCACAGCCAGCGTGATTTCAACAAGTTTTCAGGGCCGGTGATCCCCGGGACCGAAGGAGGGGGAGGGTTTGTATTTGATGGCAAGATCGCGGATTTTATCCCCGGGGTTCTGTACGGGAAAAACATCACACCGGATAATGAAACGGGCATTGGTACCTGGACCGATGATGAGATCCTGCGGGCGATTACCCAGGGGATCAGCAAGAACGGGGATACGCTTTTCCCACTGATGCCTTATGCCAGTTTTAACAGGATGGCAAAAGATGATCTGCTGAGTATAATTGCATATCTGCGTACCCTGAAACCGATCCGCAACAAAGTTCCGGACAGACAATTAATGATTCCCATCGCCATGGCATATCCGGGCCCCGCCCTGCAGGCATCCGTTGACGGGAATCAGCGCCCCCCGGCTTCAGATGTTGTGAACTACGGGGCATACCTGGCCAATATGGCGGATTGCGCAGGTTGTCATACTCCGTTTGAAAAAGGACAGCCTGATATGTCTCGTCATTTTGCGGGGGGTAACTTGTTCAATTTACCCGGTTTTCGCGTGAATTCTTCAAACATCACCCCCGATTCGGCGACCGGTATTGGCACCTGGACTGAAGAGCGTTTCCTGACCAAATTTACTGTTTGCCGGGAGGAAGCCGGGTATAACTTCAACCCCGGAGCTCAAAATACGGTAATGCCTATCGTTGATTTTGCCGGAATGACTGACAGCGACCTGAAAGCCATCTATGCCTATCTCCGGTCGGTAAAACCGGTTTCCCATACGGTGGAGAAATACCCGAAGTAGAAAAAAAAATTGATCAGCGCCGTGGTTTGTCTGAAAGATGAATCACGGCGTTTTTATTCAGAGGCTGCTGGTCTTGGTTTCGCCAAACTGACCCCGGTGTAAGACACCCGGAGCGGCATGATCACCTTCTTCAAAATTAAAATTCACAAAACGAATACCGGGGATTTCGGTGAGATTGTAAACGGTTTCCGCAAAATAGAGCGAAGGGCCTGTGGATCCCATCTGTTGGGTCAGGTAAAGTGCGTCGGGGATGGATACATAAATAGTATCCCCGGAGATTTTTACAAACTGCAACTGAATATTCGGTGTTTTGGTATTCAGGAATGTGATCATGGAAGTGGCAGTGAGTGAATCGGGACTGCCGAGTTCCGTTTTTTTGACTTCCAGCTCACCGGTACTGTCGTTCAACCCGGCTTTCCAGCTGTAGGATAAAGCCACGGTGTCTTCTTCCACGACTTCGGGCTCACCGGCACTATTGCTGCCGCAGGAGGAGACCAGGGCGGTAAAGGAAATCAGGATAAGCAAATTCTTCATAGCGGATTCCTTTGATGAACCGGCTGAAGGTACAAATTAATCCTGCGGACTTTTGTTAAATGAAGTACGACTCGCAATTATCCATTGAAACCGCGTAAGGTCCGCGGTTTGAATCCGGTCGGCCGTGAAAAATCCCGCAAAGATGATGGGAAACTTGCTACGAAACGGCCGGGACTTCCGCTTCTTCCTTCTTCCATTGTTTATCCATATAGAATGTGCCAAACGGGATCACGGAAGCCAGCCCGGCTTTCAGCAGCCATTGGAAATCCTTTTTGTATTCTGTTTTCACTTCCCGCGCCAGGATTACGAATGCAATGAACAGGATTCCGTGAAGTCCGCCGATGAGGGTAACGGCCAGGGGGAGGCCTGCGAAATATTTCAGGGGCATGGCCACAAAAAGCAGGACCAGGAAAGATATTCCTTCTGCGAAGGCAATTTTTCTGAACCAGCTGAACGTTTTTTTCATGTAATGAATATTGCGATTTATTAATAACCGATTACTTGTTCCTCAATCCCGGCCGGGATTTCCCGCCACTCATATTGCTGGTTCCGCAGTTGCGGTTCAAATCCCGCTTCCCGGATGGCTTCCTGGATGGTCCGGTAAGTAAACCGGTGTGGCGCCCCGGCGGCGCTTACCACATTTTCTTCGATCATGATGGAACCAAAATCATTCGCACCTGCATGCAGGCAAAGTGAAGCCACCTGTTTTCCGACCGTCAGCCAGCTGGCCTGGATATTCTTAATATTCGGCAGCATGATCCGGCTAAGTGCGATCATGCGGATATATTCCTCGGGGGTGGTCAGGTTGTGCACGCCCCGGATCCGGGCCAGAAGGGTATCCACATCCTGGAAGGTCCAGGGGATAAAAGCAAGGAACCCGTTTGCATGTTCGGGTTTACGGCTTTGCACTTCGCGAATCTTTACCAGGTGTTCGAAACGTTCTTCGATGGTCTCCACATGCCCGAACATCATGGTTGCAGAAGTGGTAATATCCAGCTTGTGGGCTTCATGCATGATATCCAGCCATTCCTGTGCCCCGCATTTTCCCTTTGAGATGAGCCGCCGGACCCTGTCCACCAGGATCTCCGCCCCTGCTCCGGGTAAAGAGTCCAGACCGGCCTCTTTCAATGCCAGGAGCACGTCCCGATGGGTGAGCTCACCTTTGGTTAATTTGGTAATATGGGCGACTTCGGGCGGGCCAAGCGCATGAAGCCGGATATCGGGGAACTCAGCCTTGATAGCCCGGAATGTGTTTACATAAAAATCCAGCCCGAGCTCCGGGTGATGTCCTCCCTGGAGCAGCAATTGGTCTCCGCCGTATTTCAGGGTTTCCCTGATCTTTTCGCGGTAGGACGGCATATCCGTGATATAGGCTTCAGCATGCCCCGGGACCCGGTAGAAATTGCAAAATTTGCAATTGGCGATGCAGACATTGGTGGTATTGACATTGCGATCGATCTGCCAGGTAACCTTACCGTGGGGAACCTGGATCTTCCGAAGTTCGTCCGCGATAAACATGAGATCCGTCAGCGGTGCGTGATGGTACAGGTACACACCCTCTTCGACGCTCAGGCTCCCGAATGCGGAGGCTTTTTCATATAAGTCCCGGAGTTGCATCCCGCAAAGGTAAGGGCCATGGCAAAATATGGGGAATGGCATTTTTCTAATTGAAAAAGAGGGATTTATTATTTAAGCGGAAGATCCTCTTGCATCTTTTTATTTAATTTATTTGTCATATTAAGAAGGCCGGGCCGCACGGAATCCGGCTTTCGATCGATTCCAGTCATGAAAAAGAGCCTTACAGGTATATTGCTGTTGATCTGCCTGACCGTGAGCCGGGCGGGGGCGCAGGAGGAGTTTATAGAACCCCTTTCACGGGAGATCACATCGGTTCCTTTTATCCAGCTTACTGGGGGGATCATCATCCTGCAGGCCAAACTTGGAGAAAACCCAGACACGTTAAACTTTATCCTGGATACGGGAAGCAGCGGTATTTCGCTCGACTCCACCACCGCCGACTTCCTCGGGCTTAGTCCCGTTCCTTCCAACCGTACGATCCGGGGGATTGCGGGAATCCGGAATGTGAGCTTTCTGTATAACCAGCGCCTGAAGTTTCCTGGTCTTACGATTGACAGCCTGAATTTCCACATCAACGATTACAGCATCCTGACTGCAGTGTACGGGGAACGGATCGATGGAATTATCGGGTATGCGGTTCTGAGCCGGTATATTGTGAAAATCGATTATGAAAGCACCAAAGTAATCTTTTGTTCCCGGGGCACTATTCGTTATCCCCGTGGCGGATACCTGCTGAAACCCCAGATCAGCCAGATGATCAGCCAGCCGCTTCGGGTGCGTGATGCGAAGACAATCAGCTCGAATTTCCTTTTTGATATCGGGGCCGGTCTCTGCATGTTGTTCTCCAGGGAGTTTATCGAAGACAGTAATTTTCTCGACAAGAAAAGGAGACGCTGGCCCAAGGAAGGGGAAGGACTGGGCGGAAAGATTGATATGGAACTGACCGTCATCAAGGAAGTGAAGATCGGCCCGTACCGGTTTCGAAACGTACCCGTTTTTATCTTCAACGATGATTATAATGTCACTTCCTATCCCCTGATGGGCGGGTTGATCGGAAATGATGTGATGCGGCGTTTCAATGTGATCCTCAATTATGATCGGGGGGATGTTTATATCACTCCCAATCAGCATTTCAGGGAGATGTTCGACTATTCCTATTCGGGACTGGAGCTTTACCTGATCAACGGTAACATCGTTGTGGGCGATGTGGCCCCCGGATCTCCGGCCGAGCTGGCCGATGTGATCGAGGGGGATGAAGTCATTGCCGTCAACAATATATTCAACAAGAACCTGAACCAGTTTAAGATCGCCCTGCAAACCCCCAATGAAAAGGTAAAGCTGATCCTCCGGCGGGACGACAAGATTATTGAGCGCCATCTCAAAGTCAGAAGTATTCTCTGATCTCCGGTTTCATATCCCCAATTACCACATTTTCAATACTTTTACAATCGGCCCGCCCGGGCCAGCAAAAAACCTTTACAATAACTCTTGTTACAGATGTTATGATCCATTTTGAGAAATTCAGGCTGTCCAACGGACTCCGGGTTATTGTTCACCAGGATGTCAGCACACCCATGGCCGTGGTAAACATCATGTATGATGTGGGTGCCCGTGATGAAGATCCCGAAAAGACCGGGTTTGCCCACCTGTTTGAGCACCTCATGTTTGGCGGATCGGTCAATATCCCCAACTACGACGAGCCCCTGCAAATGGCCGGCGGGGAAAATAACGCCTATACAACCAACGATCTTACCAATTATTATATCCAGTTACCGGCGGAAAACCTGGAAACCGCGTTCTGGCTGGAGAGCGACCGGATGCTTTCCCTGGCTTTCAGCCAGAAAAGCCTGGATGTTCAGCGAAAAGTGGTTTGCGAGGAATTCAAGGAGCATTACCTGACCAAGCCTTATGGCGATGTCTGGCACCGGATGCGTGAACTGGCGTACAAAAAACATCCGTATCGCTGGATGACGATCGGGAAGGAATTGTCACATATTGAGAACGCGGAGTTGGATGATGTAAAACAGTTTTTTTACAAGCATTACCGGCCGGTGAATGCGGTGCTTGTGGTGGCAGGAAATGTGACCGTGGAAAGGGTACGTGAACTGGCGGAAAAATGGTTTGGCGACATCGCATCGGGCGAACAGTACCGGCGGAACCTGCCCGTTGAACCTGAACAATCCGAAGCACGCATGCTGGAAGTCCGGGCCCAGGTACCGCTTGATGCGCTTTACAAATGCTGGCACATGCCCGGTCGCCTTGACCGGCGGTATTATATCATCGACCTGCTCACCGATATCCTGAGTGGCGGAGGTTCTTCAAGGCTATACCAGTCGCTGGTAAAGGAAAAGCAATTATTCAGCAATATCGAGTGTCATCATTTCGGCAGTACCGATGCCGGCCTGGTGGTTGTGGAAGGGAAGCTGGTGAAAGGGATCTCCATGGAAGCAGCGGAAAAGGCAGTGCAGGCGGAACTTGAGAAAATGAAGAACGAACTTGTCGGGGAGCCTGAACTCCAGAAAGTGAAGAACAAGACCGAAAGCATGATCGCATTCGAAGACATGAGTGTCATGAGCCGGGCAAACAGCCTGGCTTATTATGAGATCCTGGGAGATGCAGCCTGGATGAATTACGAACTGGAAAAATACAGTTCGGTAACCACGGAGGACATTCTGCAGGAAAGCCGGTCCATTTTCAGGGACAGCAACTGCAGCACAATTCACTACCTGTCTGAAAACTGATTAACTGACCAAAACGAAAGAAAACCCATGCCAGACCGGAAACAGGCGCCCGTTATAGTGGATGCGGTCAACTTTGACCTGAGGCTCCGGGAAGCGGAACAGTACACGCTCGACAACGGGACCCGGGTTTATGCGGTGAACGCAGGCGCGGAGGATGTCTTGTCCTTTGAATGGGTTTATTATGCAGGGAATTGTTTTGAAGAAAAAAACCTGGTGGCCCCCACGGTAAATTTTTTATTGAGAAACGGCACTTCTTCGCGGTCGGCTTTCCGGATCAACGAGCATTTTGAATATTACGGATCCTACCTGAACCGTGCCTGCTATAATGAAACCGCATCAGTAACCCTCCATTGTTTGGTCCGGCATGCGGGCGAATTGCTGCCTGTTGTGCGGGAACTCCTTACTGATTCCGTGATGCCCCAGGAGGAACTTGACATTTATAAGCAGAACATGAAGCAGCGGCTGAAGGTAAACCTGAAAAAAAGTGATTTTGTGGCCGGGCGGCTGATCGATGTTTATCTGTACGGGGAGGATCATCCATATGGAAAGTACAGTCGTCCCGAGGATTTTGACGCCCTGGACCGGCATGAACTCCTTGGATTTTATGACCGCTATTACCGGCAGGGGCAGATGATCCTGTTTGTAGCGGGGAAGATACCCGGCGACCTGGGGCAAATGCTGAACCGGTATTTCGGCGATCTGCCCAGTAACCCGGTATCAGTAAGTCCGGCAGCCCGGATTCTTTCGGAGCAAAAGCGATACCGGATCACCAATGATCCGGAAGGAGTGCAGGGATCGATACGGATCGCGCGGCCATTTCCAAACCGTCATCACCCCGACTTTATGAAAGTAATGGTGTTGAACACCTTGTTCGGCGGTTTTTTTGGTTCCCGGCTGATGAGCAATATCCGGGAAGACAAAGGGTACACATACGGGATCCAGAGCTACCTGCAAAACCATATCCAGGATACCAGCTGGGTCATCAGTACCGAAGCCGGGAAGGACGTAAGCGAGGCCACCATTGCGGAAGTGTACAGGGAAATGGAAATTCTTCGGGAGGAGGGGATCGATGAGGAGGAGTTGCAACTGGTCCGGAATTACATGATGGGAGGGATACTGGGTGACCTGGACGGTCCGTTTCAGATCATCGCCCGCTGGAAGAATATTGTACTCAATGATCTTACCGACCGGTATTTCTATGATACGATCCAGACGATCAAAACGATTTCTGCCGAAGAACTCCGCTCCCTGGCGCAGCAGTATCTGCGGGAGGAGGAGTTTTATGAGTTGGTAGTTGTGTAGAATGGTTGAACAGTTGTTGAACGGTAGTTGAACAATCGTTTAACCATTGTTAAACCACGTTCAACCATGTTCAACTATTGTTCAAACGGGTTAACAACCATCTAGCGTTTATCAGTTATATGAAGAGTAATGACATGTCAACCACTATTTTACCCTGCAGAAACCCATCTTATCTGATTGCTAATGGTCAACAATTTGGGAATTGAGAGATACTCTTCTTAAACCCAGTTATAGAAAGTGGTCTGGAATAAACTTCTATCATCGGAGTAGCTCCCCAGCGAATAAAATTCATTCATTTAGTGGTACACTTTCAGCTGAAGATTTACAATTTGGTAAAGGAAAGGGGCATATCGAATATCGTTTATTTCAATCCCAGTTTTTCCATAAGATTATCTTTCTTTGATTTGGATACCGCCAACTTTTCTCCGGAGTCCAAAACAATATATCCTCCATCAGACTTAAAAAAATGGGTGACGCGAGAGATATTAACAACCGTGCTATGATGGATACGATGAAAAAGATTCTGCGATAACATTTCTTCTATATCACTCAACGTTTTTGAAATCACCAGTTTTCGTTTATCGCTTAAAAAAACATGCGTATATGACCCCTCAGCCTGGGCGTAAACGATTTTTCCGGCTTCTACAAACTCAAAACCCTCTCTTCCCGGAAAGGCGATTCGTTGGTTGTTTTCGGGCTGTTTGATGTTCTGTAAAAGATTGGCAATATTCTCAACACCTGACTTTTGTTGAATTTTTTCTGCTGCTTTTTTTACGGCCTCTTTCAGATCATTAAAATCCACAGGCTTTAATAGATAGTCAATTGCACTTATGCGAAAAGCTTTAGCCGCAAACTGATCATACGCCGTTGTAAAAATGATTGCAAAATTTATTTTATCCAGGAGTTCAAGCATTTCAAATCCCGTCATCCAGGGCATTTGCACATCTAAGAAAACCAGATCAGGTTTGTACTTTTTTATCGCCAGCAATCCCTGTTTGGGATTGGTGCAGCATTGCAGTACTTGTACGTCATGGCAATACTTTTGAAGATCAAAAGCCAGGCTGTCGATACAGTTCTGTTCATCATCTATAATGATCGCCTTTATCAAATTCCGTATTCGTTAAATGTAAAAATAACTTTTGTACCCGCTGGCTCTCCGAGTTCACCTTCTTTGTCAATAATATTGATGCCTTCCTCACTCCCGCTTAATAGTTTTTCCAATTCTAATTTTGAATAGGTCAGGCCTATTCCTTTCGATTCATAACTCGTTTCATGTTGTGGTGTAGATTTCATTGATTGTTTTCTGCCGATTCCATCATCATCAATAACGCATTCTATTGTTCCATTATTTCTTTTTACACTAACACATACACGGCCTCCGGTTTCTTTAGGCATCAGTCCATGCCAGATCGCTTTTTCAATTCTTGGCTGCAGGATCAGCGCCGGTACTTTGATGTCTTTGAGATCTATGGTTTCATCAATTTCAAAACTGAAATCGATTTTATTATTGAACCGAATACTTTCCAGCTGGGCGTAAAGCCGGCAGGTTTCCAGTTCTTCAAACAGGCTCACTTTGCGTTTATCGGAATTCTGAAATAAGGTACGAATGAGCTTTGAAAGAGTGGTCAGGTAATTTGCAGCTCTTTCATTTTCATTCTTCTTAATTAAAGAATTAACGGTATACAAACTATTGGAAATAAAATGAGGATTCATTTGAGCCCGAAGAGCCATCGTTTCCGATTCTGCTAAACTGACCCTTAAATCATTTTTTTCCTGTTCTGCTTTTTTCAAGTCCCGGATATAATGTACTGCAAAATAAATGGCAATCCAGCCAGTACCCACGGACAATGTCTGTTGGTAACCCCAAAGGACCTCTCTCCAAAAGGAATAGCTGAAAGAATTTGAAGGAAGATTTAAATTAATAATTCCGGCAATATATAATACCCATATAAGCAACACAGTACCCAAAAATGCTACGATCGAATTTAATAGCAGCAGGTAAACTATTTGGCTTCTTGTGTTCTTGTTGAGGATCTTCAATTGTTTGAATAAAAACCGCAAAAAATGGCTACATACCAGTCCAAATACACTGGCCATAAGACAGGTCATAAAAGGCAGCCCAACAAGGAAATAGTCAAAAAGAAGCCAGGCGCCCCAGCCAATCAACTGGCATTTCCAATATGTTGAAATTGATCGTTTCATTGAGTTATTGCCTGCTCTGGTAAAAAGTGAGTGTAACTCTTGTTCCCGCTGGGTTACCGTTAATATCGGTTTTGTCAGTAATATCTATCATATTATTCCTGTCATTAAGAATTTTATCCAGTTCCAGCCTTGACCTCGTCAGTCCAATCCCTTTCGATTGATAAGTAGAATCGTACTGAATTTTGAATTGCTGTGATAATTTACGGCCTATTCCATCATCATCAATTGTACAATAAATCATGCCTTTATTTTCTTTTGCACTGATCAGGATCTTACCTCCTGATTCTTTTGGTACCAGGCCATGCCAGATCGCATTTTCAATAAATGGTTGAATGATTAGTGCCGGTACGTTGAAGTTTTTCAAGTCAAATGTTCTGTCAATGTCGTAAACAAAATCAATTTTATGGCCAAATCGCATCTTTTCCAATTGCGTATAAAGTTTGCATGTTTCTAACTCTTCGTATAAACCAATTTCTCGCTTATCTGAATTGTGAAATAGTGACAGTATAAGTCTTGAAAAAACAGTGAGATAGTTTACCACCTTGTCATTTTCATTTTTATTGATCAGGGCTTTGATGGAGTTCAGGCAATTAAATATAAAATGAGGATTCATCTGTGCACGCAGGGCGCGGGCTTCCGATTCAAACAATTTAATTTTTAAATTGGCCTTTTCATGTTCTGCTTTTTTAATCTGACGGGTATATTGAACAAAAAAATATACAGCCGTCCATGTGGTTGTCAATAACAGTATCTGCCAATAAAAAAAATGAATGGCAGATAAATAAATGTAGCTCGATGAAAATCGATTCCTTCCCCACACCGTTGCCCACAATCCAGCAGCATCATATACTAGTAGTATGAAAATAGTTGTAAAAAAACTGATAACTATATTCAGCAAAAACAGTTGGAGTACCTGATTTCTGAATGGTTTTTCTAATATCCTGAATCTTTTGAATAACCACCTTAAAATATGTGTAAAAAGAAGACCGGCTAATCCTAAAACAAATCCGCGGATCAAATTAGCTGGTCGATGAGAATTAGAGATCAGATCAAAAAAATAATAATACAGTGAATAACTGCCCCACCCGATCAGTTGACATTTCCAGTATGTGGTTAGGTTTAATTTCAACATGTTATCAAAAATAAAAGCGCATAACCATTAAAGTAGCTCCATATTGACAGAAAGATAGCGATTATCTCATCCGAAACATCTTCACTCTTTGCCATTTGCCTTTCCCGGTTTGTAATCGGCTGCCTGGGCATAATATCTAAATTAATTAGGTGTTTTTCACCCTCTTTTATTTGAATTTCAATATACCATGTAAGGCGCTGAAGTTTCAATAGCATAAAGTCAAACTACAAACCCGGTTATCGAAACCACCAATCGGAAATATCATAATGCGAATTGCTCCTTCCATAAACTATCATATAGCGTTAGATTGAAGTTTAATTGGCCATTAAACAATATTATTTATCCAAAACAAAACCAATGAAAAAGATCACCACTTTATTTTTACTGGCTGCATCAGTAATTTCTTGTAAAAAACCGAAAAAGGAATGCTCTATTAATACAGCCGACCTTTCAGGGACATACAGATTTGCTGCTTATACGTATAAGCAAAGCCCTACATCTACAGAGCAAGACTATTACACAATACTTTTCCCTAACGTATGTAATAGAGACGACGAAGTCACTTTTAATGCTAATGGTACCTACCAGAAGGCAGATGTCGGTGTAGTCTGTAACCCGCCAGAGAATGACAATGGCACATGGTCTGTGTCGGGTAATAACATGACTGTTGATGGTGAAGTGTTAATCGTTAAAAGTTTTGATTGTAATACGTTAGTTATTGCTTCTGTGGATTTTAATATTCCCGGAGATACACTAAAACTCACCCTGGCAAAAAAATGAGTGTTTCTTCGATTATCCAATCACCCTCTTTTAATTAAAATATGTTTATGAAAAAAATAATCATTATTTTCTTATTGCTGGGATCATCTGCGATGTTATTTGGGCAGCAAAGTGAAACCAAGCATTTACCTGCCCCCAACGATTACCTTATGAAGAGTAAAAAGCAAAAAACTACAGCCTGGATATTTCTGGGAACTGGAGCTGGTCTAATCGCCACTTCAATAATCATCCCAAGGGGAAAATTGGTAGACCCTGGAATTTGTATTGCACCAGTAATTTGTAACGATAAATATAAAAATGATGGAATCAAGGGTGCCTTTTTTATAGCAGGAGGCATATCGGCTCTTAGCAGTATACCTTTTTTTGTTGTATCGAAGAAGAATCGAGAAAAAGCAACGTCTATTGGTTTAATTCATGAGAATACCGTTCATCTGTCCAACCAAAATCTTGTGCATTCTTCGTTTCCTGCTTTAAAGCTGAAAATAATTTTATAGTATTTGGTCAATATGCTTTTCTGTTCGGTCCAGTTAGATGCAGGTTAATACAATAGGAAGGCGGTCATTTCACTTCTTAAGTCAATGAATTTGAGTAACAACCCCCTGCTTGACTTCGGGCCTTAGCCGGTAAGGGCCGCAGGCACTGTTCCCGGGAAATGAATACCCCCGGGATGAATCTGTGTGTAGGGCAATCGTTCAACTACATTCAACCACGTTCAACCATTGTCCAACTCTCTCAATTCCCGATCTCCTGCTGCCTCCTGTAACACGAATCCCATAGTCGCAGCCGTTCCAGCAGGGCGGGAATGCCGCGGCTCTGGATAGAGGAATCGGGCAGACACATTTCCCGAATGATAAACCCGGTACCACCCAAGGCGGCGATACGGTCCCGGGTTTCGGCCAGGGGTGGGCAGTGTGCAAGGGCTTCGAGCAGCCGGTCTCTGAGTCTGGTATTCCAGTTCAGCCAGGCGTCCAGTCGCCAGGCGATGGCTTCCGGTTCATCCGGGAAGTGGAGGTAATACTCGATATCGTAGTCCTACTTCCCGATCGATGTATCGGGCTGATGAAGGATCTGCAGCAG
>JBMSNP010000044.1:0-24400 GCA_049421765.1 Chitinophagaceae bacterium
GATAGATTAATCCGAGTAACCAGCCCGGTCGTCAGGAGCGACCGGGTTTATTTTTTTCGGTATGAATGAATAAAGAACACAGAACAAATGAATTATGAATTTTGAAAAACTGAAATGCTCATTGATCAACAATCAATCTTCAAGATAAAACGGTAATACTTCAAAACCGGAGTTTTCTCTGAGCGTGTTTCTTTTAAAAAGTACAAGAGAAGAAGTCTCTTTCAAAACAAGTTCCCCAAAGATTAACGTCAAACTTCAAACCTCAAACGATAAGCAGATCCTTTCCCTGAGCAAAATCACAACCGTGTGTATCCAGATCATTGGAACACCCTCCCACAGGGGGTACCTTCCCGCAAAACTGCCATATGCATACAACAACATTTCCCGCACTTGTCGTGCCTGACCTGGTGCAGGATACCGACTCGATCCTGAGGGACCCAGTGAATATCCGGTTAGGGGAGGATATTCGGGAAACGGATCTGCTGATAGACAATATCATAGCCTGGGAAAAGGAAAGAGGCGCCGATACCGGATGGCTATTTGCCGTCAAGGAGTTTAGTCATGAAGACAAGGTAAAATGGATTCTTTCCTTACCCGATCCCGATCAGTTAACCCATGTCGAAGAGGCTTTTGTATTCCCGGTCAACCTTCACTTTACCCAAATGGTAAAAGTAGCCGAGACCGTTGCCGGTGAGGATTTGTTTGAGAAAAAGGACCTGGAGAAGCGGATCGAGAAGTGCATGCCCTGTTCATAAACGAACGGGGTGTTTACGGGTTTTATCAAAGCGGCAGGCATAAACCTGTCAGGGGGATTTCTATGCCATAGGCAAGCTACAAATTCCAATAATTTACAAAAGATTCATCCCTGCCTGCTGACACGAAGCAGGTGAAAACGCGAAACGAGAAACTGTCCATCTGTGGAATATTTCTGCGGGTGACTTCCAAAAGACCCCTGTCTTCATAAAGACCACGGCGGGTTAGCCTACCCGCCTGCAAGCTCGCCGGACCAGTAGATACAATTTCGTAACTTCAGTCCTACACCACCACCATATGCGTACTTTACTGCTGATCGGTATGTTTTCCTTCGGAGCTTTTGTTGCCAGCGGTCAGAAAAAGGGCAGCCCTCCAAAACCAAGTTCACCGCCACCTCCGTTACCGGCAGTGGGCAGCACGGGAACTGCGGGAAGTACGGGAAGTGCCGGATTCCGGCTGCTGAAGATCCCGGTAAGCGAGGGATACTTTTTGGGAATGACCCGCCAGGAATTTGACAGCGTCAGGAGAATTTCCCCGGGGAAGATACACGGAGAGAATACAATATTCCCGGCGCAGGTTTTGCCTTTCTTTACGGGGTCCCGTTTGTATGGGCTTGGATTTACAATCGATAGTTTATTCAAAGACCCGCCCACCGATATCTTCGAAATTTACAAGACCCGCCTGGGTGATCCGGATAAAACGGAATCCGCTGATACCACGATGCAACTGCCTGATAAGAACGACGCCACCATAACTTCGGATTACCCGGTAAAAACGGTGCAGCTTTCCTGGCAATTTCAACTCCATGATGTGGTGATCACCTATATTCTGGCAGATCTACGCAACGGTTCGCACCGGACCATCCTCTCCGTCCGTTACAGAGGCAACGCCGTTTACTGGCGAATGCTGAAAGACCAGGAGATGAGAGGGGGAGAGTGATTGCAGAACAGATGATCTAAGAATGCAGAAGTGGAGAGAAATGTTCAATTTTCAAATTGAAAGAGGTGATACCTGAAAGTCGAGTGTCATGCCGCCATTGTGCCATTTGGATCTTGCTCTTTGAAGTGGCATCTTTCAGCGGGTATCTTCCTAAAGACCCAGGATCAAGTCCGGCCTAAAGCCCGGGGTGTCACAAACAAAGGAAAATGGACGTTAAACCGTAAACAGCAAACCACAAACTAACAACTACCCTCCCACACGGATACCTGATCCTTGAATTTATTTTATCTTCAACTTTGGTTTTCTTCTGTTTCCCATGCTCAAAACGCCTCTTATACTGGTTTTTTTCTCTGCATGCCTGTCATACACAGGGCTGGCCCAGAATACCGAGCCTTCGCCAGCCGAAGTAAAAAAAAGGGAAGAGGAAATGAAGAAGGCACAGGCCGAAGCGGAAGAAGCACGAAAAAAAGCAATCGAATACGAAAGGGTGAGGGAGGAGGAACGCCAGAAGCGGGTCAAAGCCCTGCTGGAGATGAAAAGCGAGAGTTCATCCGGCAGTGCCGGTATTCGTCTGACCAAGATCCCGGTGACAGGGGTATACTACCTGGGAATGAAAAAGCAGGAGTACGACAGTCTCTCCCCCCTGCACCCGGTTACAGTAAAAACAGAACAAAGCAGCTACACATTCGGGGGAAAGACCTCTTATTATAAAAATCGCCTGTACGCGCTGGACCTGGAACTAAAGGATAGCCTTTTTAGCAAGGACCTCCCTGACCTGACAGCCTTTTACATGAGTAAGCTGGGCGACCCTGATGAGAAAAACATCAAGGATACTGTAATGTTTTTTCCGAACGAATACGGTTCTGGTTTACAGGGGGAATACCGGGTTAAATCGGCGACAATCACCTGGCAGTACGACCAGCATAAGATAAGTATCAATTACCGGTTCACCGATCTGAAGAACGGCGCCTGGAACGGGTTTTACCATATCCAGTATATCGGGTCGGTGGAATATGTGAAAAGCCTTGCGAAACTGCCCGACTGAATTTCCGGGTCCGGTCAGTGCTTTTCCCTCCTGAAGACAAAATCCCCGTTCTCATCTCCCACTTCATCGATCGCCCCTCCCACGGGTTTTTGACCGTCTTTCCCGGCAAATGATTTCTTTACCTGCTGGATCAGATCGCTGGCCAGAACCTTTACCTCACCGGATTTGCTCAGGTAATCCAGTACCTGCAATGCGAAAGGACTGTTGGTGCCTGGAGCGCCATCTGGCACGGGACGGAGTTTACCCGAACACAGCACCATCCGGGATTTATACTGACCGGAATTTTCCTTTTGCATGTCACGCAGCAATTGCCCCGAGTAACAGGCATCGGCGATGACAAAAATGTTTTTAGCCTTCATCTTTTGAAGCATCCGCGTGATCTCGAGGTTGTTGAGATATTCGTCATCGGCGCCGGAATGCGCATCGGCAGGTATCCAGTACCCGGTCTCAAGGGTGGAATCATAATATCCGTGCCCGGAGAAATAGATCAGCAACCGGTCGTTCTCATCCAGTCTTTCCACGTAATTACGCAATCGTGCGTAGATCTCCTTTCGCGTGGCCTGCTCATCGAAAAGATCATTGATATTATCCTTGCTGAATCCGTACTCATCAGCCATCAGTTTACGGAAATCCTTCGCGTCCTTTGCGGCATTGTGCAGCACGGGCCAGTCGGAATATTTGTTGATGCCGATCACAAACAAATAATCCTTTCCTTCTTTCTTTACTTCCTTATTGGCCGACTGGTATTGAAATTTTAACCGGATGGTTCTTGCATAACCCTGGTTGTTCTCGACACGTACATCCGCAATATTCAGTCCCTCTTTTGGCTCATAGAGATAATCAAAATACCCTGAGGAAGGCCTGAATGTGGTGGCCGGCCGGCCGTTGATGGTGATGCTCCTGATGGCATTGATGCCCTGTTTCCAGTTGGCTGCGATCCCGCGAACAGTGATCTTCTGGGCATTGGCCAGGGAGAGCACCCGGGCCCCTTTCATCGTGGCGGTATCCAGTACGGGATCGATGATCTCCACGGTGGGAAAGCTGTCGCGCACGATATCGCGCTGGGCAACCGGGGTGTAGAAGATCTCCGAGGAGTCGGGCAGGGCGAACATTTTTTTGAGCGCTGCGCCCCGGGTCAACCCGCTTTTTTCCTCAGCCGGGCGGCTCTCAAACTGAAGGGTGCCGACCGACACCATACCAAAGGAGGGATCGGAGAACACCGAGAGTTTGCTTCCTTTGACCAGTTTCATCAGTTCCTGGCGGATATCGAAATCTCCCCGGGAAACCCGGTTTGCGTTTCCCAATATACCCTCCATGGCACTGCCCGGTTTTCCTTTTCCCCGAAGCATGGCCTGGATATTCAGGATCGGTTTCTCCGTCATCAGCAAGATAAAATTGTCTTTTCCGTAGGGCGGGCTGATCACTGCTTCGAAAAGAGTGATCTGCTGCTGGTATGAACCATCCTTATTTTTTTTGGGGAGTTGTGTGAAATCGGGAGAATCGTTCCCCAATGGATAAAAGAGCGAGATTTCCTGGCCCTCTGTGTAATGAAATACATAGGGATAGAACCGGCTGGCGCCATCCCATTTTGCCGGGTCAAAAAGGATCTTGCCTTTGACAATTTCTCCGTCATACAGCACACCACCCTGAATCTGCTTTCCGGTGGCCGTTTCCAGGCTCAACGATGCGCCGTACTTTTTTGTATCCTGCTGTGCAGAAAGGGTAGTAAGGCTTGCGAAAGAAAGCGTAATACCGAGGAAAATTATTTTTAAAACACGTCTATACATCGGGGAACAGGATTTGTCCTGTAAATATAGTTATAGCCGCGGATAATGGGTGTCCGTGCAGGAGGGTATAGGCAGGTTTACTGTTTGCAGTTTGAGGTTTACGGTTTGATGTACCCATTTGAATTTGGAGCGCTTTATTTTTTTAAAATCCCCTTCACTCTTTGCTTAATAACCCCATTCTCAAAATACCTATACAGGTTCTTTCCCGGGCAGCTGGTCTGTTTGGAATAGTCGCGGTGGGTAGCGAGTGTTTCAGTCGGGATCTTATAGGTCTTACAGCACCAGGCAATCAGCCTGACCAGGGAATTCAGTTGAACTTCCGGGAATTCCTGTTCCTCATAGTTCCCCAGGCAGCAGATCAAAAGATGACCCGTCGGATTGTATTCGGTATTGGTTTCTCCCACAGTGTTCACATCCCTTCCTTCGTAGATCTTTCCGTCGGGAGCGATGAAAAAATGATAAGGTACATCTGCCCATTTTCGGTCGGGGCCCATTCCCCAGGTCTGGATGCCCTTTATTTTGCGGATCGCATCATCGGTGGCAAGGAGCCGTGTGCCTTCATGATGTACCGTGATCCTTACGGGGATATGTGTTGCGTACGGTTTTGGATCCGAAGCCTTCCAGTCGGTACGCGGGATGATGGAAACCGTTTTTACCCCGGATGCGGAAGACCGGCTTGTCTTACAGGCTATAAACAGGCTGGCCGCTGAAATCAGCATCCCTATAAATGTTAATTGAGTGGTGCGCATATCTTGACTCCTGAAATTACTTGTTGCGGGTTTAAAATTAATTCATAACCTGGCAATTACACGAAGTAACCGGCCCGAATCCATTGACTAATAATGAAATTGTCATATATTAGTTATGTCATCAACCCGCCATGCCCGCCTATCCGATAGAGATCATACTCAGCCGTCAGCAGGCAGACTGTCTTTCGATCCCGGTATTTATTACGGATACGATCGGGACCCTTGTCTTTTACAATGAACCTGCCGAAGAGATACTTGGCCAGCGATTTGATGAAACCGGTGAGATGCCGGTGGAAGTCTGGGGCACTATTTTCAATCCCGTGGATGAATATGGAAACCCCATGCCTCCAGAAGAACTTCCGCTAGTCAAAACGCTGAAAAACCGGCGTCCTTATCACAAGGTATTCCTGATTCAAAGCCTGCGCGGTACCATCGAAAAAATATCGGTCACTTCCTACCCGATCCTGGGACGGGCGGGCGATTTCCTAGGGGCCGTGGCTATTTTCTGGGAGCTGAAAGAAGAATGAAAATCAAGATACGGGGCGCCCGTGGATCCATACCCACGGCAGACCCTTTTACGGTTCGGTATGGCGGGAACACCTCCTGTGCGGAATTGTCGGCAGAAGGCTGGCGACTGATCCTCGATGCAGGCTCGGGTTTACGTTACTGCAATCCTTCCGAACTTCCTTCCAATCGCCGGATCGATATCCTGCTCACACACCTGCATTTGGATCATATCCTCGGACTTGGATTCTTCAACCCGATCTATGATCCGGAAATGGAGATCCATATCTGGGGACCGGCCAGCAGTATGCAGAGCCTGCGTTCCCGTCTGTCACGCTATCTTTCCCCGCCTCTATTCCCAGTGCTGATCCGCAACCTGCCCAGCAAACTCAGCCTGCATGAGATCGGGAACAGCAATTTTGAGATTGGCCCCTTTCAAATCCGTTCAGAGTATGTGATTCATCCTGGTCCGACTGTGGGATACCGTGTAACCCAGGGCCGGTCGGTCTTTACTTATATACCCGACCATGAGCCCGCCCTGGGTTGCAGGGAATTATCACAGGACAAAAAATGGGTATCCGGGATCTTTCTTGCGGAAGGGGCAGACCTGCTCCTGCATGATGCCCAGTATACGGCGGCAGAATATCCTCTCAAAACAGGGTGGGGTCATTCCTCCGTGGATGATGTGCTTTCCTTCGCCTCCCTGGCCGGGGTAAAACACCTGCTCCTGGCCCATCATGATCCTGATCATACGGATACCCAGCTTGATGATATCTATCAGGATCTCCGGCTCCGGAATAACCCGGCATTCCGTTTTGAACCCGCAGTGGAAGGAATGGAGTTTGAACTTTCCTGAGATTTTGAGGCAAAGGATATTTTCCACAATAACTTACAAATATCAGTTTCTGTCGGCCAATTTCAGGGATGATAATCATGCCTGGTCCTGCCTTCAGTCATTCTCATACGAGGTATGAGTTGCTAACTTTCTTCATTATTAACCAGGAAAACGGATTGTCATGAAGGAAAAGAATACGATATCCGCACAGGAAGAGGAACATCCACTGCAGCAACCGGGGTATATTTCCGGGGATCCGAAGGACGAAACAGAGGATTTGGCGAAGCAACTGGCCAAAAAAGCCAGGAAAACGGAGATCCTGGAAGAAGTTAAAAAGAAACTGGGTCTGAAGACCCGCTAAGCATATTTTCCATATACGAAGCGAATAAATGGTAAAGAGAAAAGAGAGGATACGGACCGAAACCCTGGTAAACGGGTTCCGGGATGGTAACCTGCGGGAAAATTGAAGCCATTTATTTTTCATCGATCTTCCCGCATAACTTTAGGGGCATATTTCAATCCCCATGTGGCTCCCTTATCTGAACGTATTTTTTTTCGTATTTCATACGGGGCTGACCCTGTTTAATCTTACCGGGTGGATCTTCCCCGCAACTCGGAAATGGCACCGGTTTACAATTCTACTAACGGCATTTTCCTGGTTTGTACTGGGGATCTGGTTTGGCTGGGGGTATTGTGCCTGTACCGACTGGCACTGGCAGGTACGCGAAGCAATGGGGATCCATGACCGGTCCAATTCCTATATCCATTTTCTCCTGCTCAAACTGACAGGCAGGGACTTTGATCCCGGATTGGTGGAACAGGTAACATTATATACGTTTATTTTCTGTGTCGTCGCCGCCGTTTGGGTCTTCATCAGGGACCGGCACCGCAAAAGGAAGGAGAGAATTGAATCATGAATGTTTATTCCCTTCCGGGGAAACTTCAATAAACTCCTGGGTATAGATGCGAAACAGCAGGATGATATAGTTGAGGAGCAGGGGGCCAAAAATGAAGCCGATAAACCCGAAGAGCCACAACCCGATGATCACGCCCAGCACGGTCACAATCGGATGGATATTTCCAAGTCTTTTCAACAAGGTGATCCGGGAAATATAATCGATGTTCCCGGTCACGATCAAACTGTAAATCGTAAGACCGGTCGCATTCAGGTTGTCACCTGAGGCGTACATAAAGAGCACCAGGGGGATCCATATCAACATGGTGCCGATCACCGGGAAGAATGCAAAGACCGCAGTTAGGAAACCCCAGATCAGATATTCATGTACGCCAAATATTATATAGCCAAAAGTGGCGGTGATCCCCTGGATAATCGAGATGATGGGAATGCCGAGGGCGCTGGCCTTGACCAGTTTCTTGGTTTCAGCAGCCAGTACATGTATATTGTTATCCCGCAGGGGTATGACGCGGTTGAAAAAGCTTTCCATTTCCTTCCCGTGTACCAGCATGTAATAAAGTGTAAACAACATGATACCCAGGTTTGCAAGGAGCATGCCCGTGTCGTTAAGCAGGGAGGGTATGAGGTTGGACAGCCGGTTCTGCAAAGAGGTCAGGGTATCCGCTTCCACAACGAACACCCCGGTTTTATCCTGGAGATCATGAATGGCAATCCGTGCCTTTTCGAGAAATGCAGCCGGATCCTGCAGGAAGGGTTCGATTTTATTGATGACGATCTTGAAGACCAGGTATACCAGCAGGGACAGCAGCAGGAAAAAACCAAAGAGATACATCCCTGCAGTCCAGCCCCTTCTCCATTTTTTCTGGTAAACCAGCCGGAAATAACTTCCCCGGCTCAGGATATACAGGGTAATCGCACCCAGCAGTCCCGGGAAAAAGACATACAGCTCCTTTAATGCCAGGTAAATCAGGATCACCAGCAGGAAAAGGATCATCAGCTGTCTGATGCGGCTATTGAAACTCGGGAACTCGGGCATGAAAATGAAATTTATTAAAAGCGATCACAGACAGGAACTGATTTTCATCAGTATGTGACTATTTTTTTACTTCATCAATTTCCGCGTCCCCTTCCTCATCCTTGCTTTTCCGGTAATCGTTGTTCAACTGGTCCACAAATTTTTTTTCATCCTTCCTGTTTTGCCGAACCAGGAATATGATAAAAACCAGGGCAAAGGAGCCGATTAATATGATCCAGCCTTTTTCCATAACATTTGTTTACTGTAAAGATACCCCCCTTCGCGGGAAAGTCCACCACCGCCGGTCTCAACCTGACCAGTATCAGGGCAGGCAATTATGATAGTCATTTTACCAGGGAGTTCCACGCTGTATATTAGTTGCAGGTTCAATTTAAAGAACGAATAAGATGCCCTGCTGATCATATTCCCCTGAAAGGCCCCCTTACTTCCCCTTAACTCATTGTATCGCTTCATTTCGTCACCCTAAAAATGTTTGTTATGAAAAAGATTCTACTCTTTTTGAGTTTTGCCTTGGCGGGTGGGCTGTTCAACGGATTACAGGCTCAGTGTGATCTGCAGAACCCGGCCGTAAAACTTAATTATCAATATGCCGACGGAAACGGAAACTGCGTGATCGGGTTGGATTTATATTTTGATATGAAACACAACCCCGGGGGTAAATACGTATGGGTGCATATCTGGCCCACTGCGTCGTATACCAACTGGAATTATGCCACTCCACCCACGCTGGCTAACGGGGGTTTGACCGGGTCAGTTGCCACGGTTGGGCTTGAACACCATCAGACTCTTCTGAATGTTCTGCCCGAGTATCCGCCGGATCCATCACTACCCAATGTACAATACAACAATGTAACGGCAAGTGAAGGCCCCAGCATACTTATCGATTATGAACTTTACGCGATCAAAAACCTGGTGCTTATTATCCCGGGAGGATGTGATGTGCCACAGCTTTTCAAATTCGACATCTGGGAAAGCCAGGCGGCTGATGCGCAGAAAATTCACTGTTTTGTGGCGGGGGGGCAGTTTTTCGCCAATGACCCCAAAGTTCAGGGTTTGTTATTCTGTACAAATCCCCGCAAGTATTCTTTTAATATCGAGACAATCAACACTACCGGTAGCATGGATGTCAGCTATAAAGTATTCATAGACGATGGAGACGGAATTTTCAATAAGGTAAATGATACTATCAAGGTAAACGAAGGCACTGCCACCCTCAGTTCGTCGAACGCTTATAAATTTGTTTCGGGCATATTGGATTATACCCCTTATTCAGAACAAAAGCCCTATGCCGACCGGGATCTCTGGGTTGAAGTAACCAGTGCCGCGATACCCAATGACATCTATGCGCAGATCCTCAACACTTGTATCCCGCTGCCGGTAAAATTTTCAGAATTCACCGCGCGCCGCAACAGCGACCGGGTATACCTGGCCTGGACCACCGCTTCGGAGATCAACAACAGGGGGTTCTACATCATGCGGCAAAACGGCGACAAAGGCTGGGAAAACATCGGTTATGTTGCCTCGGCCGCCCTCCATGGAAACAGTGATGCCGCCATTCAGTACAGTTTCACAGATATCAATAAAATGGGCGGAATCAGCCAGTACCGGCTTCAGCAGGTAGACCTGGACAACACCGTTACCTACAGCGACATCCGCATGGTGAAGGGGATGGATCAGACAGGCCGACTGCTGGTATTCCCCAACCCGTCGACAAACGGCAACCTGAATATCATACTGGATAATATGGGTACCGATCTCAATGTCCGGCTGATCGATATGAATGGCCGGCTGGTAAGGGAATGGAACCGTGTAACAAACGGCCGGATCTATGTAAGCCAGGTGGCTTCCGGCATGTACACCCTTCGTGTATGGGAAAACAATACCGGGCAGCTGCAACAATTAAAAGTGATCGTGAGCAAATAAGGACAGGTCATAAGGGAGAAGGCCGCGAAAGCGGCCTTTTTTTTTGATACTTTTTTATGGAACCTTCCATTGCGAAATTGATAGGTGGCATAACAGTTTCAAATTGTATAAACACTGTTTGCCGAATGCAGGGCTCTTGGATTTTGTATATTTTCTGGTGATCTTTAAACCAGGAACAAACCCTTATCCAATGAGCTCCAAATCTTCCAACGGGGGTCACCAGTCGCTGGTGATCTCCTATCTCACACTCCGCAAGGCGGTAGGCATCCTGGGGATGGCCCTGCCTTTCCTGCTGACATTCGGGTATTTCTTCTTTGAAAAGAACTGTACGTTTCCACCCAGCATCAGCCACTTTTATTATACCCAACTCGGGAATGTGTTTGTGGGAACCCTTTGCGCGGTTTCGCTGTTCCTGTTTTCCTACAACGGACACGACCGGGGTGATATGATCGCTGCCAAGATCGCAGGGCTGTTTGCACTGCTGGTGGCGATGTTCCCGACGGATTTCGGGGGATATACAGATATGGCATGCTCCCGGATAACAGACGGGGAGAATAAGATCGCAAACAGCCTGCACTACATCTCCGCCACGATCCTCTTCAGTACTTTCGCATTCTTTTCATTGGTCCAGTTTACCAAGACCAACAAACAGGGTCCGCTCGACAGCCCCAAACGTACCCGTAACCTGATCTATAAAATATGCGGATGGGTGATCATTGGATGTATCGCAGGGATCGCAGTGGTGAGTCTGGTACTCCCCAAAGAAGTGTATCTCCGGATCCGTCATTTCAAACCCACCTTTACCCTGGAAACGATCGCACTCTGTGCTTTCGGGTTCTCCTGGCTGATCAAGGGAGAGACGTTTTTCCGGGATGAAGCATAGTGCCAGGCATGAACATATTTTCAGGAAACAGTTTAGTTAACTTGCGGCATCATCAAATCAATGTCATGGGTAACCCGGCCGCGCTGATCGAACAATATCAACTGGAACCCCACCCGGAGGGCGGCTGGTACAGGCAAACATATAAAAGCCCCGAAATGATACAGGCGTCGGGACTACCCGCCCGTTTCGGCGGAGACCGCCCTTTTTCCACGGCCATCTTCTTCCTGCTGGAGCAGGGAAACTTTTCCGCTTTCCACCGGATCCAGAGCGATGAGTGCTGGCATTTTTACGATGGCGATCCGCTGGAAATATATATGCTTAAGCAAGGTGATATTTTGGAAACCATCATCCTGGGACGGCAACCGGAAAAAGGACAATTATTCCAGTTCGTGGTTCCGGCGGGATGCTGGTTTGCCAGTCGCCCCGCAAAGAACAGCGCTTATTGTTTTACAGGATGCACGGTTTCCCCTGGATTTGATTTTGCCGATTTTGAACTAGCGGATGGAGAAACCCTTTCGCACATATATCCCAAACACGCGGAACTGATCCGGGAACTGTGCCGGTAAAACCGGCTATTTCATCGCTTTAATAACATCCGCGACAAAGTTCCATCCTTTGACATGGGAATCGCTGTGCTCCTTTTTTACGATCTCATCTATTTTCCTGAGCAGATCTGGATGTTGTGCGGCCACATTGGCGGTTTCGTTCCGGTCTTTTGCCAGGTTATATAATTCCCAGGGGGCGGCCGGGTTCTTTTTGCAATTCGATTTTACAGCTTTCCATTCTTCCATCAGGACAGCGATTTGCCCGCCTTTTTCGGGGTATTCAAAATACAGGTAGGAATGTTTCTTTTGTTTTTTCCCAAGTAGCTCGGGAAGAAAAGATATTCCGTCTGTTGCGGGAGCGTCCTGTTTTGTAAGCTCGGCGAGGGTGGCGAAAAGGTCGTACTGGGCCGACAGATGCGAAGAAGTGGAGCCCGCCCGGATCCTGCCTGGCCAGCGGGCTATAAAGGGCATACGGATCCCTCCTTCATAGAGGTCCATCTTCAAGCCCCTTAGCCCGTCCACGCTGTTGAAGAAATCCGCGTTCACTCCCCCGTTGAAAGTGGTGCCGTTATCGCTGGAAAACAGGATCAGTGTGTTTTCATCCAGTCCAAGCTCCTTTATTTTCTTCTGTATGATACCCACCTGTGCATCGAGAAATGTGATCATCGCGGCATAAGTGGCCAGGGGGATCGGGGTGGAGGCGTATCCCTGTTGCCCGTAGTAGGGCTTATCGGGAAACAGACCTTTGTATTCACGGGTCCATTCAGGGGGCACCTGGAGCGACATGTGCGGGATGGTATAAGGGAGATATAAAAAGAAAGGTCCCTCTTTGCTTTTGTCAAGGAAAGTAAGTGCTTTTTCAGTCATTTTTTCAGGTGCGTAATCCCGGCCGCGGAAATACTCAAAATCCTCTGCTGTGGCCCGGGTCGAATCGAGCCGGCGGTGCACATTGATAAAAGACTGACGCAAAGTGTCCCATTTTTCATTTTCCCAGAGATGCGTGGGATAATAGTTATGTGCCTGTTTCTGGTCGAGGTACCCATAGTAATAATCAAATCCCTGCCGGTTGGGGGAGCCTTCGGTGCCATTCATTCCCAGTCCCCATTTTCCGATCATGGCGGTGGCATATCCCCTTTGTTTCAGCAGCTCAGCGATGGTGAGTGCATCAGCTTTCAATGGCATCTGGCCACGTTCTGCACTGTCCGGAAAGCCACCCAGTTCAAAATTTCCCCGGATCCAGGAATGACCGGAATGAAAACCCGTCATCAGCATGGTGCGGGCAGGTGCACAAACCGGGGCGCCGGTATAGTGCCTGGTAAAGCGCATGCCTTCCTTTGCCATCTGGTCGAGGTGTGGAGTTTTAATCTTTTGCTGACCATAGCAGCCGAGTTCTCCGTATCCCAGGTCATCCGCATAGATATAGACGATGTTGGGAAGGGCGGAAAATCCTTTTTTCCCGGTTTGAGAAAACACGGGAAGGGAGAACAGAAGGGATACACAAAAAAGGAGAATGAACCGGAAATACTTCATATGCCTTTACTTAATTTTTAATCAGCCCGGGTGGTCAGCTAAAATAAGAAAACCCCGGCGTTGAGATCATCTGGAATAAAAGTAAACGGCCCCAGCAAGGCAGGGGCCGTTTTTATGTGCAAACATCAGGATCCTTTTCCTCATACATGTCCTTCAGCCAGCATGGCATCGGCCACGCGTACAAAACCGGCGATATTGGCGCCTTTCATGTAATCCACGGTCCCGTCTTCTTTTTCACCATGTTTGACGCATTGTTCATGGATCTTTTGCATGATCTCCTGGAGTTTTCTTTCGACTTCGTCCCGCGACCAGTAAAGCCGGATTGAATTCTGCGACATTTCGAGTCCCGATGTGGCAACGCCGCCCGCATTGGAAGCCTTTCCGGGTGCGTACAGCACGCCTTTTTTCTGGAACCATTCGATGGCTTCTATGGTACAGGGCATATTAGCTCCCTCGGCCACGAGCTTGCAACCCTTTTTGACCAGCAATTTGGCATCGTTCTCATCCAGTTCGTTTTGGGTGGCGCATGGCAGGGCGATATCACAGGGAATCTTCCAGGGTTTTTCCCCTTTGTAGAAGGGGACATCATATTTTTCAGCATACTCTGCGATCCGGCCGCGCTTTTCGTTTTTCAGTTCCTTGATAAACTCAAGCTTTTCCTCATCAATTCCATCGGGATCATAAATAAAGCCATCGCTGTCTGATGCCGTGAGCGGGTTTCCGCCCATCTGGATGGTTTTCTCGATCGCATATTGTGCCACATTACCGCTTCCGGAGATCACCACATTCTTTCCTTTGAATTTTTCGCCTGTGGTTTTCAGCATTTCTTCCACGAAGAATAACAACCCGTATCCCGTGGCTTCCGGGCGGATCAGGCTGCCTCCGTATTCGAATCCTTTTCCCGTAAGCACACCGGTGAATTTATTGGCCAGGCGCTTGTACTGCCCGAACAGGTAGCCGATCTCGCGGGCGCCTACCCCGATGTCCCCGGCCGGGACGTCGGTATTGGGCCCGATATGGCGGAAGATCTCGTTCATAAAGCTCTGGCAGAAACGCATGATTTCATGTTCTGATTTTCCTTTCGGATCGAAGTTGGAGCCTCCCTTTGCACCACCCATGGGCAGGGTAGTCAGTGAGTTTTTAAAGACCTGCTCAAAAGCCAGGAATTTCAGAATACCCAGGTTAACCGAGGAGTGAAACCGGAGCCCGCCTTTATAAGGTCCGATGGCGCTGTTCATCTGTACCCGGTATCCCCGGTTTACCCGGTAGACGCCGTTGTCATCGATCCAGGGTACCCGGAAGATGATGATCCGCTCGGCTTCAATGATCCTTTCGAGGATATTCGCCTTTTTATACTTTGGGTTCTCTTCAATAAAGGGGATGATGTTGTGTGCCACTTCTGTGACGGCCTGCAGGAATTCCGGCTGACCAGAATTACGTTTCTTTACCAGCTGGATAAATTTTTCAAGCGTGCCATTCTTTGTTGTGATCATACGATAAATTTTTGTGGTTATGCAATCGTTTCGCGAACGGGCTGGGGCAGCGGATAATATCGGAAGTAACCAAATGTAAAAACCATCTGGTTCCTGAACGATGAGTATGGTCAGCCGGATAGCTGAAATTATATGAGAATAAACAGGGTTTCTTTGCCGGACTATCCGATCCTCAACGGTCTGCAGCCCGGATCACCGGGCAGGAATAATAGTGAGATCCTGACGGTCAGATATCCTTAAAAATACAAAATATCAGAGGAAAATGGCCGGGAATCAGCAGCTCTTAAAGCTCCGGGCCGGTTTTTCTTCCAGCATTGCCTCGATCTTTTTGGCGGCTTTAGTGATGGAAAGGCCGCCGAGATTGGTGCAACGGAGGGTATGATGGATCTGGTCCCCCACTTCTTTCATTGTATATATTACTTCGTCGAGGGGCACGAGGTGTTCGTAATCAGAGAGGCCCATATTGGCGGAGGAAACGGCATTTGAGGCGGCCATTACATTCCGGCCGAGACAGGGTGCTTCCACCCGGTTCCCGATCGGGTCGCAGATAATACCCAGGGAATTTTGAAGGGCCAGGGAAGCTGCGGCAAGTGATTGTTGCAGGGTTCCCCCTTTCATCTCCACGATGGCGGCAGCGGCCATGCCCCCGCCCGAACCCGTTTCAGCCATACAGCCGCCAACTTCGGCAGCAAAAGTCGCATGTGCAGCGATAAACACCCCGATCAATCCGGCTGAGAGCATGGCTTTGACCAGCTCGTCTTCCGAAAGGTTGAGTGCATGCGCTGTTCCAAAGAGTGCACCCGGCAATGCGCCGCAGCTGCCAGCGGTTGGAGCCGCCACGATCACACCCATAGAGCTCTTTACTTCCATGATGGCGCTGACATACATGATGATGCGGTTTAAAGGATCACCGCCCACCAGCTGACCTGAATCCATTTTTTCCTTAAACCGGGGCGACTGGCTTCCCAGGATACGGTCTTCATATTCCGTTCCGGCCAGTCCGGACCGGATCGCGGCTCCCATGATCCGGATGATCCGGCGCATCATATCCATCACTTCGGTTTCGGAGAGATTTCCCCGGCTCATTTCATAATCAAGCGCCAGCTCCCAAAGTGATTTGTTTTTTCCTTCGTTGTAAGCAAGCATTTTTTCGCAGGTGATAAAAGGAACCCGCATATCGCGACGGGCCATCACGGGGAGTATGGGGCGGAGTTGCTTGATAAACAAGACGCCGTCCGTTTCCTCCCATTCCTTGCAAAGTGCCGGGTCGGGGAACGACTGTGATTTGATCTCGATAAAACTTATGGCGGGGCCCTGGTGGATTTCAATCCAATCGGCGTTGACGGAGGATTGGATCAGCGGAAGGATCGCTTCGGGGTCCCGGCAATAGATCAGCGTTTCAAAATAATCGCCTGCCATAAGAACCGGCAGCCCGTCAATTGAGATCACTTCGATCATCCCGCCTCCGGTGGAAATCGCGGTCAGGCTCCTGGTCTCCCGTTGATTCTGAAGGGTGATCTTATAAGTATTTGGATGATCCGCGCCGATGTCAACAACCAGGATGGTTGCCTGGATACCTGCGGCTTCCAGGTGTTTTTCGGAGTCGGGGAGACGTTCATCATCTGCATCCCAGCCGAGGAACCCGCCAAACAAACCCATGTCCGATCCCTGGCTTTTGTGCGTGGTAGCCAGGGAGCCGTTGGGATCGAATTCGATCAGGATCTCCCGGATCTGTTCGTCCATAAGGTCGCGGCACAGCCGGGCGATCCGCAAAGAAGCGGCGCAATGTGAACTGGAAGGGCCCCGCATCACCGGGCCGATTACATCGTTGAATATGCTGGGATAAGCGCTCATTGGCTAATTAAGTTACAAATTTTTCTTCCAATACTGTTCCATCATCCGCCTCAGGTGAAGACTGGTGTTCTCCCGCTGGCTGATGCTGTGGTCGCGCATCGGGTACGACATCATGGTGAACAATTTGTTGTGTTTGATCAGTTCATTTACCAGGATCTCAAAATTCTGGTAATGGACATTGTCGTCTCCCGTACCATGGATGATCATCAGGTTCCCGTTCAGTTTAGATGCATGCGTAACCGGGGAGCCTTCCCGGTATCCGGTCACATTGTCTGACGGGAGCCCCATGTAACGTTCCTGGTAAATATTGTCATATAGCGCCTGGTTGGACACAAAGGCGATCGCGATCGCTGTTTTGTAAATATCCCCGTGCCGGAAGATACAATGCAGCGACATTTGTCCACCCCCGCTCCAGCCCCAGATCCCGACCCGTTTTTCATCCACAAAGGGATACATCGACATTATTTTTTTTGCGGCCATTGCCTGGTCATCGGCAGCCAGCAACCCGATCTGGCGGTAAATACTTTTCCGGAATGCCCGTCCGCGGGGAACCCGGGTGCCCCGGTTGTCGATACTGATCACGATACAACCGATTTCATTGGCCAGGTACTGGTGCCAGAGATTATCTCCGGTATTCCAGTTGTCCTGCACCGTACTTCCGGCGGGTTCGCCATATACATGTACGATCAGGGGATATTTTTTCTGAGGATCAAAATCCCGCGGTTTGATCATCCAGGCATCGAGCACGATATCCCCGATATCAACTTTAAAAAATTCTTTCGGACGCAGACCCAGCTCATCGATCCTGTTCTTGAGGGTCCCATTGTCTTCGAGCAATTTGATCTCGGCATGGGAGCCCAGGCTGATCAGCGAGATTCTCCGGGGCGTAGCCGAATTTTCATAGCTGTGGATGGCATATTTGGCGTCGGCCGATATCTGGTAGGAGTGTTGCCCCGGCATACCGGCGGGGGAAACCCGCTCCGCATTTCCGGTTCCGTCGAGCCGGCTCCGGTACAGGTATCGTTGTGTAAAGTTTTCGGGTGAAGCAATATAATACACATAACCTCCCGCGGGATCGATGCAATTGATCTGCACCACATCAAAATCCCCTTTGGTGATCAGCTGCATGCTTTTCCCGTCGCGGGATACTTTGTACAGGTGGATCCACCCGTCTTTTTCACTGGTCCAGGTAAATGCCCCGTTGTTGTCCAGCCATTCTATGTTGTCGTGAACATCCAGGAAGGCCTCATCTTTATCAGTAAGTATATTTTTCAAAGTCATGGTGCGGGTATTTCCCACCCAAACCGTATTGGTGTTCTGAAGCCGGTTCAACTGCTGGATCATCACTTCTTCAGACCCCGGGATATAGTCCATCCGGGCGATGTAGTTGTTGCGTGGATCACCGGGCACATTAAACCAGCGGGTGGTTCCGCCGGAAGCAGACACAACACCCACTTTGACCGCAGAATTGGTGGTACCCACCTTGGGGTAGGGCAGGGGAATGGGCACCGAATAGTTGGAGTCCACATTATTTATCATGTAAAAAGTGCCTACGCCCCGCGTATCCGATTGCCAGTAGGCGATGTTTTTTCCATCCGGGCTCCAGCGGAACCCGTCTCGGTCATCCAGCTCTTCCTCATACACCCAATCGAATGTGCCGTTGATGATGGATCCGCCGCCATCGCGGGTCAGGGCTGTGATCTTCCCGGTTGCCAGCATTTCCACGTAAATGTTGAGCTTGCTTACATAGGCCACCCGTCCGCCATCTGGCGAAAACTTGGCAAACATCAGCGAGGCTTCCTCCAATCCTTTGCCCAGTTGCCTGAGTTTTCCGCTCGCAAGATCCAGCACCCAGTAATCGCCGCGCGTATGATAACGCCACACTTTACGGGTATTGGTGAAAAGCAGCAGTTTCTTATTATCCGGCGACCAGCTGTAATCCGCGATCGGAAGCGGGCGTGATGCTCCGGCGGGAACAAGCTGACCTGCATTTACCAGGACAGACCGCCCGCCGCCTTCCACATCATAACGGACGATGTCATTTCCTTTGGCGGATTCGTTGTACTCCACCGTGGAGTATCCCTTGTTGTCCTTCATCCATCGCAACGGACCGTAGCCTTTGGCCCTGTAGAGGTTTTTGGAATAAATGTCTTCCAGGGTCAGCTTTTTATCCTGGGCCCGGCATTCATCGGCCAGCAGGGCAAACGTGGCGGTCAATAAGATCAAAACGAGATTTCGCATGATGTGTTTTTATATTAGATTCAATTGAAGGTTCATTCAACCAGGTATACTTCTCCTTTTGCAGTGGGAAACTCAATGATCCCACCGGGAAGTTTTTTAAATGCGTATTTTTTCCCGTTGTGGATTACACGGGTGAGGGTTCCGGCCGCGATCCGGCAGGTTTCTCCGGCCCGGGAGCGAATGCTGATACGTACCGGTGATTTATTTTTCCAGGAAAAATTCAGCTCAAAACCGCCCCGGGCAACGACGCCGGTAAAACTTCCCTGTTCCCATTCATCCGGCAGGGCCGGAAGAAGGTGTATCGACCCGTCCTGCGATTGCATCAGCATTTCGGTGATGGCGGCCGTCGCTCCGAAATTTCCATCCACCTGCAGGGCTCTTCCGCAGAGTGCGAAAAGGGAGGTACAGCTCTGGTCCTTTAAATACCCTTTGTAAATCTTATTGGCACGGTTGCCATCGCCCAGCCGGGCCCAGAGTGCCATTTTCCATGCCCTTGAAAAACCGGTGGACGCGTCGCCCCGCTCTTCCAGAACTTTTTTGTAGGATGAGATGAGTTCGGGTGTTCTTTTCTCATACAGGATCTTCCCGGGATACAATCCGTACATGTGTGAGAAATGCCGGTGGTTTTTTTCCAGGGAATGCCAGTCATCGGCCCATTCCTGCAATGAGCCGTCACGCCCGATCTGCGGGGGGACGAGTTTTTCACGGGCCGCTTTCACCTTTTCTACAAAAGCGTCATTTTTTCCAAGGGCGGCTGAAGCCTCCAGGTAATAACCAAACAGGTCATACAGGATCTGCATATCGATGGAAGAACCCGCGCAGATGGTGGTGCCTTCCCGGAAACCTGCCGTGACTTCGTCAAAATAAGGTTTATTGCCCCCGCCGTCGGGAAAGTTCTCGGGGGAGGTGGAAGGATTGGTGACCAGCCATTTTCCGTTGGGATGCGGAACCAGGAAATCCATGAAGAATTGTACAGACCCTTCTATAAGCGGATAGGTTTCCCGGAGAAATTGTTTGTCGCGCGTATATGCATAGTGTTCCCAGATATGTGTACAAAGCCAGGCTCCGCCAACGGTAAAGGTACCCCAGGTGGGACCATCCATGGGGGCAGCCACCCGCCACAGGTCGGTATTTTGATGGAATACCCATCCTTTGGCACCATAATGTTCGCGGGCCACTTCCGCACCCTGGTCGGTGAGTTCCCGGATCATCGTAACCAGCGGTTCCGCACATTCAGAAAGATTCCCGCTTTCCACCGGCCAGTAATTCATCTCGGTGTTGATATTGGTGGTGTATTTGGAATCCCAGGCTGGGTTCATATTGTCGTTCCAGATTCCCTGCAGGTTGGCAGGCTGTGTGCCAGGTCGTGAAGAGCCGATCATGAGGTACCGCCCAAACTGGTAGCTCAGACCCGCCATCGAAGGATCGGGAGAGGTCTGAATTTTTTTCACCCGTTCGGGGGTGGGAAGAAAAGAGTTTTCCGTATTGGCCAGTTGCAGGGAAACCCGGTTAAAATATTTCTGGTGATCACTTACCGCCGTCGAAAGGACGTGGGTGAAATTTTTATTTTCCAGTGGTTTCAAATAATCATCTACCCGGCGGTGTGCGTCGCCGCTCACATCCCTGTAGTTTACAAAATTGGTGGCGGCGGCCAGGTAAAGGGTAACGGCATCGGCATTTTCCACAACCAGGTCTACACCCCTTGTTTTGATCGTGCCGCCTTCGGGCATGGCTTTTAACCTGGCTTCGTACCGGAGTTTTCCGGCTATTCCCATATAGTCAGCCGATTTCCCGGTAAGAATGAGTCCGTCTGATCCGTAGGGATCCATCCGGAAATAATCCGTGGCATAATTGGAATGGGCCTGGTTTCGTTCTCCCCGCAGGTTGGCAGTGAAGGAAATACTTCCGGGTTTGTCAGCGGTAAGCCGGATCACGATCACCTGGTCGGGTGCGGAAGAAAATACTTCCCGTTGATAGCGGATCCCGCCGGTCAGGTAGCTCACCCCGGAAATACCGGTTGAAAGATCCAGCCATCGTTTGTATTCCGTGACGCTGTCCTGTCCCGAAAAAAACAAATGCAGGTTGCCCATGGACTGGTATTTCTGCTGTTCCACCGGGTATCCCATTAAATTTCTGCCAAACAGGTTATGGGCTTCCAGGTATTTTTCTTCAAAGACGAGTTTTTGGATCTCTGGTAGCACTTTGTACCCGCCTTTTACCACGGTGGAATACGGGCCGCCTGACCAGTAAGTTTCCTCATTGAACTGGATCCGTTCTTCCCTGTTCTTTCCAAACACCATCGCCCCCAGGCGTCCGTTACCCACAGGCAGGGCTTCTTCCCATTTCTGGGCCGCCGTGGTGTACCAGAGGAGTGTGGAGGGGTCAAAGTTCCTGGTGTTGATCTTTTCCGGAACCGGTTGTGCCTGAGCAAATCCGGGAAGTAACAGGAGTGTAAAAAACAGGTAATTCAAACGATTTATCATAACGGGAATCCGTTTATTGTAAAGGGGATGTGAAGAACCGGGCTCAGTGCCCGTTCTTTAAAGATAAGAAAGGTTGCCTGTCCCGGGTACTCCCGGGATCCTGGCGGAAGATCTTTACCAGCAGTGCGTAAAGCTCGGGATGATTGTTTCCAAGCAGGTCGGGGCGTTCAAAAAAATATTCGGAGACCACGGCAAAAAATTCTGCCTGGTTGGTGGCGCCGTATGGGTTGATATCGGAACGGTCTTCGCGGATGTTTTGTATTCCCTGTTGTATCAGCTTCAGCCAGGGCAATACAAATTGTTTGTCGAGAAGAAATTCGGGGATCCCGTCCACGCTGCCGTCTGTTTTGTCCACGAGGTGTACAAATTCGTGGATCGCTGTATTACTCTTGCCTGTGTGGTTCCGGAAAGCCTGGCGGAGTTCGTGTCGGGAAAGCACCATCGTGTTATTCAAAGCGCCGGTTCCCACGATCCCGGAAATATTCCGGTCTCCGCCCTCCTGATCAAAATCATGATTGAAAGATCCGGGATAAAGCAGCACTTCATTCAGGTTGATATATTCCCAATCATCAAATCCGAAGATGGGAATGATGGCGCTGGCGGCAACATAGACCTTATCGATATCTTCCACATCTGTCCGGATACCCGTGATCCGGACCGTGGCCAGGAAATGCATAACGCGGTATTCAAATCTCCGGCGACCGCTCTCGTCAAGGGCCTGGTAAAAAGGGACATCCGCCTGCAGGATTTCCCGGAACCGGGAAGGCATGGGAGGCGCTTTCACCGGTTTGCGGAGCCGGCGCATCATCATGCTGAAGACCAGCACCCCGGCGGCCAGGATCAATACGATCACCATCAGGATATCCATTGTAACACGGTTTTACCCCTTCTGCAGGGTTGACCGGGAAGGTACAGACAACGGGCTAAACCTGTCCGGGTTGGCGGGATAATGATTTTTAAATAGCTTTCTGTTCTGATCAATCCCGCTTTATATGCCCGGAAGAAAATTTACGGTATTGTTTTTCGCGATTTGCCTGTTTTTGATCTGTCCCAAACGGGGTTGGACACAACCCGATAGGGCGGAAGCCGGCATTGAGGAGATCATGAAGCAAACACCTGTCATGGGTTTGTCGGTGGCAGTTGTAAAGAAAAACAGGATCATCTATTCCCGTTCTTTTGGCTGGAAGGACCGGGAAAAAAAGATTCCCCTGACCGACGACTGCCTGTTCCGGATCGCATCCATCTCCAAATCTTTTTCAGCGGTGTCGATCCTGCAACTGGCAGAAGCGAAAAAGCTTTCGCTGGATGATGACATCAGTAAACTGATCGGGTTTGCGGTTCGCAATCCGGGATATCCCGACAAAGTGATCACCCTGCGAATGGTCATGTCGCACCGCTCCTCCATCAACGACAGCCAGGGATATTTTAAACTGGATGCGATCGATCCTTCAAAAAACCCGGGCTGGGCCAAATGTTACAATGCGTATGAGCCCGGCACCCGGTTCCAGTATTGCAACCTTAATTATAATATGGTGGGTACAATCATTGAAAAGATCTCAGGGGAGCGATTTGATGAATATGTCCGCCACCATGTCCTCGATCCATTGGGCTTATACGGCGGTTATTGTGTGGATTCGCTCGATGCATCCCGGTTTGCCGTAATCTATGAATACAACCGGGACTCGGCAAAGTTCTTTGCACAGCCCGAAGCCTATGCTCCCAGGAGCGAGATCATTGCAAACTATGTACGGGGATATACCACCCCCATCTTTTCACCGACAGGTGGCATGAAGATCACGGCCCCCGACCTGGCCCGGTACATGATCATGCACATGAATGAAGGAAAATACCGGGGCAGGCGGATCATTTCCAAAAACAGCGCCCGGGATATGCAAACTCCTTATGCGGATACCAGCGGGGAGCGATATGGACTGGCCTTAATGGTCAATGAAAAGCTGATCCCGGGGAAAATACTAACAGGGCATACCGGTTCTGCGTACGGATTGTTTAGTGCCATGTTTTTTGATCCGAAGGAAAAATTCGGGATCGTGGTCGTCAGCAACGGGTGTGATATCGGGTATACGGAAGGATTCAATACGGTGATCCGGCGGACAGTGAATTGTCTTTATGACTCGATGATCAGGAAATAAGGTTTCGCTGAAACGCGCAGTATACAAAATTCTGCACGACTCCGCCCGGGGTGACATGATCCGATCTTTTGCATTCTGTTTTCACAAAATGGTATTCCCGGAAAAGGGCCTTCAGGCTTTCTTCATTATATTGTTTTACAGGGAGACCGCTACACCGGTCCGGTCCGTCGGTGGAAAAGGCGCCAATGATTGCCTGCCCGGTAACCGATGTCGAAAGAATATTCATGTATCGACGAACGGCTTCAGGTTCAATCAGAAAATGAAACGCAGCCCGGTCGTGCCAGAGGGCATATTTTCCCGGGGGCCGGAAATCCAGGATATCGGACTCGATCCATTTTACTTTTTGCGCGTCATCACCCAGTCTTTTTTCTGCCCTCAAGATGGAAGCGGGCGCAATGTCCAGGACGGTAATATCCGAGTACCCTTCTCTTAGCAGGAAATCCACCAGCCGGCTGTCACCGCCCCCGATATCAATGATTGCTGCGTTTTTGGGAATACCGGATTTCCCGATTAATTCAAGGGAGGTTGTCGGATTGTTCTGCATCCAACTGTGCTGATGCGTTTTTTGGGACTGGTAGATATTTTCCCAGTGTTCTTTCCGGCCGATAACCATGGAGCAATATTAGTAAACAGGTAAGCGGGAAATTGTGATAAATGACACCGATGGGTAAAATTCTCCCTTATTTTTCTATCGATGCGCCTTCTCCTTGCCCGGTATGGGAGCGGGATCGGGG
>JBMSNP010000045.1:0-24125 GCA_049421765.1 Chitinophagaceae bacterium
GGTTTCTGGGGGGTATATTACAGGAGGTGGTGCTTTGAAGAATTCAGCTAATACTGCTGGTATGATCAAAGGAGCACTGGATGAACTAACAAGTTTCAGCATGGATGTGAAGTGGAATAATAGAAGGACCAACGCACAGGGTAAAGTCAATAATATCATTGTATGGAGTTACTATAAGCCAAATGGTACACTTGACAATGTCCTGCATCAGTACCAGGTGAACAGTACGGCCATTGCTACGTTTACTGTTGGCCAAAACCAATGTCCTGAATGTGCAACATTCACCAGCAAAGCAACACTGGCTGAAATTTTGGAGGGATCTGTAGTGTCTTTAGAAGGAAATGCTAACCTTCAGGTTACAATGAAAGATTTAGGAAGTGGTTGTTCGGATATGATTGGCATCACCCTTTATAGAAAGGCTGGCGGAGTCTGGTTTTCGACTTATTGGAATGGAACGAATACAATAGAGCAAGTCCTCGGTGCGTATGGAAATACAAGTTGTGGTAACATTTATGTTTCAACTGCTCAGCAACAGTCATCTAATAACCTTACAAAAGGGTCATTAGGTTTAGAAAACGTAGAGGAAACGCCAGGTAACAGTGGTTTCACAGTCCACGCCTTCCCCAACCCCGCCGAGCGTTACTTCAACCTTATGGTAAATGGCAAATCAGATGAGGAGGTTCAGATTACTGTCTTTGACGGCCGTGGCCAGGTGGTTTACCAGGCTCGTGGTGCGGCAAACAAACCATATCGATTCGGTGAGAACTGGACCGGGGGTATGTATTATGTGCAGGTTCGTCAGGGTAAAGAAGTCAGGACGATTAAGTTGGTGAAACAGTAAGGAGAAATGTTTGGTAAATAAAGCAAAGGCCATCCGCTGTGGCGGATGGCCTTTTTATTTTTCTCCGTATTAACACAGAATCAATACACCCCCTTCAGCACCCCGTCCTGCCATTTCAGGAAATAGAGCTTTTTGTTTTCGAAATAGTCGAGCGCCATGGTTTGCCGGTCGAGTACAGGCTGGATGTCGAATTCAGTGAATACGGTATGTCGCTTGTTGCTGATGTTGGAATTGAAATCTTTTTTGTAATGCATCAGCAACCGGGCGTATTTCCAGGTCACTTCATAACCCCGGAAAACCATATCACTGGGTCTTGCATACATCACCCGGTTGAAATAGTTGATGATGTCGTTGCTGACCTTGTCTGTCTTGGGATTGTAGAAAGGCGTGCTGTACACGATCTCCACACCCTTGTATTCAGGCTTTGAAAAATCCCGGATATTATCCCAGGTGGGCATACCCACGGCAATGGCCTGGTATTTCTGTTTTTTGAGCGAAGCAAGCTGCTGTACCAGCCGCCTCCCAAAATTCTCATCCAGGCTTCCGGCCAGGCAAACGGTCTGGTTGATTGTATCGAGGTGCGCACGGAGCTGGTATTCGGTAAAATTCTCCGGAAGATCCACATATTTAAGCGTTAGCGGGACGGATACCGTGGTCTTTCCAAAATCATCGAGATACATTTGAACCCGGTCTTCAAGCTGCCCTTTCTTACGGAATACCACGATGGGGTCCAGCGCATGATATTTCTGCAAGTACCTGTAGATCCCTTCGCATTGGGTGCGAAGGGTGGGATTCAGCAAAATAAAATAGGGGTTTTCCGTAACACCCCCGTCGTTTGGCATGTTTACATTGATCACCGGGATATGATGTTTCAGACCCGCATCCGCAAAGATCCGCACTTCCGATGCGCTGCAATTAGCAATGATAAATGAAACGCTGTCCAGTTCCGGCCTGTTCAACTGATCGGAAAGCGATTCAGTGGCCGACCGGGTATCATACACATAAACATCCAGCGGTGCCTTTTCAATGCCGAGGGAGTCCAGGGCCAGCCGGGCGCCTTCGTACATCTCCAGACCCGGGTTGATGAATTTGGGGAACTCGTTTTTTGCATACCGGTAAACCCCGGAGACGTCAAAAGCGGAATCCAGGTAAAGGGGAGCAAAAATGGCGATCCGGAAACGCGTGCTGTCCTGCGCCTGTATTTTTCCGGCGCCGGTTATTAAAACCATGAGTAAAAAAAAGCGAACTTTCATCGTAGGATATTTATCTGAAAATGGCAGGGATCAATCCCTTCCCGTTATTCCCATTCAATCGTGGCCGGAGGCTTGCTGCTGATATCATATACCACCCGGTTGATCCCCCGAACGTTGTTAATGATCTCATTGGACACATTTGCGAGGAATTCGTAGGGGAGGTGGGCCCAGTCGGCCGTCATTCCATCCACGCTGGTCACGGCCCGCAGGGCTACCGTGTGCTCATAAGTGCGTTCGTCACCCATCACCCCCACACTTTTCACCGGCAGTAAGATAGCCCCTGCCTGCCAAACCGTTGCATATAAATTGTTATCCTTTAAGGCCTGGGTATAAATATGATCGGCGTCCTGCAATAAACGCACTTTTTCTTCGGTGATCTCGCCGAGGATCCGGATCGCCAGGCCAGGCCCGGGAAATGGGTGCCGGTCGATCATTTCGGCAGGAATACCCAGTTCGCGTCCCACTTTTCTCACTTCATCTTTAAACAGTGAACGCAGGGGCTCCACCAGTTCCAGGTGAAGATGTTCCGGCAAGCCGCCCACATTGTGATGAGATTTGATGGTCACGGACGGACCGTGTACCGATACGCTTTCGATCACGTCGGGATAAATGGTACCCTGCCCGAGAAAATCCACCCCTTCAATCTTTTTTGATTCTTCCTGGAACACATCGATAAACAGGCTGCCGATGATCTTTCTTTTTTCTTCCGGGTCGGTCTTGCCGGCCAGCTTGGTATAAAAATGCTCCCTGGCGTCAATCCCCTTTACATTCAGACCGATCTTTTCGTAGGTATCCAGCACGGACTGGAACTCATTTTTCCGGAGTACCCCGTTGTCTACAAAAATTCCAAACAGATTTTTCCCGACTGCGCGATGGATCAGCGTGGCCGCCACGGTGGAATCGACTCCGCCACTCAGGGCCATGATCACTTTTCGGTTGCCGATCTGTTTTTTCAAAGCGTCTACCGTATCCGTGATAAAATGGGCGGGGGTCCAGTCCTGCGCACAACCGCATATATCCACCAGGAAATTTTTCAGCACTTTCTTTCCTTCCCTGGAATGGTATACCTCCGGGTGGAACTGCACCCCGTAAAGTGCATGCTCTCCAGTACCCTGGCCGGAACCATTTTTCCGGAAGGCCGCCACCGGGATACTTTCTGTATCGGCCAGCAGTTCAAACCCGTCGGGCAATTCCTTGATCGTATCACTATGGCTCATCCAAACCTGGCTTTCGGGTGAAACATCCCGGAACAGGATGTCTTCTTTATTTCGTTGAAGGATTGCCCTTCCATACTCCCGTTTGTTGCTTTTGGCCACCAGTCCTCCAAAGCGTTTGGCTGTCAATTGGGCCCCGTAACAGATTCCCAGTACAGGTACATGGGTGATGAACTCCTGCACATTCACATCCGGGGCTCCTTCTTCGTTTACCGAACAGGGAGAGCCGGAGAGGATGATACCCTTCATGCCGGGGTCGTATGTGATGGGGTGATGATAAGGGATGATCTCGCAGTATACATTCGCTTCCCGCACGGCACGGGCGATCAGTTGGGTATATTGGGAGCCAAAATCAAGGATCAGGATCTTTTCAGTCATGTAAAAGGTTATAATGTAAGATGTATTCCGGTATTAACTGTGGCTTCCCGTTCATCCGGGTTTTCCGGGAAGGTGCCGGGAAGCGGTAGCTGCGAAGGTAAAAAAACCGGGTGAGCTTGCGCATGTAAGCCTGAAACCCTTTCCGGTAAAGGGTTTCATCGGATCCTGCTCCCCTGTAACCCGCCCGGGGAAATTGGCGTCTTATGGGAGGCATACCAACCGGAAGGGTTATTTTTGCCTTATTAAAACAGGTCGATATGAAACGTATTATCCTATTTACCGTGATCCTGGCAACCGCATTATCATCTTGCAGCTATTTTGGAAAAAGGATCCGGGGAAACGGCAATGTGGTCCGGCAGGAAAGATCATTTAGCGGGTTCACCGGCGCCCGGGTTAGTGGTGCCATCCATTTGTATGTCAGGCAGGATTCTTCCTATTCAGTTACCGTTGAAACGGATGATAACCTGCAGAACTATATCCATGTTGAACAGAAAAGCGGCACTTTATATGTCAGGCAGGAAAGCAATACCCGGCTAAAACCGACCGGTCATATAAAGGTGTATGTTTCAGCACCGCTACTGAAGGTTCTCCGGGCCTCCGGTGCCAGCGAAATTCATGGTGAAAATAACCTGGTTTCTGACGAACAGGTAACCATTGAAATCAGCGGGGCCAGCGAGGCGGAGTTGCACCTGGATGCACCTTCTGTGAATTGTGAACTGGCCGGGGCCAGCAAGCTAAGTCTATCCGGCCAAACAAGAGAATTCCGGATTGATTGTTCCGGTGCTTCCCGTGCATACTGTGCCGACCTGTTATCGGAGAATACCTTTGTGGACCTGTCCGGCGCCAGCCATGCCGAGGTTTTTGCCAGCGTAAAACTGGATGCCGAAGCCTCCGGTGCCAGCCAGTTGCGTTACAGGGGTAACGCGGAAATAAGCCAGCGTACAAGCGGGGCCTCCAGCATTAAAAAAATGGATTGACCGGTAGCAGGACCCGGGATCCCCGGGCCGGTTGGCCGGGTTGCTGAAATTGCGGAACTTCAGTCCAAACAAAAACCTTCTTATGAGTTCCCGCAGAATCTTTATCAGACAATCCGCGCTGGCTACAGGCGGATTGATAGCATCCTCTTCTTCTTTCGGACAATTCTTTATTCCCCGGCGTCCTAAAGTAATCATTATCGGGGCGGGATTTGCCGGTCTCGCCGCCGCTTATGCCCTCCATAAAAAGAAAGTCGATTTCATAATCCTTGAAGCCCGTAACCGGATCGGCGGCCGGGTTTTTTCCCATGTCATGGATGAAAAAGAAAACCTGGTGATCGAACTGGGGGCCGAGTGGGTGGGTAATTCCCATGAACGTTTGCAAAATCTCTGTCATGAATTCGGACTGGAACTGGAGAACAACCAGTTCGACAGCCACCTGATCTACCAGGGAAAATATTATAAAAACGGGGAATGGGATTACAGCCCCGAATGGAGGAAAAAATTCCAGTCGATCATCGATCACTACCCGAAACTCACCCAGGCGGAAAAAATCAGACTTGATAAAATGGACTGGTGGCGTTTCCTGGTTAACAACGGGTGTGAGGGCCGGGATCTTGACCTCCGTGAACTGCTGGACAGCACGGATTTCGGAGAAACGATCCGCAGTGTTTCAGCATTTGCCGCCCTGGCCGAATATGCCGAAAGCAGTGAGAAAAATGAAATGGACCTGAAGATCAAAGGGGGGAACAGCCGTTTTGCTGCGGCCATCGCCGACCGGATCGGGAAGGAGCAAGTCCTGCTCGGACATTCCGTAAGCCGCGTCGTTCAAAATTCAAAAGGTGGTGTAAAAGTATACTGCGATAACGGGAAACAGTTCACCGGCGACAAGATCATCTGTACGGCACCCACTTTCGCGGTAAAAAAGATCAGATGGGAACCCGGTCTCCCTCCCGACCAGGTGAATGCAATGAACGAGCTGCAATATGCCCGGATCAATAAAAACCCGCTGCTATTCAAAAAGCGATTCTGGAAAGATGAAAGCTTTGATATGGTAACGGACCAGTCACCACACTACTTTTACCACGCTACCAAGAATCAGCCTTCCAAAAAAGGGGTATTGATTTCGTACACCATCGGGGAAAAAGCCGCGGTAGTGGCCAACCAGTCCGACGAGTGGCGTGAGCAAATGGTGATGCAAACCCTCAAGCCGCATTTCCATGATGCGAGGGAAGAGTTTGAGCGCATGACCAATTATTACTGGGGAAACGATAAGTATTCACTCGGGGCCTATGCGCTGTATGGTAAGGGGCAGTGGTTCCGCGTCATGCCTATTCTCAAAAGACCGCATATCCATACCCATTTTGCCGGTGAGCACCTGGCCGAATGGCAGGGTTTCATGGAAGGAGCGATCAATACAGGCGAGGAAGCCGCGGCCCGGTTTTAAAGCTTTACGAATTTTACGGTGATTCGGATATCCCGGTTTCGCCCCTTGTCGTCTGTGCAGGAAATCTTGACGGTTCCTTCGGGCGGCATGAAGAATTGTTTTTCCCCGGGGCTGCTGCTCTTGTAAAATTTATTGTTGATATACCAGTACACCCGGTCCACATCATTGGCGGTTTTGCAAAGCAGTTGCAGGGGTTCGGGGTTTGTTTTGCTGATCAGGTATTCCGTTCCATTTACCGGCGACTGGATCACAGGTGCTGCTCCTTTAAATATGACTTCGCAATCGGGGTTATGGGGAGGAATTCGTACATAGCTTATCCGGTTGTCTTCATACCAGGCCTGCATCTCCGGTTCCACCACGCGGTACCATTTCTTTTTATACCCGTTTTCCGGTACACAACTCCGGCAATAAGAAATATTTTCATTCGCACTGATCATGAATTCCTGCCGGTTATTGCAAACCCGGGTGGAAGAGATCAGGGGGATAAAATAATCGGTCACCCGGCTTTCACAGTTATCTGCGGGCACAAGCCCCGTCTCACTGCATACCTGCCGGATTTCACAATCTTCCGGCTGGCGGAACCAGAATTCATCACTGTCGTAATCGATCGTATTGAATATCTTGAAAAGAAGGGGGGTGGCCGTGTTGGCTCCGCTGAGATCCGCTGCGCCGGCACCTGAAAAATTCCCCACCCATACCCCCACGGTAAAATTCCGGTTATAACCGATACTCCAGGCGTCCCGGCGTCCATAGCTGGTACCGGTTTTCCAGGCGATCTTGGGCATCCGCTCCGTGGCGGTCCAGTTCAATGGAAAATCCGGCCGGTTCACTTTCGACATGATCTCGTTGATCATGTACGTGGCTGCAGGACTGAGAAGCGTCCTTTGCAATCCGGCACTGTCCTGGTCGGTATAGGAAGGGGAAATGAATTTACCTTCATTCGCGAAAGCAGAAAATAATCCAGTCATTTCTTCCAGGGTGGTTCCGCAACCACCCAGGATTAATGAAAGTCCCAGTTTTCTGCGATCCTTCTGGATCTGGCTGAAATTGCAATCCGACAGTTTACTGATCATTTTCTCGATTCCAAGCATTCGCAGCCCTTTCACTGCCGGGATATTCAGGGAATGTTCCAGTGCGTATTCGACCGTCACATAGCCGTTGAATTTGTCATCATAGTTTTCCGGGGCGTATCCGTCATAGTTGACCGCCACATCGGTCATGACCGTTTTTGGGGTCAGCAGTCCTTCATCAAAGCAAAGTCCGTATAGCAGGGGCTTGAGCGTGCTGCCTGGTTGCCGAACAGCCCGGGCCCCGTTTACCTGCCCCCCGTCCATGGTATCTGAAAACCCGGAGGATCCCACATAGGTGATCACCCGGTGTGTTTTATTATCGAGAACTACCACGGCGGCGTTCCGGATATTTTTCAAACGCTGGCTGCGAACATAGTCTTCCACCAGTTTTTCCGTTTTGAGCTGGGTATTGAGATTGATATGTGTTTTGATGATTTCCCCGCCCTGTTTTTTCAGCCGGTAGGCCAGGTGCGGGATATAATGGGGCACGGCCCCCCGGTGCGCTTCCAGGGGTTCGGCCAGGGCGTCTTCGATTTCTTTGGGTGTAAATACGTTCCTGTCCGCAAATCGTTGTAGCCATCTGTTGCGTTCCTTTACAATAAAATCATTGTTTCGTCCCGGCACCATCACACCCGGTTTGTTGGGGATAATGCTGAGGGCCGTTATCTCCGCGAGGGAAAGATGGTCCGGATTCTTGCGGAAATAAAGCAGGGAAGCGGCTTTAACCCCCTCGATATTCCCCCCGTAAGGAACAAGGTTCAGGTATAACTGGAGGATCTCTTTTTTGCTGTAGCGCCATTCAAGCTGCAGGGCCCGGAACATTTCCCTTGTCTTGCTCCATATATTCCTTTTTCCGGGTTCCAGCATTTTTGCCACCTGCATGGTGATGGTACTTGCGCCGGACATACGTCGCATGTGAAAGAGATTCGCAAAAAGAGCCCGTACCACGGCAAAGGGATTCACCCCGGGATGTTGGTAAAAATGCCGGTCTTCTTTGGCTACAATGGTTTTTTGCAACAGGGGCGAAATTTCATCCAGCTCGGTTTTCATCCGCCATTTCTGGTCCCGTGTCAGGTACGCGTTTACAACTTCCCCCCGGTCATCTGTGATAATTGTAGAATACTCCACGTTTACAGGTGGCGGGAAGATCCAGTTTAGAATAAAGAAAAGCAGGAGCAGGGCCACCAGTCCGACCCCCAGTTTTTTTAAAAACCGGAAAAGATTTTTCACCGAAAACCACTGCTTTAGTTTTTTCATGTATGCCATTCTGTCTTCCGTTCATCCGGAAGATGCGATTTATCAGGGAGGGATTCAAACCTAAGGGCCACTTAACAAATTTTTATGCTGCAGGTCATGCAACGCCCGTCCCGGGGGTTGTATCTTTCGTTGCAAATCCGGTTCTTCAATCATGGAGCCCCCTTCATCCGCCCGACAAAGCTTCTCCCGATTACCAGTGGTCAAATTTCTGTGTTTTATGCGAGCGGATAACATGTTTTAACGGAAATGCAAATTGACCGGGGTACAGGTGCAGCGCGGGATTTTTTTCGCAAAAAAAAGTTCTTTAACTTCTCCATCATAACCACTCTTAACCTCACACCTATGCGTATTAAATTCTACCTGGTTGCGATGCTGGCGGCCGGTATTCTGATTCTGCCATCCTGTGGCAAAAATGCAATCTCTCTTTCATATACAAATGCCAAAGGGGAAGTTCCGGTCCTGGGAAACCTGGTATTCCGGTTCAGCCATTCGCTGGCTACGGATTCCATGCTCAATGCCTGGGACTCGACGGATTATATTTCATTTGAACCCAGGATCAAGGGTCGCTTCCGCTGGCAAAGTCCGGACGAACTTGTATTCTCCCCTGCGGAACCGCTCAGTCCGGCCACGACCTACAAAGCCAAAATAAGGAGCTCGGTCCTGAAGTTCAGCAAGTATAATTCTGTAAGAGGAGGCGATAAGGTTGAATTTCATACCCCGCTGCTGGCACTTGATAACTCGCAGATTGTCTGGGTCGGGGAAAGCAGCACAAATGCCATTCCCCAGGTAGACCTGGTATTCAACTATCGCGTGAATCCGGCCGATCTAAAGGATAAACTGGAGATCGAAGTAGAAGGCAAAAAAGCGGATTTCAGTATCATCACTATCTCCCCGGATAACAAGATCTCCGCCCGGATCAACGGAATCAGGACGGAAGACCGGGACCTGGATACCCGGATCACGATAGGGAAGGGGCTGCGGCCCGAAAACGGGAATACAAGCACAACCGATCCGATCCTTTATTCGGCCAACATTCCTTCTCCTTTTGCACTGACTGTACAAAACATGGAAGCTGAGCACGACGGGATGGATGGTGTTGTACGGGTGGTTACCAGCCAGCAACTTACCGGGGAAAGCATCCGCCCGCTTCTCAAAATTGAACCGGAGGTGGACTTTACCGTGGAGCCCAATGATTACGGGTTCACGATCCGGAGCGCTAAGTTCGATACCGAAAAAGGATATACCCTGACCATCAGAAAAGGATTGCGCGGCCGGATCGGTGGCGTGATGAAAGAAGATTATAACGGGAGTGTGGGCTTTGGGGAATTGGAATCAGAAATCAAGTTCACCAACAACAAGGCCGTGTATCTTTCCAAGCGGGGTGGCCGGAACATCGAAGTACAGATCACCGGGGTTCCCAAAGTCAAGATCGTTATATCCAAAATTTACGAGAACAATCTCCTGATGGCCCAGCGCTATGGGTACACGCCAAAAGAAAGCGCTTCGGGTCCGGATGCAGACGGGGAAGAGGAAGAGTATGATTATTACTATGACGATTACGGCGGCGGAAAGGCCATGATGGGAGATGTGATCTACGAAAAAGAGATCGATTCACGTTCCCTGCCCAAAAGCGGGGCAGGCCGTATTCTTAATTTCTCCCAGTTTGAGGACCGGCTCCCTGACTTCAATGGGGTATATCATGTGATGATCCGATCCACCGAAGATTTCTGGGTAAAGGACAGCCGCTTTATTTCCCTCTCGGATCTGGGGCTGATTGCCAAGGAGGGTCATGATAAGGTATATGTATTCGCCCGTTCAATTAAAACAGCAGATCCGCTCAGCGGGGTGAATGTGTCTGTTTATTCGGTCAACAACCAGCTGCTGGGAACCGCCGCCACAGATAAGGACGGGATGGCCTCGGTCTCTTATACCGGCCGGGAATTCGGCGGGTTCAAACCTGCCATGATCATCGCTAAATCCGACGGCGATTTCAACTACCTGCCGTTTCACAATACAAAAGTGAACATGTCGAGGTTCAATGTCGGCGGGAAACGGAGCAATGCATCCGGGTTTGATGCGTATGTGTATGCCGAACGGGATGTCTACCGCCCGGGGGAAAAGATCAATTACTCTGTGATCCTCCGGGATGGGAAATGGAATGCACCGGGGGATATTCCTGTCAAGATCAGGTTCCTGATGCCCAATGGCAAGGAGCTCCGTTCGTTCCGAAAAAACCTCAACGAAGAGGGTTCGATGGAAGGGAATATCGAGATTGCCGGTTCGGCGATCACAGGCAGCTATACGATGGAAGTATATACATCGAATGACATCCTGCTGGCTTCCCGTGATTTCAATGTGGAGGAATTCGTTCCGGACCGGATTCGGGTAAGCACCAGGCTGGAGAAACCATTCCTGAAACCCGGTGAATCTTCGAACCTGCTGATCAACGCGATGAATTTTTTCGGGCCCCCGGCAGCCAACCGGAGTTTTGAATCCGAAATACAGGTCCGTCAAAAGGCTTTTTCTCCTGATAAATTCGACGGGTATGATTTCAGCCTGTCAAACCAGAAGACATTTTTCGACAAGCAGGTCATGGAGGGAAAGACGGACGGGGAAGGGAATGCTTCCTTCTTATACGAAGTGCCTGCCAACTATGCCAATATGGGTGTGTTGCAGACAAATTTTTATACAACCGTGTTTGATGAAACAGGACGACCCGTCAGCCGCGGCGCGAACATCGACATTTTTACTCAGGATGTTTTTCTCGGGGTTAAACTGGACGGGTATTATTATTATCCCCTGAACCAGGCAGTAAAATTTCAGCTGGCAGCAGTCAACAGGGACGGAAACGCCGTGAACGCGACGGCCCGCGTGGAAGTGATCAAACACGAATACCGCACCGTACTCACCAAGAGCGGTACTTATTTCAGGTACGAATCGCAGAAAGAGGATAAACTGATGACCGAACAGCAGGTGAGCGTCGGTTCCAACACGGTATTCAGCTATGTGCCCCGCACACCAGGGGATTATGAATTGAAGGTATATGTACCCGGTGCCGCGACGTATGTCAAGCGCGGTTTTTATTCTTATGGCAGTTGGGGTGGCGGCCAAAGTTCTTTCGAAGTCAGCCGGGAAGGAAATATAGATATCTCGATTGATAAGAAATCCTACTATACCGGTGAGACCGTGAAGGCGCTTTTCAAAACACCCTTCAGCGGAAAAATGCTGGTTACGACAGAAACCGATCATATCATTACCCACCAGACCATTGAAGTAAGCAACCGGACCGCCAGCCTGGATCTTAAACTCAGCGGGGAGCATGTACCGAATTTCTATATTACGGCCACACTGATCAAGCCCCATGAGATATCCTCGATCCCGCTCACTGTAGCGCATGGGTTTGCCAACGTGACGGTGGAGGAGAAAAACCGGAGGATCAACATGGAACTGAAAGCGGCGAAGACGGTACGGTCCAAAACACACCAGAAGGTTTCCGTAAAAGCGGCGCCCGGGAGCATGGTCACTCTTTCGGCCGTGGACAACGGGGTATTGCAGATCAGTGATTTCAAAACACCGGACCCGTATGACCATTTTTACCAGAAAAAAGCCCTTCAGGTTTCTGCCTATGATCTTTACCCGCTGCTGTTCGAAGAAGTACGGGCCAGGCTCAGCAGTACGGGAGGAGACGGGGAGATGGATATGACAAAAAGACTCAATCCCATGCCCGCCAAAAGAGTGCGGGTGGTAAGCTACTGGAGCGGGATCAAAAAAGCCGGCAGCAACGGGCTTGCAGAATTTGAATTTGATGTACCACAGTTCAGCGGGGAGTTGAGGCTGATGGCGGTTTCCTACAAAGGCAACAGCTTTGGATCGGTGGACAACACCATGACGGTGGCAGATCCGATTGTCATCAGCACCGCTTTGCCCCGGTTCCTGAGCCCGGGTGATACGGTAAGTGTTCCCGTGACCCTGACTAACACCACGGATAAATCGGCGAATGTTTCAGCGGCGATTGTGTCGGACGGACCCGTAAAAGTCGTGGGAAATAAGAATATCAGTATCAGTCTAAGCGGCAAGGCGGAAGGACAGGCGAATTTCAGGCTGGTCAGCGACCCCACGATCGGGGTCGGAAAAGTTACCATTACCGTCAACGCCATGGGTGAGAAGTTCACCGACATGACCGAAATATCGGTGCGACCTCCTTCTACCCTCCAGAAAGCGACCGGGAGCGGTTCGGTAACTGGCGGCAATACCCAAAAGATCAGCATCGGACTCAGCGATTACCTGCCCGGTAGTGTGAACTACAGCCTGTCGGTAAGCCGATCCCCCGTGATTGAATTGGGCGACCAGCTTAAATTCCTGGTGCAGTATCCATATGGATGTACCGAGCAAACGGTATCGGCGGCATTCCCCCAGCTTTATTACGGGGATCTGTCCGACCTGATGCAGCTGAATAAACAACAGAACAAACAGAATGCGAACACCAATATCATGGAAGCGATCCGCAAGATCAAGATGAGGCAATTGTACAGCGGCGCAGTTACCCTTTGGGATGGTGAAGGGAAGGAGGACTGGTGGGCCACGATCTATGCGGCGCATTTCCTGCTCGAAGCCCGTAAGGCAGGATTTGAAGTAGACAACAGCCTGCTAGGCACCATGCTGAATTATATCAGCAACAAGCTTAAAAGCAGGGAGACGATCACTTATTACTACAACCGGGATCAGAACAAAAAGATCGCGCCGAAGGAAGTGGCATACGGACTTTATGTGCTTGCGTTGGCAGGCCGGACCAATGTGCCGGCTATGAATTATTACAAGGCGAATCCTTCCTTGCTTGCGTTAGACAGCCGCTACTTGCTTGCCGCGGCCTATGCAACGGCAGGGGACCGGAAATCATTCAGCAGCATGTTACCGGCTTCTTTCAGCGGGGAGGAATCGGTGGCACAATCAGGGGGGAGTTATTATTCGGATGTGCGGGATGAAGCCATCGCGCTGAATGCACTGCTGGAAGTGGATCCGGGCAACACACAGGTAGGAACCATGGTGAAGCATGTGGCCGATAAATTAAAAACCCGCCGCTGGTTGAGTACGCAGGAGAGAGCTTTCTCTTTCCTGGCCCTGGGTAAGCATGCCCGGTCGGCAAATCGTTCTGATGCCACCGGCGAGATCCGGGTGAATGGTAAATCCGTTGCTAAGGTGGGTGAAGCCGGATGGTCTGGCGATATGAAGACCCTTGGCGGGAATACAATCGAATTGGTAACGAAGGGCAACGGGCGTCTCTATTATTTCTGGCAGGCCGAAGGGATCAGCGCCAGCGGGGCCTATACGGAAGAAGACAGTTATTTGAAAGTACGCCGCCAGTTCTACGACCGGTACGGAAAGGCGATCAACGGGAACCAGTTCAGGCAAAATGAACTCCTGATCGTAGGCATTACCCTGGAGCGCTCGTTCAATACACCGATCGAAAATGTGGTGATCACGGATCTGTTGCCGGCAGGGTTTGAAATTGAGAATCCCCGTACAAAGGAGATCCCGGGAATGGACTGGATCAAGGATGCTGCAACTCCAACTGCCCTGGATGTCCGGGACGACCGGATCCATTTCTTTGTGGATGCGCAGAACAACCGGCAAACCTATTATTACGCAGTCCGGGCCGTTTCACCGGGAGATTACCGCCAGGGACCCGTGAGTGCGGATGCCATGTATAATGGGGAATACCATTCCTATCACGGAGCCGGCATGGTTCATATCAGCCGGTAAGGATGAGATTATTATTTCAAGCCGGGATGCGGGTGCATTCCGGCTTTTATTTTACTTTGCCGGCCGGATCATTTCCCGGAGAGTTGCCAGAGTGGCCGAATGGGGCGGTCTCGAAAACCGTTATACCAGCAATGGTATCCAGGGTTCGAATCCCTGACTCTCCGCCTTCGCCCGCCGAAGCCTTGTCCCAGGCGGGCTTCGCCCAAGAACATTTACTCCGGCGGGCTACGGCGGACAGGTCCGCTAATCTTGAATCATTATTTCTGAAATGCGCTTGAATAGGGCTTTTTGGCGAAGCCTTGTCCCAGGCGGGTTTAACCGCCGAAGCCTTGGCGCAGGCGGGTTTAACCACCGAAGCCTTGTCCCAGGCGGGTTTATACGCCGAAGCCTTGTCCCAGGCGGGTTTAACCACCGAAGCCTTGGCGCAGGCGGGTTTATACGCCGAAGCCTTGGCGCAGGCGGGCTTCGCCCAAGAACATCCACTCCGGCGGGCTACGGCGGACGCTGTCCGCCAATCAGAGTGATTTCTGTTAATAACATTGTTAGCCCTTTTATACAATTTGATGCGGAGCTTAGTTGTGAAAAAGCCTTTGAAAACCTGTGTTTTTCACATTGTTAGTTTATGTGACATGAATACCATTGCTTATAAAAGTTATTCTTGTATTACGTGTATATTTTGAGATGTAATGATGGTTCTACTTATACCGGATGCACGCGTGATCTAAAGGAACGATTTCAGAGACATGTAAATGGCCATGTACCTGCAACCATGTCATTGCTACCGGTAGAACTGATCTTCTATTGTGCTTTTAAAGACAAATACAAAGCCTTTGCATTTGAGAAGTATTTAAAATCTGGTTCGGGAAGAGCATTCATGAATAAAAGATTTCTTTGATTTTTAATTCAAGGTTAGCTGGTTTTGATCCTCCTTCAACCGGGATCACCGCAGGTAATCCCGGTAAAGGCATAAAAAAAACCCGGCTCTTGCGAACCAGGTTTTTAAAGCGTCTTTTATAACAGATGATTAATAGTCGTTGTTATAACCACCGCGGTCACGGTTGAAGCCGCCGCCGCCGCCTTTTTTAAAGCCGCCGCCGCCGCCGCCAAAGCTTCTTTTCTTGAAGCCGCCGCCGCCGCCACCTTCCGGTTTGGGCCGACTTTCATTAACGACAATGTTACGACCGTCTACCTCAGAGCCGTTCAGTGCTGCGATTGCAGCCTGGGCCTGATCATCGTTGGCCATTTCCACAAAACCGAAGCCTTTGCTGCGGTTGGTGAATTTGTCGGTTACGATTTTGGCAGAAGTAACTTCGCCGTAAGAGGCGAAAAGGTTTGCGAGGTCCTGGTCTTTCAGGTTCCAACTGATGTTTCCTACGTAAATGTTCATGTTGTGAAATTTTGAAAAAATAAAAGTGCTAACAGTAAACAGTAACCATTGAACATTCACAGGATTATTTGAGAAACGTTCAGGACTGGAAAAACTGTAAAGAACACCAATAACGTAACAAAATAAAGCATTTTTTTGGTAGTTCCATCAAATTATTCCGGGGCCAGGTTTGGTTATACCTAACCTGCTGATATTTAGCTGTTAATACCTTGCTCTTTACAAAAAAAGCTCCTGTTTACAGGAGCTTTGAATGAAGTATTTAAAAACGGGTGCTTAGTCGGCCACCACTTCAAATTCGATCTCGGTGCTGTGTCCGCCGCCGAAATCAATACTGGCTTTGTAGCTTCCAAGTTCTTTCACCTCGTCTGCGATCTGGATTTTTTTGCGATCGATCTCGTAACCCCGCTGTTCGCGGATGGCCCGGCTGATCTGAAGGGAAGTGACAGTTCCGAAGATTTTTCCGCTGGTACCGGTTTTGGCACCGATTTTTACCGGGCCTTCTTTCAGTTTTTCGATCACGCTGTTGATCTCGGCAAGCATCTTCTCTTCTTTCTTCCGAACCTGTTTCAGCCTTTCTTCCAGTTGTTTCCGGTTGCTGGGGCTGTTTTCTACCGCAAGCTGACGCGGCAATAAGTAGTTACGGGCATAACCATTGCGGACTTTCACCACTTCATTCTTGGCGCCCAGGTTATCTACATCCTGAATTAAAATAATTTCCATTATGCTTCAATTTTTTCCCAGTGAATTACAGGCTTCACGGTCCCCCGGCATCTCGGCAGGGGTTAGGGAGGGCCTATTTCAATAAATCTGTTACGTAAGGCAACAAGGCCATCTGGCGGGCTTTTTTCACCGCATCAGAAACCTTGCGCTGGTATTTCAGGCTGTTTCCGGTAAGACGGCGGGGCAGCAATTTGCCCTGCTCGTTCAGGAATTTTTTCAGGAACTCCACATCCTTGTAATCGATGTAGCGGATACCATACTTCTTGAAACGGCAGAATTTCTTGACCCGTTTGTCGCTTTTTATCGCGGTGAGGTATTTGATTTCGTTCTTTGCCATGGTATTAAGCCTCCACTTCTTTTTCAGTTTCGGTAGCTACACCACTTCTCTTTTTTGCATTGTACCCGACGGCGTATTTATCGAGTTTTGTGCAGAGGTGACGAAGAACGTTCTCGTCACGAAGCATCTGGATCTTCATTTTTTCATTGAAATCGGGAGCGGCTGTGTACTCCATGATCCAGTACAACCCGGTCGTTTTTTTCTGGATCGGGTAGGCCAGTGATTTCAGACCCCAGGGGTTCTCGGCAACCACGGTTCCGCCGGCATCAGTAACCATCTTGGCATACTTCTTAAGCTCGGCTTTGAACTCGTCGTCACTTAAAACCGGGGTGAAAATCACCATCAGTTCGTAATTGTTCATTTTACCATTTTAAATTTAAAAATTCGGTTTATCCCACTGGACATCATCCCCGTGGAGGATGAAGAATCTGCGAATTCAGATTTGGGGCTGCAAAGATAGGGTGATCGGGTCAGAAATCAGGGTTATCGGGAATACATTTTTTTACCAAGAATGGGAGCCGGTATGTATTGTTATGTATTGATAAACAATATTTTAATTAAAAACCTTTTTTTGCCGGGTTTATTTTCTTCAGCATCACCAGGTAGGTGGGGAAGTGATCGCTATACCCTCCCCGGTACCGGTTTCCGTCCCAGGTACGCATGGGATAACCTTTATACCTGCCGAGGTTCTCTACCATGTATTCTTTTTTGAAAATATGCCGCTGGTAAAAAAAATACCCTTCCTGGTCCTTTTTTAGCCAGGGTTGGGAGATGATGATCTGATCAAATAATCCCCAGGCATCCTGGTAAGCAAGGGTCCCGGTCCCTTTTTTATATAATTCGGTCCAGGGATTGAAAAATCCACCCTTCTGTACTTCCTCAACAAAGGCTTTTGCATTGATCACTTTGGCCACACTTTCATTGACCGGGTCGTCGTTCAGGTCGCCCATGATCACAATTTTTGCATTTGGTTCGATCCGGGCGATGGAGTCAATATGATTTTTACATACCCGGGCAGCCGCAATCCGGCCGGGTTCGCTGCGTTTCTCACCCCCGCTCCGGCTGGGCCAGTGGTTTACATACACATGGATCGTCTCTCCATCCAGTTTGCCCTTCACCCACAGGATGTCCCTGGTATAATACGCATCTTTTGATCCGCTTGGCAGGGGCACAAAAAGTTTATCACTCGAAACAACCGAGAAGTATTTCGGATTGTAAAGTAGTCCCACATCGATTCCCCGGGCATCTCGGGAATCATAATGCACGATCTTGTAATGGCGATTTTCAATGGCTTTCTGGTTTACCAGGTCGTGCAGGACCGTGTCATTCTCAACTTCCGCGACACCCAGGATGGCCGGACCATCAGGGTTGATCTCAGTACCCATTTGGGAGATAACTGTTGATAACTGTTTCAATTTATCAAAATAGATATCGCCGTTGTAACTCCTTGGTCCGTTCGGAGTGAATTCCTCATCATTCACAATTGGATTGTCGAGCGTATCAAACAGATTTTCCAGGTTGTAAAAGCCAATAATAACCGGCTTGTAATCAGACTTTTGAGCTGATGCTGAGAAAATAATGACAGACAGCAGAATAGTAACCAGGGTTTGTCTCATAAAAGGGTTTGAGAAATAAAGCTGCAAAATAGTGAAAGGACAGACGAGACCAAGAACCGCAAGGATGTAGCGAATAATATTAAATAAATACATGTGTTTATCTTTTTTAATTAGGTACATGTAACAATTGTAATTTTGGCCCCTCGAAAACAAACTAACATGCTTAAAATGAGATGGCTACTTGTGCTGTGCGTGCTTTTGGGCACAACCGCACTGGCACAGAACGACCCTGTTGTAAAAAGAGACACCACGATCCTGGAAGAATTAAAGGAGGCGGTACTCGACAATATCCCGGTGATTTCACTTGATGAAAATGATATGGGAGACGGGTCCATGCAGGGCATTTCTTCCCTGTTGACAGCAGGCCGTGATCCTTTCTACTCCGCTGCGCAATTTAATTTCAGCGCGGTCCGGTTCCGGATCCGGGGATACGATAACGATCTTTTCAGTACCTACATGAACGGGATCCCGATGGACAACCTGGATAACGGGTTCACCCCTTTCGGACTCTGGGGCGGGCTTAACGATGTGATGCGAAACAGGGATATTTCCTGGGGCCTTCGCAACAATACATTCGCCTACGGGGATATCGGGAGCAATACCCATATCGATGCCCGGGCAAGCCGGCAACGGGTGCAAACCAGTATCGGGTATGCCGCCTCTAACCGGAACTACAACAACCGGCTGATGATTACCCATTCCACCGGGCTGGGTAAAAAGGGGTGGGCTTTTACTTTCAGCGGAAGCCGTCGCTGGGCCGCAGAGGGCTATGTTCCCGGTACTTTTTATAACGGGTATGCATATTTCCTGGGTATCGACAAACGGATCGGTCAGAAACACCTGCTTTCCCTGGCCGCTTTCGGAGCGCCAACGGAAAACGGTCGCCAGGGTGCGGCAGTTTCCGAAATGCTGGAACTGGCAGGCACTAATTATTACAATCCCAACTGGGGTTACCAGAACGGAGAGAAACGGAATGCCAGCGTAGGCCGGACCCACCAGCCAGTTTTTATCCTTACACACGATTATCGCCTGAACAGCACCACCACCCTGATCACTGCGGTTGGTTACTCGTTCGGAAACCGGAGCGTCACTGCGCTCGACTGGTACAATGCCGCGGATCCGCGTCCTGATTACTACCGGTACCTGCCCAGTTATACTTCCACCTGGGCCAGCAGCACGGATCCTGTACAGGGGCAAATGCTCTATGATCTCATGAAAAGCGATATCAGTTACCGCCAGATCAACTGGCAGCGTTTATATGATATCAACCGCGACAGCTACGCCACGATAAACGACGCCAACGGGATCACCGGAAACACGGTCAGCGGCCACCGCTCACGCTATATCATCGAAGAACGGATAATCAACACCCAGCGTTTCAATGCCAATTCGGTACTCAATACCCAATTTGGCGAGCATGTTGATTTTACCGCCGGGGCCTCCTACCAGACGCAAAAAAATCATTATTACAAAAAAGTCGATGACCTGCTCGGTGGCGAATTCTATGTAAATGTCAACCAGTTCGCCGAAAGGGATTTTCCCGCCAACAACACCGTGAACCAGTTCGATGTAGATCATCCAAACAGAATTCTTTACAAGGGCGACAAATTCGGGTACGACTATGATCTGAACATCAGCCGCGCGGCCGCCTGGGCACAGGGTTCATTCAAATTCAATAAAGTCGATTTCTTCCTGGCCGGAACCATTTCCCGTACGGAATTTCACCGCGACGGCAGGGTCCGCAATGGTTTGTTCCCCGATGATTCGAAGGGAGAAGGTGTTCGGAACGAGTTTACCAATTACGCGGCAAAAGGAGGGATCACCTACAAGATCGACGGGCGGAATTATGTGTTTGCCCGCGCATCTTACCAGACCCGCGCTCCTTATTTCGAGAATGTATACGTGTCACCCCGTACCCGAAATGCCCAGCAGGCCAACGTAACCAGCGAAACGATTGAAACCGCGGAAGCCGGTTATGTGATGAACGCGCCGAAATTCAAGATCCGCCTTAGCGGCTACTATACCAGGTTCAAGGACGGGATGGATGTGATGTCGTTCTATCATGATACATACCAGAATTTCGTGAATTACGCCATTAACGGGATCGATAAGCTTCATTTCGGCGGCGAATTTGGCATCGAAGCCAAACTGTCGCCCACAATTACAGTCAATGCCGCAGCCGCTCTGGGCCGTTATTATTACGACAGCAAGCAGAATGCGGTCATCACCGTCGACAACAGCGCCTCCGTGCTCGGACAGCAGATCATTTATGCAGAGAATTTCCGGGTCCATTCCACCCCGATGGAGGCATACAGCCTGGGGGTTTCCTACCGGTCTCCCAAGTTTTGGTTCCTGAGCCTCACCGGAAACTATTTTGACCAGTCTTACCTGAGCATGAACCCGCTTCGGCGTACCTGGGACGCCCTCAAGTTTTCCCTCCCGGGGACAGCTGCTTATGACGAGATCTTTAACCAGACGAAGTTTGACAGACAGTACACCGTGGATTTCTTTGGCGGGTATTCCTGGAAAATGCCAAAGGATTTCGAGATCAATAAGCGGCCGACCTTCCTGGTTTTTAACGTGGGTGTCAACAACCTTTTAAATAACAAGGATATTGTTACCGGCGGATTTGAGCAGCTGCGTTATGACGCGCAGCAATCCACTTCCGACCCGGTGCAGGTGGGTAAGTTCCCTCCCAGATTCTATTACGCCTACGGGTTGAATTTCTTTGCCAGCATGACCCTGAGATTCTAAAACAAGAACGAATTAAAAAATATCGTATGCTACCAAAACATTTTCTGATCAAACCCCTTGTCACTTTATTCCTGCTGACGGGATTGGCGGGGGCATCCTGCAATAAACAGCCGGTCGGACCAACCGGTCCGGATCCGCTGGGACCGGGTGATTACATGACTTTTCAGGCATTCCGGGCCCTGTATCCGGGCAGCGGGGATTTCCTGATCCCGAACGGAACCAAACGGATCCGGGGGATCGTGATTTCCAATAATACCAACGAAGCAAGCGGCGTGTACAGGTTGCAGGACGAGAGCGGTTCGGGAATTTATCTCTACACGGTGATTGGCTCTCCCATCTATCCCATGGGTTCAGTGCTGGAGATCGATGCCTCCGGCGGAGGAAAGCTTACACTTTACAATGGTGATCTTGAACTCATGAGCGTGCCGCAGGCCAATATCGTTTTAACCAGCGGTTCCATCAACATCACTCCCCGGGTTGCCACTGTGGCGGAGATCGTGACCAATAAAAACACTTGGGCCTCCACACTGGTCAAAATAAATAGCGTGACTTCCATTTCACAGGCTTCCTCCAACTCCACGGGAGTGACCTACAATGTCACCGACGCAACGGGAACCCTGTCAATGTTTGTGCGGAACACATCCGGCATCACGGTTAACACCGGGGGTACATCGGTAACCGGCTATGTTTCCATTTACAACACAACCACCCAGGTGGGGATCCGTACAGCCGCGGATATCCAGTAAATCCATTGCCCATTATCAAACTGAAAAAAAGCATTATGAAATACAGGTTCAACAGGAAATTCGGGATCGGCGCTTTGCTGCTGACGCTGGCGATTGCCGGTTGCCAGAAAAAATACACGGATCCCCCGATTCTCGGCGCCCCGGACATTGTGGCGAATTCCACGATCAGAGATGTTAAGACGCGATATAGCTTTGGCGCACCGGTGGAGATTACGGATGATGTGATCATTGAAGGGGTGGTGTCCTGCGATGACAAGAGCGGGAATTACTACCAGCAGATCGCACTCCAGGATTCTACCGGGGGCGTACTTCTCCGCCTGGCGGGAAGCAACCATTATAATAATTACCCGGTAGGCCGCAAGATTTTTGTAAAGCTGAAAGGGCTCTACCTCGGACAGTATAACGGTACATTGCAGTTCGGCGGTGGTGTGGATACACCGTATATCAACCAGGGTGGGGTGACCCTGCTGGCGGTAAACCTCCAGGATCAGCATATCGTGAAAGGCCCCCTGAACCAGCCCCTGGAACCCAAACTGGTCACGGTATCCCAATTGACCACCAATCTCCAGGATCCCTATGTAAGTACCCTGATCAAACTGGTCGGGTATGAATTCAACTCCGGGGAGCGCGCTAAAAATTACGCGGATGATGCCGCATCAGGTAACCGCATCCTGCAGGATTGTTCCAACCTTTCCTCGAACCGGATCACGTTACGTACCAGTAACTACTGCAACTTCGCAACCCTCCCGGTAGCACAGGGGAACGGAGAGATCATCGCGGTATATTCGTTCTTTGGGTCCACCAAGCAACTGACCATCCGGGATACCACGGATGTGAGGTTTTACAATTCCCGCTGCCCAACGGCCACCGGTGACGGTCAGATCACGCTGGGCGCAACATCACCCTATAATATCAACTTTGATAATCTGGGTACAGCCGGTTTACCTGCAGGCGTTTATGTAAAACAGGATGCTTCAAATTCCTTCCTGGGTAATGAAGGAGCCGTATACCAGAACAACTTCAACAACGGAACCGCCTGGAACCAGACCAGCCTGGGTTTTAAAAATTACGCTTCGGCAACCGGGCTATCGGCTGGTACTTCTTCGGCAGCACAGGCCAGTGCCCCGAACCGGGCACTGGGATTCCGCCAGACCGGTACCTCCGGCAGCGGGGGAGATCCCGGGGCAGCATTCGCTTTTTTATTGTCCAACACAACAGGTAAATCTAACCTGCAACTGGAATTCAAATTGCAATCGCTTGATGGCACCACTGCAGCCCGGACAACGACTTGGAAAGTGGATTATGGAACCGGTCTGAACCCGGCTTTCTTTTCCACGGTTACTACCAGCCCGGCGCTACTCACAACGGCTTTTGGCACTTTCTCGAATACGACCGTAACGCTCAATTTCGGGAACCTGCTGAATAATATTACACAGCCGGTCTGGATCCGGATTGTGACATTAACAAGTACCACCGGAAGCGGGAACCGACCTTCTACCGGTATTGATGATGTAAAATTCAGCTGGAATTGATTTTTTAAAAAAGCAGGAGGTAATTCCAACGATTAAAAAAACTGAAATGAAAAAAATATTTTTCTCTATAGTCGTACTAATGATCGCGGGTAGAATGTATGGCCAGTTATTGACTGAAAACTTTGATTATCCTGCAGGACAGCTGATTACGGCTAATGGATGGACAGCTCACTCTGCGGGCGGAACAAATGCGATTACAGTTACTGCCCCCGGGCTGACGTATTCTGGTCACCCTGGTTCTGGTGTTGGTAATGGGGTAACGATGACCACCTCAGGGGAAGATGATAACCGCGCATTTACTTCAACGAATAGCGGCTCCGTTTACTTGTCTTTTTTGGTCAATATCAGTGCGGTTCAAACAGCCGGAGATTATTTCATTGGATTGTTTCAAAGCAGTTCGGTCTTTCCGTTACGGGTATATGCAAAATCGGATGGTTCCGGAGGCTTTTATTTCGGAATCACCAAGGGGGCTTCAACGCCTGTTGTCTATGAAACTACCCCAAGATCACTAAACACCACCTATTTTATTGTTGCAAAATATACTTTTAATTCCGGTACAACTACAGATGATGTTGTTGATTTATGGGTTAATCCGGCTTTAGGAGGTGCGGAAACCCCTGCGGATATTGCAAATGTTACAGGAACAGGTACGGATGGATCTTCTATTGGAGCCGTTTACTTACGACAGGGATCCGCCACGAATGCAGCAACTCCGCAAGTTGATGCTATCCTGGCAGGCACATTATGGTCTGAAGTAACACCAAGCGCTTCAGTTCCCACAATCACTACTACTCCGCTGACAGCTTTCGGTAACATATGTATCAATACCACCGCCGGTC
>JBMSNP010000046.1:0-23382 GCA_049421765.1 Chitinophagaceae bacterium
TCATTCATAAGATACCCGTTCCCGATATCTATATCTTCCTCCCGGATAACTGAAAATCCCATCTTTTCATAAAAATCCTTTGCCTTGTTGTTCCGGTTTACATTAAGCAGAAGACTTTTCCCACCCCGCCGGGCAATGGCCCTGAGCAGTTCCCGGATCACGAATTTCCCGGCTCCCTTGCCCTGCATTTCGGGCAGGATATAGATCTTATGAAGTTTGTATTCTCCTGAACCGACCAGGCTGTAGGAGGCAAAACCAATGGGGTCGTTCCCGTCACTTACGATAATAAAATCATGTTTCTCCCTAAATTGTTGGGTAAGCGCCTGTTCGCTGTACATCATTTCCAGCATATAGCTGATCTGGTCGGCTGTAAGAATGGTGGAGTAGGTCTGTGGCCAGACTTTCAGGCTCAGGTCGCGTATCAGGGGAATGTCCCGTTCAAAAGCCCTTCGCAGGGTAAGTGCCGCCCCCGGCATAAAGGTACGCTGGGAAAGCACCCGGTGCTTGGAGATCAGTTTGAGACTCATCCGCAACGCCACGATAAAAGAGGCCACGGCACCGAGAAAAAGAAGCAGGTCGGGCACATAGGGTTTGAACTCAGGTGAGTCCTGCCAGAACAGGAATGTGTCAAAAGCTCCGTGAAAAAATATCGCCCAGAACAATCCTTTGAATACAAGCAGGTGTTTTCTGCGGGGTTCAAATTTAGCCCGCCCGACAAAATAGCCCATAAGTACCCCAAATGTGGCATGTGCCGGAACGGAAAGAAACATGCGGAGGATAGCCACCTGGTAACCCATCCCGGCTTCAGCAGACCCGATCACATAAAGGATATTCTCCAGGGTGGCAAAACCCATGCTCACGATCACCCCGTATACGATTCCGTCGAGCGGTTCATCAAAACTTTTTTTCCGGTAAGCATAGATCCGCAGTGCGGCAAATTTGCACAACTCCTCGGTAACAGCCACCAGTAAAAAAGCCCGCGCCGCCTTGCATGTAACGCTGTTGTCGAAATAACCATCCAGTCCTCGCTCAATGAAAAAAGCAGGCACAATGCTTAACACACCCAGGAAGAAGCTGATGATCAGGTTCAGTTTGGGCTCCCGGTTATAGGCATCCCGGTGAAATATAAAGAGGCTGATGGCCAGGCCGGGGGCGATGGCGAGCGCTAAATAATCCATGAGGAAAGATAATGGGATAAATTTCAAGAACCAAGATACAAGAACCCGCGAAACTTCATAGGCAAATTTTTAGTCCTAAGTTCAATATTCCATTAAGTCAAACATACCCGCTGCAGGTAATGCCGGGATAGCATTCAGCAATTATTTTGGATATTATGAAACAAGCACTCCCGCCTTCTGACTGCTAACTCATAGCTTCCTCCTCAGTTCTCTTTTTTCCCGAAAATCCTTTTGATCAGCCCTTTCTTCTTTTCCGGTTCTTTGGTGGCCGTACCAATGGGTACGCCATCATCTTCCTTCTTAACCGCTGCGGATTTTTGGGGGGTGCGCGAAGTATCTTTCTTTGGTTTCTTCTCTTCTTCTTCGACCGGTTTTGATTCGGGACCGATTGTATCGGCAGGACCGTAGTCGATGTAATCGCTGGAAGTGCCCACGCCCTGGTCATCCCCTTCCGCGCCGGGGTTGGGGTCCACATCGCTGATGATGATATCCGCGCTGTTCATCTCGTTTTCCAGTTCCGCTGGCCGTACGAATTTGGCATCTTTTTCGATCCCCAATTTTTTGTCTGCCAGCACTTTTTTAAAGAAATATTCGGCAATGGGGCGGGCGATCGTGTTTCCGTCGCTGGTGTTGCGCATGAAATTGTATTCAAATCCTACCCAGGCGCCAGCCAGCAGCTGGGGAGTATACCCGATAAACCAGGCATCGGCATTGTCGTCTGTGGTACCTGTTTTACCTCCCATCTCCACAGCACCCACCCGGGAGCGCATACCGCGTGCCGTACCTTTATCTACCGTACCCTGCATCATCCGGGCCATGGTATAGGCGGTGACTTCGCTGACCACTTCCTTGCGGTTGACGCTGTAATCAAATCGTTTGATGATATTCCCGTTCCGGTCCTCGATACGGCTGATCGAATAGGGTTTGGTGGAGAACCCGCGCCCGGCAAAGATCGTATAACCCCAAAGCATCTCGTAGAGGGAGAGATCGCAGGTGCCCAGGGCAATGGAAGGGAATGGTTTTACCGGTGTAGGGATGTTAATACGGTACAGGAAATCCGAAAATTGTTTGGGGCCCACCTGTTTCATGATATAGGCAGTGGCGCAGTTCTTGGAATAAGCAAGGGCGTTCGCCATCGTCATCGTGCCGCCTCCGCATTTGCGTCCGGCGGGTACCCAGCCCGAACCGGGGAAGAACTGGGCCACGTTCTCACAATCCGTTTCCGGCGTAAAGCCGCGTTCTTCCATTGCCTGCGTATATAAAAAAGGTTTGATGGTGGAGCCTACCTGTCTTTTGGTCCGCAGGTTTACGTGATCGTTCTTATATGTCTTGTAATTGATGCCTCCCACCCATGCCCTTACCTCACCGGTAACGGGGTCCATGGCCATAAAACCCGCCTGTTCCATTTGCAGGTGGTAGCGGATGGAATCCATCGGGGTCATCATCGTATCCTTTTCCCGTCGGCTGTTCCAGGCAAACACTTTCATGGAAACGGGGATGTCGAAGCTGGCGCGGATCTCCTTATCACTCAGCCCGTCTTCTTCAAGGTTTTTCCAGCGATCGGACTCCTTTGCCGCTTTTTCAAGGAGCTTTTCGTGATTCTTCCAGATGGTTCCTTTTTTCATGTCGGCCCGGGCGTTGATCCATTTCTGTAGCTGGGTCATCTGCAGGGCCATTCCTTCCTCGGCATATTCCTGCATCTGGGGGTTGATGGTAGTATAGATCTTGAGACCATCGTCGTAAATATTGTAGGATTTCCCGTTGGGTTTTTTCACGTCTTTCAGGGCTTCCTTGATCTCGGATTTCAACACTTCCCTGAAATAGGGGGCGTATCCCGTATTCTCATCGAGTTTCCGATAATTGAGTTTGATCGGAAGGGCCTTCAGCCGTTTTGCTTCTTCGGAGCTGATCTTACCGTTTACTTCCATCTGGCCAATCACCACATTGCGCCGGTCGAGCGCGGCCTTGGGGTTGCGCATGGGGTTGTAGATCGTGTTTCCCTTAAGCATCCCTATCAGCAGGGCAGATTCCTCGACATTCAGCCGATCGGGTTCTTTCTGGAAAAAAGTTCGCGCAGCATTCCTGATCCCGTAGATATTATTTCCAAACGGAACGGCGTTGAGATAGAGGGTGATGATTTCCTGTTTGGTGAAATTCTTTTCCAGTTTGATGGCGATGATCCATTCCTTCAGTTTTTCAATCACACGCCAGGCTTTGTTGGAACTGCCCTGATCGAGCAGTGCTTTGGCCAGCTGCTGGGTGATCGTGCTGCCACCGCCCTGGCGGCCTGCGGAAAATACCGCCCGCATGGTGGATTTAAAGTCGATCCCGCTGTGGTTGTAAAAACGCTCATCTTCCGTCGCCACCAATGCGTCGATCACATGCTTTGAAATATCCCGGTAGCGGACATTACTCCGGTTACCCCGTTCAGTGTAATACTTGCCCATCAGGGTGCCGTCTTCGGCATATACTTCAGAGGCCTGGAGAATGGAGGGGTTTTCCAGTTCTGCAAGGGAAGGCATACGTCCGAATACGCCGAAACTCGCCATCAGCACCAGCGTAAAAAAGGCGGCAAAGCCCAGGAAAAAAAGGGTCCAGAAAAGGCGAACGGTTTTTTTCATACGAATAAACGGGTTATGGTTTTGGCCCTTTGTTCCGGGGAAGACCCGGATTTAAATCCGGTTACCGAAATTAAGCAAAAGCGATCCGGCAGGCTACCCGGAGTGTTTAATTTTTTCCCAAAAAAGGATGATTTTTAAGGATCATGATCAGTAAAATTCCGTGTCACCGGGTTACTGGAATTTACCTGGCCAGTATTGGTTCAGGAAGTTCCGGTATCCTTCGATATCCTTGCTTTCTTTCAGGAGGTTGAAGTTCTGGTTGGTCAGGATCATGTAGCTGTACTTCCCGCCTTTGAGCCAGGGTATGATCTGGGTCGAAGTCCTGGCTTTGTTGGCATCCACATACATCACAGCATCCTGCGCGTTTGCAAACGGTGCGATCATCAGCAGGCGGTTTTCGTCATCCAACTGGTACAGGTCGGCTGAATAATTTTTTCCAGGGTAGAGGTCGCGGTTATGGCGGGCAAAGGCATTCTTGGCCTCGTTCACAAATACGGGGTCTACCTTGTTCAGGACCAGCACCACGTAATGTGGTTCACCGGGACTGTAGGAAAAACCGGCAACTTTGGGAGGGGGTGCTTTTGCTACGGTATCCTGAACAGGTTTGGGAGGAGTAACCACCACCGGGGCAGGTTGGCTGGCGTTCGTGGTGTCTTTTTTGGGTTGTGTCACCACCGGGGGCGGGGTTACGGGTACCACGGTTTTCCCGGCCGTTGAATCGGTGGCACGGGTAACAACCATGATCCGGAGTTCCTCCTCAATTTCATTCCGGCGTGCCAGAACGTTGATAAGGTTTTGTGCCTTTTCTGCAAGCGGTGTGTTTTGGAACTGGGTCACAATATCATTCAGTACGCGTGTGGCCTTGTCATCCTGGCGTTGCCGGATATAATAGACCGCTTCGATATAAAGCAGCTGCGGGGTCCAGAAATGACGGCCGAATTTTTCATCAGCTGTTTTTTTCCTGGCCAGTGCATCTTCAAATTTTCCTTCTATAAAGAGATCGTAAATATCTTCATATTCCCGGGTGGCCACTTCCTTTTGCGTGAGTACCGGGTTCTTGCCCGTGGAAACGATCGTGGTGAGATTGCTGTAGGAATGTTTTTCCTTCATCAGTTTTTTGATCGCTTCGGCTTTCGCAGTCTCCCCGTTTTTCTGGTAACAGTAGTAAAGGTTGAAAAGCACTTCATCCATCGGCTGGAATTCTGCGAATCGGGTCCGAAGCTGTTCAAGCGTTTCAATTCCAAGCCTGCATTCCTCGATCTCCTGGATATAGGCTTTACCCAGGGAAAACAATGCGTTCTGAAGTGAGTCGTTCGATTTTTTTAATGCAGTTTCAGTGAGCGGGAGATTATCATAAAGAGCATCGAATGTCAGCTCAGTAGGGGCAGCTCCCGGGGTATTGCCTGCAGGGACATTGCCACCCGGCTGATTTATGGGGTTGGCAGTTTTGCCGATGATGACTGCGCTTCTACGCCAATTGTCCACGTTGGCACGGGTGCCCCATCGGTCTTTGAATTCACTCAGTCCCCGGGTTTTGGATGCAGCATTGTAAAAATACCATTCCCCCTTGGGCAGGTTAACGGGAAAGAGGTTGTCATTCGGGGTGGCAAAAGGGGAGGGGGCAGCAGTGGCATTATCATCTTTCAGCCCCTGTTGTTTCCTGAGTTGTTTTACCAGTTGCTTTACATATTCACGCCGGGCGTCTTCGGGCATGGCCGCGATCCGCTGCAGGCTGTCCTGGCGATAGATGATCTCGATATTGGCAACGATCAGTTCCAGGGATTTCTTGCGGGCAGTTATGGCCTGTGGATCCTGGATCCTGGGGTCCGCGATATTCACGGAATCATAGAAATTATAGGCATTCCTGTATTCTTTTCGGGCAAAGGAGAGTTCGGCGAGTTGCAGAAAGGCCTTGTTTCTTTGGGATGGGTCGTTGCCGCTGTACTGAGTGCTTTTCCTGAGCAGCGTCATGGCTTCATCCGTCTTATTGGCCTCCAGCATCATTTGGGCGGCCATGTAGTAAATGATGTCGCGGTATTCTTGATACTTGTCACGCCTGGCCATTTTCACCAATTCTTCCGCATTTTTTTCAATGCTTTTCGCACCTCCGTCCTTGTCGGCACGGATAGTAGCCAGCCGGGCATATATCTCCAGAACAAGGTCTGTCGTATGGCCAATAACCTTACCGTAATATTTTTCCGCCTCTTTATGGTTCCCGCTCATTTCAAAGAGCTGGGCGGCCAGGTATTCCCAACGGGCTTTCTCCTGCAGGTTTGTGGCATTGCTAAGGGCCTTTGTGAGATGCACGGCGGCGCTGTCCCACATATTCTGTTTGTAGAACCAGTATGCCTGCACTTCGTGGAGGTCGTTCTGCAGGCGTTTTGGGAAGACGGGATCATCGCGAAGAGTTACAATCAGGCTTGCGGCTTCGGCAAACTGGTCCTGCGCCAGGAAATTCCGGATCTGCCAGATAAAAGCATCGTTGCGGCTTGGAGGTTCTGAGAGTAATTTTTTCGGAAGGCTTCTTTTTTCTTTGGTGGCAATGCTCAGGGCGGAGTTCCCGTCCCGCCCGCTCCCGATGGTCAGGTAGTACCCGTCTTTTTCCTTGGGGGCAAAAGCGTAGTTGATAAACTGGAACATCAGGTAGGCTGAGTCAAATTTCTTTTGCAGGTAGAAGGATGCACCCCAAAGCAGGTAGAGATTGTCGACCCAGTCGCCTCGCAGATCGTGTAAAGCGATACCCGATGAAGCTTTATAAGTAATCGAATCCAGCTGGATCGAATCCCCCGCGGTCACATCCAGCGAAAAGTTGTAAAAAGGGAGGAGCTTGGAATAATCGTCCTTAAAAACTTCTTTGGCCCTTTCCAGCACTTCATTCAGTTTGTTATTGGCATTGAAATAGTAGTTGAAGTGGGTAGCAGTGTTCTGAATGAAGCGTTTAGGCAGGCCAAACTTGCCCTGGTCCGACTTTTCAGAGCGGAGTACCCGCTCTTCATATTCCTGGGGTTTTTTTATATCGAAAGCAAAACCCAGCTGTCCGTTTGCAGGCAGACTGATCCCTATAACGAAAGGGAGACAGAGGATAAGTGTAACGAAGGCGTTAATGGTATTTCGGACGGGTCGCATTTTCCGGTCGCAATCTAAATCCTTATTAACTGAATTTCAAATATTTTAGTATAAAACTACGTCATTTTTTCCAGTGATTTTACGCAGGAATTAGCTCGAAAAAACAAGGCTCATTGCTTACCTTTAATTCCGTTAAACATTGGTTATGGTAAAATTAGATGCGGGCGCCACCCTCAAACGGCTCCGAAACAGGTACCGGCTGGTGGTGATGAATGACGATACATATGAAGAAGTCGTAACTTTCAAACTCTCCCGTCTGAGCGTATATGTGATGTTAAGCACAATTTTTGTGGTCCTAGTAGGACTTACCGTTGCCCTGATCGTTTTCACCCCGCTGAAGTATTATATCCCGGGTACAGGCACCGATTTTAAATCCGTCGCGGAACTAAAGCAGCTCAAGTACCGGGTGGATGAACTGGAAAAGCAGAATTCACAGAATGTAAAGTATCTTGACGGGATAAAGCAGGTGATGAGCGGGGGAACCCCGGTACCGCTGGATACCGTAATGCTGGAAGTACCCAAACCCGAATTATCAAATGATTAAATAAAAAACGAATGTTCAACGCCAAAAACAAAACCGACATGACTATACCTGCCCCAGCCGGCAACGGCACTACGCTGATCAGCAGCGGCACAACCCTGAAAGGGGATGTCAGCAGCAACGGAGACCTCCGGATCGACGGCACCATTATCGGCAATATCAAGAGTACCGCGAAAATCATCATCGGTGCAAGCGGGGTGGTGGAAGGAGATATACTGGGCAACCAGGCCGATATTGTCGGTAAGGTGACCGGCAATGTGCGGGCCAAGGAATTGCTCCAGTTGCGTGGAGATTCTGTGGTTACCGGTAACCTCTACGCCGGTAAACTCCAGGTGGAACCCTCGGCCACTTTCAACGGCCAATGCCATATGGGAGCCAATATTGTAGGGATGAACAGCAATGAACAACAAGCCGCCGCCCGATAGCAATCGCAAATTCATGATGCGTTATGCCGCCCTTGGCACCCAGATCATGGCGGCCCTGGTCATCGGTGTGTTCGCCGGGCTTAAACTGGATAAATGGCTGCACAGTTCTCCGTTGTTTGCCTCTGTATTACCTTTGCTGATCCTGTCGCTCCTTTTTTACCGGTTGTACAGGGAAACCAGCCAAAAGAACCGAAATGAATAACCCCCTTTACCGGGATTTCAGACCCATCCTTTTCATCTTTGTATTCGTGACCGCATTCTGCCTGACCGGGAAAGACTGGCTGATGCAGAAAGGAGTCAGCCGTGACCTTGTGATCTTCGGGAACATGCTGCTTTTTGGTGTGAGCCTGGCCGCTTACCTGATCAACCTTCGTTCGATACGTTCTTCCAATCCCCAATCTGCCGTCCGGGCCATGTACGGTGGGTTTATGATCCGTTTTTTTGTCATCGCACTCGCGGCTTTTATTTATATCATGATCGTGAAGAAACAGGTGAACAAACCCGGGCTGATCGTCTGTGCCGCGCTGTATATCCTCTATACCTTGTTTGAAACCAGGGCCCTGATGCGGCTGGCAAAGCAGAAAAAGGATGGCTAAGAAAGAAGTTCCCGTTGATCACCTGCAACACTTCCTTCCACCGGGGACCGGTCCCTCCATCACAGCCTATCTCCACCAGTATAAAGTACACCTGACGGTGGCCCGTGAACGAAAAACGCTTCTGGGTGATTACCGGCACCGCACCGGGTACCGGAACCACCGAATCAGTGTCAACGGCAACCTGAATCCCTATTCTTTTCTCATCACGCTGTTGCATGAGCTGGCCCACCTACTCACTTTCGAGCAGCATGGTCAACGGGTGGCGGCACACGGAAAAGAATGGAAGACTGTTTACGGGGAGCTGCTTAAACAATACCTGGCCCATAAAATATTTCCCCCCGATATCGAAAATGAACTGCTGATCTCACTGAAAAATCCCGCAGCCAGCAGCTGCGCGGAAGAAGGCCTGCTTCGGGTTTTACGGAAATACGACACCCGGCTTACAGATCACCCGCTGGTGGAAGACCTGCCTGAAGGAGCCCTTTTCAAAACAAAAGACGGTCGTGTATTCCGCAAAGGGGAGAAACTGCGGAAAAGGTTCAAATGTGAAGAACTGAAAACCGGGAAATGGTATCTTTTTAGCCCGGTGTATGAGGTGGAGGCGTATTCTGGAAGAGGATGATCGGGAAAAAGCTCCGAGCCTGCAGGCAGACAGACTCCAAGTTCGAATAGATTCCTCGCTGCGCCCGGAATGACATGAAAAACGAAAAACATCAAATCATAAACAGAAACAGGAAACAACAAACTATATCCTCCGATGCATCCACAAACTGCATCCGGTGTGGCCGCTATTGCCCATGGGACCAGGGAGGTATTCGAACCCGAAACGGGCATAGATATTCAGGGCCTGTTTGAGTTCAGGCATGGTTTCGAGGTAGATGTTTTTATAACCCAGTTCCCGGGCCGCCTCGATGCATTTTTCGATCAGGGTGCGGCCGAGCCCCAGCCCCCGACCCCGGGGGAGCAGGTACATTTTCACCAGCTCACAGGTGTCTGCGGGTAAACCTTCCGTAGGGTAGATGCCGCCACCGCCAACCACTTCACCATCGATCTCCGCGACGAAATAGGCGGAACCTTCTTTTTGAAAAACTTCAAATAATGTATCCGTGGTAGGATCATAATAGACAGTGCCGGGATGATTGGCTCCGAACTCGGCGAGGGTGCCTTTTACAATCCGGGACAAGGCTTCGTTATCAGTAGGGAAGATATTACGTATGGTGAATGAATTAGTCAAATTTGAAAATTGGGATCACGAAATGAAATGTTCAATCAGCAATGCTCAATTACCAATATTCAAAAGAAATTCTAACCTATTGAACTTGGATCTTGGAATTTGTAGTTCCAGGTTTCTTATTCTAGGCTACAGCTTTCTTGACCAGTTCCGCCGCTTCACTGAGCAGGATGGCGCTTTTAACCTTGAGCCCGCTCTCATCGATCAGTTTCTTGGCTTCGACGGCATTGGTGCCCTGGAGACGAACGATGATGGGGATATTGATGTTCCCGAGATTTTTGTAGGCATCGATCACCCCCTGTGCCACGCGGTCGCAACGGACGATACCGCCGAAGATATTGATGAGGATGGCCTTGACGGCAGGGTCTTTTAATATGATTTTAAAGCCGGCCTCCACGGTTTGTGCATTGGCTGTACCACCCACATCGAGGAAGTTGGCGGGTTCGCCACCACTGAGTTTGATCATATCCATGGTGGCCATCGCCAGCCCTGCGCCGTTTACCATACAGCCCACATTCCCATCCAGTTTTACAAAATTCAGGTTGTGTTTACCCGCTTCCACTTCCGTGGGGTCTTCTTCCGTGATATCCCGCAGCGATGCGAGGTCGGCATGCCGCATTAACGAATTTTCATCCAGACCCATCTTGCAATCCACCGCGATGATCTTGTCGTCGGCGGCTTTGAACAGCGGGTTGATCTCGAGCATCGAGCAGTCGAGACCGACATAGGCATTATAAAGGTTTGTTACGAATTTGATGCAATTCTTGAAAGCTTCACCGCTGAGTCCCAGGTTAAAGGCGATCTTCCGGGCCTGGAAGGGCTGGAGCCCGCCACAGGGATGCACCCATTCCTTGAATATTCTTTCCGGTGTGGCATGGGCCACGTCTTCAATATTCATCCCACCCTCGGTGCTGTACATGATCACATTCTGGCCCTTGGCCCGGTCGAGCAGGATGGACAGATAAAATTCCTTGCGGTCACTGGGTCCGTCGTAGTACATATCGGCAGCCACGAAGATCTTATTTACCATTTTTCCTGCCGGCCCGGTTTGCACAGTTACCAGCGTTCCTCCCAGCAGTTTGCTGGCGAAGTCCTGTACATCTTCAAGTGATTTGGCCACTTTCACTCCGTTGAGCCCGTTCTCCTTGATGGTACCCTTGCCCCGGCCCCCTGCATGGATCTGCGCCTTGATGATGGCAAAACGGCTCCCGGTCTGGGTCTTGATCTGGCGGTAAGCATCTTCGGCCTCCTGCACCGTGGTGCAGGCAAACCCTTCCTGTACAAGTACATTGTATTTTTTCAGCAATTCCTTGGCCTGGTATTCGTGGAGATTCATTAGAAAAAATTTCCGCGAAGATAATTGTTAGTTACTAGTTTACGGGTTGCCTTTCCTTGTTTTTTTACCTTGCAGTCATGAACCGACTCTTACCGCTATTGCTGTTTCTCTTATCCTGCGAGGGCAGCCGGAAAATGCACTGGCCTGAAAAGAACGGAGGGCTTGCGGGTAGTGCTTTCTATGCAGCTGCCGCAGGTATGAAATGGGCGGAGCGGGATTCGCTGGTACTACAGGAAACTCTTTCCGGAAATATTCCCAGTTTCCTGCGGCGGTTTATCGCGATCCGTGTCTCCGTAACCGATTCATCCACTGGGAAAATAATCCAGGGCACCTACTATGTCTCTCCCGATTATCTTTCCATCGGTTCCGGGGCCGACTGGGCCCGGGTGAACATCACTCCGCGGGCAGCCCAGCGAATCGCAGACAGGCTGAATTGTTTTTTACCTACCCGCAAAATATCTGATGATATCTACCGGGCGGCAAAGGTCAGGCTTGAGCCCGTGCCTATGTATGCCTACCGCGACAGTACACCCACCATGTGGCAGCATCACCTTATTATCGAAGGACAACGAAAGGGGAGAAAGGGCCTGATCGCCGGGATCAAAAAAGATGTCGTGATCAGCAGCCGGGTGTCACAGGACCCGCGACCCGACCGCGTGGCCATATATGGCTGGCACAAAACGGACGGGAAGCCCATCCAACCCCTATACACCGGGCATATCTACTGGTGGGTGGATTACAGCCAGGGCATCCGGCTGGTTTACCGGAAGATCCGGGTTCAGGGCCGCTGGATGGATTTTACCGACGTGCTCAGTCATCCCGTTTACCGGGCGCTATTATGTGATGAACCGGTCTGTGATTTCTACCGGTATCCTTATTGATCTGGGGATATTTAATTAACAGTTTTTCGGCCGATTAATACCTTTGCTGCGCTTACTTTGCGGGCTGATTCCGTGGGGGCTATCATCTAAAAACTACTGTCTGTCAACTAAAAGCGCATACCTGCTTCTTTGCCTGCTCACCCTGACTTCCCTGCCTCTCCTGGCACAGGAGCCCACTATTGGCAATTTAGGAACCCGTTTACAACAGCGGGTGGGGGGTAGCGGCCGCCGTTCGATTTCGGGTACCGCCGGCACAGACAGCCTTCGCCGGCGCGACAAGTTCGAAGATTCCATCACGATCCGTTTCCGCTATCTCGATTCCACCCGCAATTACATGTTGGACTCCTCCATCCTGGATTTTACCAGCCGCTACCCGGTGCCACCCACCCATATTTACCTGGGTAATACCGGCAGCGCAACCCGCTCCCTTTTGTTTTCCCCGAAGCTGGAAGCAGGATTCGACGCCGGATTCCACGCTTTTGACGTGTATAAATGGAAACTCGAGCAGGTCCGGTTTTTCCAGACCACCCGACCTTATTCGGAACTTAATTATTTCCTGGGCAGCCGGGTAGAGCAGATCATCGAAGTGATGCATACCCAGAATATCAAACCTACCTGGAATTTTGCCTTCCAATACCGGCTGATCAACTCCCCTGGATATTTCCAGAACCAGCGCACCAACCACAACAACTACCTCTTTACCTCGAAATTCCAGTCGAGGAACCTCCGGTACAACAACTACTTTGTACTGCTGGGCAACAAGATGCTGGCCGCTGAAAACGGGGGGATCGTGGACACCACCGATATCCTCAACGACCCGATCTACAAGGAAAGGTTCAATATCAACACCTGGATCGGCGGGTCAAATCCTTTCTCCTCCAACTTTTTTGGAAGCAAGATCAATACGGGCAACAAATACAACGAGTTTACTTTTCTCCTGCGCCAGCAGTACGACCTGGGCCGCAAGGACTCCATCATCACCGACTCAACCATTATCCCGCTTTTCTACCCGCGGCTGCGGTTTGAACATACTTTCCAGCTCGATCAGAACAAATACGTGTTCATGGACAATGTGGGCGACTCGGTGTACTACAAAACGAATTACGACACCAGTCTGCGCCGACCTACCGACACCCTGCTCCTGGTAGACCGCTGGAATATCCTCAGCAACGATTTCTCCATCTACCAGTTTCCAGATGCCAAAAACCTGCACCAGTTTATCCGGATCGGGCTGACGGTTCAAAACATCAGCGGGGAGCTTTCCTCCGGGAAGAAAACTTTTTTCAATACGATCGGGCATGCCGAATACAGGAATCGCTCAAAGAACCAGCAATGGGATATCGGGGCCAGCGGTAAGCTCTTTTTCACCGGGTTCAATTCGGGCGACTACGAAGCGCATATCAGCCTGCAGCGCATGCTGGGGAAAAAACTGGGGTATTTCCAGCTGGGTTTTGAGAACACCAGCCGCACGCCTTCCTTCCTGTTCGACAACCGAAGCAGTTTTTACCTGATGAAGAATACGTTGAACCTGAAAAAGGAAAATAACACCCATCTCTCCGCCATGTATTTCCTGCCCTCATTCCGGTTCCGGCTCTCGGGGCATTATTACCTGGTAAACAACTACACTTATTACCGTTCATTCTACCAGGTACAGCAGGAAGGGAGCCTGTTCAACCTCCTGCAGATCGCGCTGCAAAAAACGATCAGGCTTGGAAAAAGATGGAACTGGCATGCGGATATCTGGTTCCAGCAAAAAGTGGGCAATGCCCCGGTAAATGTGCCGGTGTTTTACACCCGCAACCGGATCGGCTATGAAGGTAACCTGGGATTCCGCAACCTCGATATCGCCATTGGCACCGAGATCCGCTACCGGCCCGCCTATAAGGCAGATCACTATTCCCCCGTGCTGGGACAGTTTTTCTACCAGGACAGCATCACGATCCGCAATCCCCTGCCGGATATATCCGCTTACCTCCATTTCCGGATCCGGCCCTTCAAGGCCTTTATCCGGGTCGAAAACCTGAATACAGCAAAAAAACTAAGGGACGGGGGCTTTGGTTTTATCAATAATAACCTCGTGGCTCCCGGGTATCCTCTCCCGGGTTTGCAGTTCAGGATGGGCATTTACTGGAGTTTCGTTAATTAGGATTGAACTGTTCTTTTGGTGTTTTTTTATCGGGATAGGAAATAAAACGTTAATTAACTCCCGGATTTTCAAAGCTGAGCGTAATCAGTTTCGGGAATTTGCGAATTGTTATACCTTTGTATATCAACGTGAAAAAACCGGTTGCGACCATACTGATCTTGGTTTACCTGGCATCTTCATTCGGTATTACGATCAATTCGCATTACTGTATGAAGAAGCTGGTTTCCGTACATATGTTCGAAACCCAGACCGATCACTGCGGGCAATGCGGCATGGAGATGCATGAGGCCAATGGTTGCTGTCAGGATGTAACCAAAGCAGTAAAGCTCGAGCAGGACCAGGTCACCAACCCGGTTCTCGTTGCCCTGGAAGGCCCCGCCCCGGTTTTCAACGAACAATTCTACAATGACCTGATGGCATCACTTCTCCTGAACGGGGGAGTGCAGCGCCGCTACCAGAATCATTCTCCACCGCTTTTATCCGAACAGGACACCCATGTTCGGAATAATGTATTCCGGATTTAATTAGGTTTACCCGCAAAACGATGATTGACCCCGCAGGGTCCCGGGAAACCCAGGAATGACCAGGTTCCCCTAAACTTCTCAACTACTAAACACATAAACTTATTATTATATGAAATCTCTCACATTAATCGCCGCTTTATTCTTTGCGGTTTCCCTTTCCGCCCAGGAAAAAACCGAGACCTTCAACGTTGCCGGTAACTGCGGTATGTGCAAAACCGCCATTGAAAAAGCCGCCAAACAGGCCGGTGCCAAAGAGGCTTCCTGGAACAAGGAAACCAAGCAGCTGACCGTGACCTATCAGAGCTCTTCCACGAATACCGCCAAGATCCAGCAAGCGGTTGCAGCAAGAGGTTATGATAATGTCGGGTTCAAAACCTCCGAGGAAGCCTATAGCAAGCTGCCGGGTTGCTGCAAGTACGATCGGGAAGCTGCTGCCGCCGCCATGGGATCCATGGATTGCTGCAAAGACGGGAAATGCTCCATGCCGGGCCATGATGGCAAGGACTGCTGCAAAAAGTCAGATGCCAAAATGGATTGCTGCAAGGATGGCAAATGCTCCATGCCGGGTCATGATGGCAAGGACTGCTGCAAAAAAGCGGATAAATAATTTTTTACAAGCTTGTAATTTGACATGACCCTCCGGTAGCCGGTTGCGGGCAGGGAGTGCGTATTTGAAAAAGATATGCAGTTCCTGCCGGCTGCCGACCGGAAGGGAAATATAACGCGTCAATGAAAAAACTTCTTCCTTATATCATTTTAATGACCGGCCAGTTTTGGGGGAGTGCTGCTATTGCGCAGCCCCGCCAGGGACAACCGGCCGCCGAGATCGCGCTGCCTGCCGCCAATGGCGATACGCTCCGGCTCTCGGCATTAAAGGGTAAAGTGGTATTGCTGGATTTCTGGGCTTCCTGGTGCGGACCCTGCAGGGTTGCGAACAAGGGTATGGCCAAGTTGTACGATAAATTCAAATCAAAGGGTTTCGAGATATACAGTGTTTCACTGGACGATGATCGCGATAAATGGCTGAATGCCGTGAAGAAAGATAAGATCAATTGGCTTCAGGTGCACCAGCCCGGAGGATGGGAAGCTTCCACCGCCAGGCAATGGTTGATCGACGCCCTGCCCACCACATACCTCATCGATAAGGAAGGACGACTCCTCGCTATGGATCTCGAGGGAAAGGACCTTGAGAAGGTGCTGAAGGAGCTTCTTGATTAGGCGTTATTCTTCGGATTGAAGAATGTTCGTTGGTTGAGAGGTTGAACAGTATTCTACTAGTTGTTTAACCGTGGTTGAACAATTGTTCCGCCATCGTTAAACCATCGTTTGACTTCCGTTAATCCAACATAAGATTGAGTGACAGAACGAAAAAAAACATCATGAAAAATCTAATCACCATATTGACAGGAATATTCCTCACCGGGCTAAGCTTGACCATGTCCGCCCAGCAAACCGCCGGCGACAGTACCGCTGTCATTCGGGTTTCCGGGGAGTGTGGGATGTGCAAGGACCGGATCGAGGAAGCCGCGAAAGGGAAGGGGGTGCATTCGGCAACCTGGGATGAGAATAACAGGTTGCTGACCCTGGTATACGATCCTGCCTTAACCAACCCCCGCAAAGTGGAGCGAAGGATAGCAGATGTGGGGCATGATACGGAACATGAAAAGGCCCGGGATGAAGTGTACGAGGCGCTGCCGGATTGCTGTCACTACAGGGCCAATGCTGAGGATAAGGCTAAGGTTGAGCATGGGGAAGCAAAAAAGAATGACAGCACTGCCACGATTGTAGATTCATTTATTCGCGGTGTGGTACTCGAAGAAAACACTAAAGGCGTGCTGAATCCCCTGGTTGGGGCAACGGTGCAGTGGCTGGGTTCCAGTTCCGGTACGGTGACCGATACCGCGGGGGTATTCAGCATTCATCCGCTTCCCGGTATCAGCCGGCTGGTGATCAGCTATACCGGTTATACACCCGATACCATCAGCGCTCCAGCGGGTTCGGATGTCAAGATCATACTCGCCACCGGCAAACAATTGCATGAAGTAAAAGTAACCGGCCGGCAACGCTCTACCTATCTCTCTTCGCTGACGCCCATCCGCACCCAGGTGATGACGGAGCGCGAGCTTTTCAAAGCCGCCTGCTGCAACCTGAGTGAAAGTTTTGAAACCAACCCCGCTGTGGATGTCTCCTTTAATGATGCGGTGACCGGCTCCAAACAGATCCAGTTGCTGGGACTGAGCGGAAACTATACCCAGCTGACGGTGGAGAGCATGCCTGGTCCGCGCGGACTGGCCACCCCGCAGGGGCTGAACTTTATCCCCGGGCCCTGGGTGGAATCCATCCAGCTCAGCAAGGGCGTGGGCTCCGTGGCCAACGGGTTTGAGAGCATCGCGGGACAGATCAATATCGAGATGAAGAAACCCGAAACAGCGGAGAAACTCTATGCCAATGCCTATATCAACAATATGGGCAAGACCGATCTCAACCTGTTGCTTACCCAAAAACTGGGCAAGAACTGGAGTACCGCCCTGCTGCTCCATGATAATTTTATGTCGAAATCCGATGTAGATTTCAACAAGGACGGGTTTCGGGATATGACCACCGGCAATCTCTTCACCGCGCTGAACCGCTGGAAATTTGAGAACGGGAAGGGCTGGGAGTCGCAGTTTGGCTGGAAGGTATTGCTGAACGACCTCACCGGCGGGGAAACCAGTTTTGATCCCGACAAAGACCGGCTGGGAACCGACCGGTACGGACTGGGGATTAATATCAAGCGTTATGAAGCATTTGGAAAGATAGGATATGTGTTCCCTGAGAAACGTTATAAAAGCGTGGGCTTGCAATTGTCTTTTTACAACCACAGGCAGGACTCCTATTTCGGGCAAACCGTGTATGATGCCCGGCAAAAGAATGTGTATGCCAACCTGATCTACCAGTCGATCATCGGATCCTCGATCCATAAGTTCCGCACTGGGGCCAGTTTATTATCGGATAATTACAACGAGTTGTTCAACAGCACCCGTTACCGGCGTAGTGAAGTGGTGCCTGGCGGGTTCTTTGAATATACATTTACTCCCGTGGATAAATTCAACCTGGTGGCTGGTATACGGGCCGATCACAACAGTCTGTTTGGCTGGTTTGCCACCCCGCGGCTGCATATCCGTTATGAGCCCGTGAAGGGAACCACCATCCGCCTTAGCGCGGGGAGGGGGCAGCGGACGGCCAACATATTTGCCGAGAACAACAGCGTGATGGTGAGTTCGCGACAGTTGCAGATCCTGACCAACGCCAGCGGCAAGGCCTATGGGTTGAACCCGGAAGTGGCCTGGAACAAAGGCATCAGCGTCGACCAGAAGTTCCGGCTATTTAACCGCACAGCCGGGCTGGCCCTCGATTTTTACCGTAACGATTTCAGCGACCAGGTGATCCTGGACCTGGAAGACGCGCGGGTGGCCAAATTCTATAACCTTGACGGGAAATCCTATTCCAACAGTTTCCAGGCCGAGCTTAGTTTTGAGCCGGTCCGCAAGCTGGAAACCCGGATTGCCTACCGCTTTTTTGATGTAAAAGCCACATATGGAAGTCAGCTCCTGCAACGGCCCTTTACGGCCCGCCACCGGGCTTTTGCCAACCTGGCCTATGAACTCAGCGGGTGGAAATTCGATTATACGATCAATTATAACGGGCAAAAACGGGTGCCCTCCACTGCGGCCAACCCGCCGGCCCTGCAGCGGCAGGTGTCATCGCCCTCCTATGTGCTGATGAACGCGCAGGTAACCAAGACCCTGGGTGATAAACACCCCGTGGACCTCTATCTTGGAGGGGAAAACCTGACCAATTTCCTCCAGCGGGATGCCATCCTAAGCCCCAACGAGCCCTTTGGCCCCTATTTCGATGCCTCCCTGGTTTGGGGACCGGTGGGCGGAAGGCTGGTGTATTTTGGGATAAGGTATAAGATAAAATAATTCATGTAAGGGAAATGTTCAATGGGCAATGATCAGTGATCAATGTCCATTGAACTAACCTGCTGGAGTCTTTTAATCCTTTTATCCAGTTGATCCGTCCCAAATATTGCGGTGGTTTTCTGAAAGAACTACCTCTTCGTAGTTTCGGCTGCCTAGCCTGGCTTATTTAACTTACAATGAATCCGGTTGCAAATGTTTATTCTAGGTTGCCATTGGTTATCCCGGCTTTTATTTACGGCATGATAATTAATCAAGTACTCGGTACAGATTTGATTTTAAGCCTCCCTGGTGATTAGGGAGGCGTGGGAGTTGCGTATATTTATGTGTTGCCTGTAAGCACTGCGAAACTCATAAAACTTGAAAATATGACAAGACAATTTCTATCGCTATTGTTTTTTCTTTTCTTCGTAAAATCTTCGTTTGGGCAAAAATGCGATTGTGAAACTAATTTTAATTGGGTTAAAACAACCTTTGAGAATAATGACGCAGGTTTTCAATACGCCATCGACATAAAGGGTAAGCCTGCCTATGAATCGCACAATAAAATCTATGCACAAAAAGCAAAACAGGTAAATGACGCCATTGCCTGTCAGAAAATTCTAAGAGAGTGGCTGGCTTTTTTTAGAGCAGGACACTTAGGCATTATACCAGCCGAACAACAAAATCCCAGTCAGACTTCAAAGGACAAAAAGGCGGAAACCGGAAAATGGGAAACCGTTGCTATTGACATTCCTGATTTTGAAAAGTATTTGGCTGCAAAAAAAGAAGCAGATTTTGAAGGAGTTTGGGAGACAGGCGCTTATACAATCGGCATTAAAAAAATGGGAGATGAGTATAAAGGGTTTGTTGTTAAATCGGGAAATCCAAGCTGGAAAGAAAATGAAATAAAACTTAAAATAAATGCAGCTAAAAAATCTGCGATCTATTTTATGGGTGATAAGTCGTCTTTTGAAACTTCAGATATCCGGACAATTGGCAAAAACTATATGCAGATTGGTTTTGTCAACTTAAAGCGGCTGTCGCCAAAATTTGAGGCTGAAAAAAATATAGAAGAGTACTTTAAAGTGATAGAAGCTAAAAATCCTTTCATCATTGAGCTGAATAACACAACGCTTTTATTTAGGGTTCCGTCTTTTGATGGCTCAAAAAAAGAAATTGATAGTATTATTTCAGCTAATAAGGAGAAAATTTTACGAACCGAAAATTTGATTATTGATGTAAGGAATAATGGCGGCGGGAGTGATAGAAATTATAAAGAAATCATCCCATTCCTGTATACAAACCCAATAAGAGAAGTGGGTGTTGCATTGTATTCTACAAAATTGAACAATCAGAGAATGCTGGAGTTTGTCTCCAATCCAAAGTACGGCTTGGATGAAAACGAAAAAAAGTGGGCAAAAACATCTTATGATACCTTGCAGAAACACATTGGCGAATTTGTAAACCTGGAAAGACAGAAAATTAACATAGATACGTTAGACACAATTTATCCTTATCCCAAAAATGTAGGCATAATAATCAACAAAGGAAATGGCAGTACAACAGAACAGTTTTTATTAGCTGCCAAACAAAGCAAAAAGGTTAAACTTTTTGGCGTAACAACTGCGGGGGTTTTGGATATATCAAACATGTATTTTGTAGAATCGCCTTGCAGGGAATTTCAATTGGGTTATTCGTTATCAAAAAGTTTTAGAATTCCCGATATGGCAATTGACGGTAAAGGCATAATGCCCGACTATTATATCGATAAAGAAATCCAAGAGTATGACTGGATTGATTATGTAAATAAAATTTTAAATCAAAAATAATTATGCCAGCCGGAAACATCATGTTCGCAATTGTTGGGTTGAGGTTTTCAAATGCCCCGGCATCATCAATATTTCGTCGTTATGCGGAATTTTTAAAGTAAGCCCAACAATGGATCGGTATAAAGAAACATTTGAAACCTGGAATAAAGTCGCTTCAGCATATCAAGACAAGTTTATGGACATAGACTTGTATAATGAAACATATGACTTTGTTTGCGATTCAGTTTCTATGTATAAACCTCGGTTATTAGAAATTGGTTGCGGGCCAGGGAACATTTCAAAATATCTTTTAGCAAAACGGCCCGACTTTGATATTTTCGGAATTGACATAGCGCCAAATATGATAAGGCTTGCAAAAAGCAACAACCCGACAGCAAGTTTTGCCATCATGGATACTAGGCAAATTGGCGAACTCGAAACAAAGTATGATGGAATAGTTTGTGGTTTTTGCTTGCCTTATTTATCACAGACTGATTGCTTAAAACTCATTTCTGACTGTGACAAATTGCTTAATGATAATGGATTGATATATTTAAGTTTTGTAGAAGGCGACCCGATTAATTCAGGTTTTCAAGTAGGAAGTAGCGGTGAGAGAGTATATTTTCATTTTCATAATTTAGACGATCTGGCCGAACAACTTATTGAGAAAAGATTTACCGAAATGAAAATATTCAAAGTAAAATATGAAAAATCAAAGTCCGAAATTGAAATACACACAATATTAATAGCGAAGAAAAAAACCGCCACATAACACTCGGTTTACCGCAGTGATGGCTTAAAGTATAAATCTCGGCGAATGAATATAGCTTTACCAAGTGCAATGCTATTCGGCTTCAGTAGCAGGGCCAGACATTTTTCGAATACCCAGCCGAAAGCAAAGCCCTGAATGTCAGTCAACCCAAACAGGCGCTTATTAATGGAAAGTATCACTACATATTTCGACAAATACCTTCCTTTGGACGACAAGGAGAAAGAAGCCCTGACAACTCGTTTGTTGCAGCGTAAGATAAAGCGTAAACAGTACATCTTGCAGGAAGGAGATATTTGTAAATATTTCACCTATGTCGCTGAAGGCTGTTTTAAAATGTATGCTACCGATCATGCAGGGGTGGAACATAACCTGCTTTTTGCAGCAGAAAACGAATGGATAGCCGATATCGACAGCCTGCATAAGGAAAGGCCATCCAGTTTATTCATTGAAGCCATAGAACCAGGTACTGTTTTTCAGCTTTCAAAAGGGGATTTATGGTATTTGTATGCCAACTACCCCAAGTTTGACAGGAATTTCAGGGTGATTATGGAAGACAAATACATAGAATTGCAAAACCGACTGCTGCAAATGTTCAGCGCAACCGCTTATGAGCGGTATGAAAATTTCCTGTTACAATACCCGCAGTTGGCTAACCGCCTGCCCAACACACAAATCGCTTCTTATTTAGGCATTACCCCTGAGTTTCTAAGCAAGATCAGGAATGCCAGGCTTCAGAAGTAAATACGACCCTTAATCCAGGTTAAGACTATTTCTTGTTCTATGTTATGTGAACGGGCCGTTTGTTTGCTGCACTTTTGGGTTGTCAATATTGACAAACAACTGTAACATTTGTAAAAAATGAACACGCAAACAACAAACACAATTGTGGCCATTATTGGATTAGGCAATATCGGCAGGACAGTGGCTTCCAATCTTGCAAAAGGAAACCACCGGGTAATCGTTGCTTCAAGAACATTAACCAAAGCACAGGAATTTGCTCGCAGTTTGGGCGGAAATGCAACAGCTGAGGCAATAGACACAGCCATCAGGAAGGCTGATGTAGTCATTCCGGCTGTCTATTTCGACAAAATAAAAGATTTTTTACGGACGTATGCCCATGCGTTGGCCGGTAAAGTCATCGTGGATGTATCGAATCCCATAGCACCGGATGCAAAAGGGGGCTATAAAAAAGTGATTGACCAGGATTTGTCAGCCGGTAAAGTGTTAAGTGATCTCACGCCCGAAAACGCTGTTTTAGTAAAAGCATTTGGCACTTTAGGTGCCGCTTCGTTGCAAAATGGGGCGTTTGCCAGGCCTGAAAGAAATATATTGTTTTACGCTTCAGACAGTACCAATCACAATCACCAGATTGAAGAATTAATCAATGCCAGCGGTTTTACTCCTTTTCATATTGGCGGTATTGACCAGTCCATACGCATTGAAGTGTTCGGCGATCTGCATGAATTTGGAGCCCTGGGCAAAACAGTGACCCTGGAAGAAGCAAAAGAAGCAGTCAGTCAACTTGCAAACTAAACATCCATGAAAAGAATACGCATATTCGTTATCCTGTTTGCATTCATGGCATCATGCAACAACCAGGAAAAAAATAGTAATAACACGCAAAAGCAAACAAATATGGAAAGTCAGGACAAAACGGCCATTGAAAAAACATTAACCAAGTATTTCGGTTCATTAAATGCATCAGATGTGGCTACCGCAGTAGGTTCGTATACGCCGGACGGTGTGTTCATGCCTGCAAAATTTCCAACAGCTGTTGGTACAGACCAGCTCGTGGCTGCTTACGGAAATGTTTTTAAGGCCATTCAATTAAACGTAGTACTAACCATTGAAGAGATCGTGATCCGGGATGACATGGCATTTGCGAGTACACGCTCTGAAGGCACAACCCGTATCCATGCCACAGGCGAAACAATACCCGAAGAGAACAGGGAGTTTTTTCTCCTTAGAAAAGACAACGGCGCATGGAAAATTGCCCGGTATATGTTTAACCAGCCTAAATAAGTTGGCGATTAGGTTATGACCGGGGTTCGGAGTCTGCTACTCTAAGGAGTTGTAGAGTCTTACGAGTTAGAAATCGCAGACAGAAAAGTAAACTCTTGATTCATAGCATAAAATCAGCTTGCAAAGTGCCAAAATGTGCTTTTATGTGTAATTTTTATCTCCAGTATTTGGTTTCAGGGGATTAACCTTCATAGATTTGTCTTGTAAAAAATGTATAACCAAAAGCTGTTT
>JBMSNP010000047.1:0-22983 GCA_049421765.1 Chitinophagaceae bacterium
CAGGTAAAAGTGCCGAAGGAAAACATACTCCCGAATGTAAAAGGAATGCGCGGACCGCTCAGTTGTCTCACCAAGGCAAGGTACGGGATCGCCTGGGGAGCCATCGGCGCTGCCATGGATTGTTACGATACCGCCCTGCGTTATTCCAGGGAAAGGATACAGTTCGGAAAACCGATCGGTCAGTTCCAGTTGCAGCAGAAAAAACTGGCCGAAATGATCACCGAGATCACCAAGGCACAGTTGCTCAACTGGCGGCTCGGCACGTTGATGGACCAGGGGAAAGTAACTCCTCAGCAGGTAAGCATGGCCAAGCGTAATGCATGCGAGATCGCTACTTCGATCTGTCGCGATGCCCGGCAAATGCTTGGCGGGATGGGGATCACCGGGGAATACCCCGTGATGCGTCATATGATGAATCTTGAAAGCGTGATCACCTACGAGGGGACACACGATATTCATTTGCTGATCACCGGGATGGATGTGACCGGTTTCAATGCGTTTAAGTGAGTTGAGGGTTTGGATTTCTTACAAAGACTACTGCAATGAAAATTTTCCTGATCGGATTCATGGGGTCGGGTAAGACACACTGGGGCCGCCTGCTGAGTCAGAAACTGGGTCTTCCTTTTTTTGACATGGACGAGCAGGTGGTTGCACATGCGGGCAAGTCGATCCCTGAAATTTTCAGTGAAGAAGGGGAGGAGCAGTTCCGGATCATGGAAAAGGAAGTGCTGTACATGATCACCGAAAGCCACGAGAGTTTTATCATGGCCTGCGGAGGCGGTTCTCCCTGTTTTTTCAATAATATCGATTATATGAACCAGTCGGGAACCACTGTCTGGATCGATACCCCGACGGAAATCCTGTTTGACCGGCTTGTGCGGGAAAAAGAAAGCCGGCCGCTGATCCGTAATCTGAGTGATGAACAACTGCGCGGTTTTATTGCCAGGAAATTCGCCGACCGCCGTATCTATTATGAACAGGCGTCGATCAAAGTGAATGATGAATCCCTGGTCCTTGATGATTTCATTGAAAAAATTTTCCATGCATAGAATGATAATCGCCATCGGCGCACTCTTCGGGGCCGCTGGTGTGGCGGCAGGAGCATTCGGGGCCCACGGCCTGAAAAAAATCACGGGGGATCAGGAAATTCTGCATATGTTCCAAACGGCATCCCAGTACCAGCTCTGGCATGCTCTGGCGATTGTGCTGACCGGGGTCATTTCAGGGAGCAGTTTTCACCAGCGCCTGCTTCGCTGGTCGGCCGGTCTATTTGTTGCCGGTATCCTTTTGTTCTCCGGTTCCCTTTACGGGATCACTTTTTTGAAGATCAACGGGAGCGAATTGGTCCGGGTGCTGGGACCTGTAACACCGCTGGGCGGGCTTTGCCTGATCGCCGGTTGGCTGACACTGGCCATTTCGGTACTCCGGAAAAAATGATCAAAGGGGAAGGGTGAGCGTGGTAACGGTACCATTATCATTTTTGATTTCGAAATGACCACCGATACTTTCCATCCGCCGGGCGATATTTTTCAACCCGTTTCCAAATTGCCGCAAGTTCCCCAGGTCAATTCCTTTCCCGTTGTCGGTGATCCTAATTACAAGAAAATCTCCTGTTTCAATATCGATGCTGACCTGTGTGGCTTCCGCATGTTTCAGGATGTTGTTCAGGCTCTCCTTGAGGCAAAGGAAAATGTTCCTCCTTTTATCACCCAGGATCTCCTGTTCAGAAATCTGCTCAGGGGTATGCACCTGGCAGGCCACCGGGGTGTTCTCAAAATACTCAAGCGACCAGGCCCGGATATAGGAGACCAGGTTGTCGAGTGTGTCATTGCTGCTGTTCATACTCCAGATGATCGCATTCATCTTATTGAGCACATCATCGGCTGACAGGGATATTTTTTCGATCTCGGCAGGCGTATTCTCTTTCATTTTATTCCGTGCAATCTCGCTCATCAACCGGATCGCGGTCATGCCCGAACCGAGTTCATCATGCATATCGGCCGAGATCCGTTCCCTTTCCTCCTGCTGGGCTTTATAAACAGCCATTTCTTTTTCGTATTCTTTCAGCAGGTTCTGGGCCCTGAGTGTTTCGCGCTCCCGTGTTTGTTCAATTAGCCGGCGGTTGTTCTTGTAATTCAGGCCGGCCAGGAAAAACACCAGTTCAAATAAAATCCCCAGTTCATAATAAAGGATCGAGTCGGCGGCCAGGCCCCTGAAGGGAAACAGGTTCGGGGCGAGGATAAGGCCAAAGGATAAAATGGAAAAAAGCAGGTAAGACAGGTTTCCCCAAAAAAGGTAACGGAGCAGCCTGTGTTTCCAGTTCCCGGCACTGTATACCAGGAAAATCAGGATCATGATCAGCAGGAAAAATTTGGTCCCGTTCTCGACCATATTCTCGGCTGCAAACAGGTCGGTTCCGTAATGAAGAGAGGTATAGGACACCATGGAGCCCATGAGCAGCAGGATGCCGGTATTGTAAAATTTTTGCAGGAAAGGAAATTCATCCCGGGTATTCAGGAATTTTTTCATGAAGATCAGGTAGAACAGGATCCCGGTGCACTGCAGCATGAAGTCCAGGTATTCTTCAAGGAAAAAATTGACCGGATGCGTATGATAATTGTAAAAAGCCTTCCCGAAAAGCAGGAGCCCCGTGAACAAGGCATATCCCGAATAATACAGGAATTCCTTATTGGCCCCCTGGAAATACACGGAGAGTGAATAAAGGATCATCATCAGCATCAGGCCGCAGAACACATAAGTGACCAGGTCGCTGTCTTCGCTGATGTCATGCATCCGCTCCCGGAAACCATCGAGGTAAGCGGGGTTGATCAACCGGGGCCGGATCTTGTTGATATAGGTTTTCAGGAAACCAAGTTCTGCCACCACAACCATCCGGGTATGCGCAGGTACGGAGAAGTACCGGTACCCGGCTGATTCCTTGTTGGAAGGCCTGATGTCAGGTAATGCGGCCAGGCCGGAGCCTTCCTCCCGGTACAACCGGATATTCCGGAAATAAAATCCCGGGAAAAAATAAATGCCTGTGATGCTGTCGGCGCTGTTGCAAACGGTAAACCGGACCAGTGCCTTCCGGGTTACATAGTGAACGGGTATATTGCCGGAATGGATCACGCCCTGTTTGAAAGGGGTGGTACTATACACTTCTTCCGCGATATCATTTTTGGAGAGATAAGCAGTTTGAATCGAATTCCGGATCTCCTGCGATAGCACGACCCTGCCGATATCGATACACCCGGCGCTGCTGTCGGTTTGAGCACCGGCGTGGAAGCTGAGCAACATGACAAGCAGGAGGGCGAGCCCAGCCCGGATAAAAATTTGGTTTTTTAATAAGCCCGCCCGCATGCGACCAAATGTACTCATTCGGTTCTGCTTTTGCCAGTCCTGCAACTACCACTTTCCGGTAATCTTTTATGGGCAAACTGTTTATCTTTGTGACCATGGCTACCAGGCTGAAAAAGAAAAACAATCCTGCGAAAAAAACCTCTTCAACCCGATCCAAAGCCTTCTCCGCGGAAAAGGAAGAAAAGATTGACCTGAAGCAACTGGTCCGGGACGAACGGACCTGGAAAATCGTGGGCACTGTATTCATTCTCATTTCAGTATTCCTGTTTATCTCATTTGTTTCCTATTTATTTACCTGGGCCGAAGACCAGGATGTGGCCAAAAAGGGATTTTCCGCCCTGTTTGACAATTCCCTTCAAGCCCGGAATCTGTTGGGCCGGCTGGGAGCCCTGGTATCCCATCTTATTATCAACTACGGGTTCGGGCTGGCCTCCTTCCTGATATGTACATTCTTTTTTGTCGTCGGAATCAACCTGTTGTTCCGCCGTAAAGTTTTTTCGATATGGCGTAACCTGAAATATGTGACAGGAGGCCTGCTGGTACTTTCCGTTTCAATGTCGTTTTTTTCGGGCAACAGCGGTTTCCCGTATGGCGGGGCAGTCGGGGACATGATCAGTGCAAAACTCACCGGTGCACTGGGCAGTTTCGGCACCACAGCGGTTCTGCTGGTCCTGGCTGCCGGGTATTTTATATGGCAGTTCAACCCCAGTTTCACCTGGCCGAAAAGGAGTGAGGAAGATGCGATACCGGAAGAATCCGTTGCCGAAGCCGGGGAACCTGAAGGATCGGTTCAAACCATCAATGATCTGTACAATACGGATAAAGCAGGCTCAACCGGCAATACCCTGGCATCGGGAGCAGGGTTGGTTAATATCGAGTTCCCGGAAGAAAAGCCGAAACATGATCTCCAGCTGATTGAAAAAGAAGACAAACAGGAATCAGATTCCGGGGATCTGACCGGTCTCCAGCCCGACATTGAAAAGGAGATCGTAAATGAGCTGATGCATACGCATGAGGACAAGCCGGATCCGGTTGAACCCGCAAAGGAGCTGAGTATTCCGCCTGTAAAGGAAAAACCTGTGAGTCCGGCCCCGGCAGACGGGTTGGAACTCGAGATCAAATCCACTCCCGAGATCGCCGCGGAAGAACCTGTTGCGGAAAACCTGCCACCCTACGAACCCACACTGGATCTCAGCCAGTACAAGTATCCCTCATTATCGCTGCTTGAAACACATGGTTCGGAAAAGATCATCCAGGATGCCAGTGAGCTGGAAAACCACAAGAACCAGATCATTGCCACGCTCCGTAACTATTCCATCGAGATCCAGAAGATCAGCGCTACCGTGGGCCCCACGGTGACTTTGTATGAGATCGTGCCGGCACCGGGTGTCCGGATCTCCAAGATCAAGAACCTGGAGGATGATATCGCGCTTAGCCTGGCCGCCCTCGGAATCCGTATCATCGCGCCCATACCCGGAAAGGGGACCATCGGGATCGAAGTACCCAATGTGCGGAAAACGGTGGTGAGCATGCGTACCCTGCTTTCTTCTGAAAAATTCCAGCACAACAACTACAGTCTCCCGATCGCGATCGGCAAAAAGATAGATAATGAGAATTTCATCGTTGATCTAACCAGCATGCCCCACCTCCTGATGGCCGGTGCTACGGGACAGGGAAAATCCGTCGGGCTGAACGCGATCCTGGTATCGCTCCTGTACAAGAAACATCCCTCGCAGCTTAAGCTGGTCCTGATCGATCCCAAGAAAGTGGAATTGAGTATCTATCGCCATATTGAACGACATTTCCTGGCCAAGTTACCAGGGGAGGAAGATGCGATCATCACGGATACAAAAAAAGTGGTGTACACGCTGAATGCGCTCTGTATCGAAATGGACAACCGCTACGACCTGCTCAAGGAGGCGGGTGCGAGAAATATTAAGGAATACAATGAAAAATTCATCAAGCGGCGGCTGAGTCCGCAGAAAGGACACCAGTACCTGCCCTTTATCGTGCTTGTTATTGATGAATTTGCCGACCTGATCATGACGGCGGGCAAAGAGATCGAAATGCCGATCGCACGGCTGGCCCAGCTGGCCCGGGCCGTTGGCATCCACCTGATCATTGCTACACAACGGCCTTCGGTCAATATTATTACGGGTACGATCAAGGCCAACTTCCCCTCACGGGTGGCTTTTAAGGTTTCTTCCAAGATCGACTCACGTACAATCCTGGATACGGGTGGTGCCGAACAGCTGATCGGAAAGGGGGATATGCTGATCTCGCACAACGGTGAACTCACCCGCCTTCAGTGTGCATTTGTAGACACGCCAGAAGTGGAAGAGGTGGTGGAGTTCATCAGCAAGCAACAGGGTTATCCCATCGCCTTTTTGCTTCCGGAATACGTGGACGAAAAGGATATGGAAGGAAAAGATTTCGATATGTCTGACCGCGACTCCCTGTTTGAAGATGCAGCCCGCCTGATCGTCCAAAACCAGATTGGCTCCACCTCGCTGCTGCAACGCCGGATGAAGCTGGGTTATAACCGTGCCGGCCGGCTGATGGACCAGCTTGAAGCAGCAGGTATCGTGGGACCCAACCAGGGCAGCAAAGCCCGTGATGTTCTCATCAAAACAGAAATGGATCTTCAGCAACACCTCAGCACTCTTGGCTGATTTTATTCCGTTATCAGCTTGTTAAGAAAATGGGTAATACGCAACCCGGTATGGTGGTTGCCAATCCAGTAAGGAGAATTGAGTTATCTTTGCCCCGCTTTTACGCAGGCCACACACAAACCAGGAATAATGAAGAAATTTTATGCAATCGCCATCCTGTTTATCAATACTTTATACGCGGGCGCCCAGGCGAAAAACGATCCGGCAGCCAAAGCCATACTCGATGCCGTAAGCGCCAAATTCAAGACATTTAAAACGGTTCAGGCAGGATTCAACTACAAAGTGGAGAACGCAGCTGGCAAAGCACTTTCTTCAAAGAATGGAACGATCCAGATGAAAGGCACCAAGTACCATGTGCTCTTTAGCGGGCAGGAAATATTTTGCAACGGGGTAACCGTATGGAATTACGACAAAGCGGCCAACGAAGTTACCATCAGTAACCTGGATGCATCATCCGGAATGATCACGCCACAGAAATTATTCACTGATTTTTATAACCGCGATTTCCTATACCTGTTGAACGGGGAGAAAAAAGTGGGGGGGAAGATGATCCAGGAGATCGAAATGACTCCGGTTGACAAGAGCAAACCCTTTCATAAAGTTTATCTCCAGGTAGATAAGAATTCAAAAACCATTTACAGCACACGGGTTCTTGAAAATGCGGGAAACCGGTATGCCTATACAGTTACCAGCATGAAGACAAACTCTCCGTTGGCCGATAACCTCTTTGTTTTTGATAAGAAAAATTATCCCGGAGTTGAGGAAGTGGATTTGAGGTAAGGGAACTTTTGATAAAAAGTTATTTCCTTCAGGAATAATTTTCTCCAAATCAGACCGCGGCCCTGATTCGAACCAATTGTTCAAGTAATTCTTCTAACTGGTCTATTTTCAACATGTTGGCTCCGTCGCTTTTCGCCGATCCGGGATCCGGGTGTGTTTCAATAAAAATTCCGTCTGCTCCGGCTGCAATCGCAGCCCTGGCAATTGTTCCGATAAGCTCCGGGTTGCCGCCCGTAACCCCGCTGGTTTGATTGGGTTGTTGCAGCGAATGGGTTACATCCATGATCACGGGTACGCCATGGGCTTTCATGGCCGGGATGTTCCGGTAATCTACAATCAGGTCCTGGTATCCAAACGTGGTTCCCCGTTCGGTGAGCATGACTTTGTCATTCCCGGTCAGCCGGATTTTTTCCACCGCAAATTTCATGGCCTCCCCGCTTACAAACTGCCCCTTTTTTACATTCACGATCCTCCCGGTTTTTCCTGCGGCCGCGAGCAGGTCGGATTGCCGGCACAGAAAAGCGGGGATTTGAAGGATATCGGCTACCGGGGCTGCCAGGGCGGCTTCTTCCGGAAGATGGATATCCGTGACTATCGGGATCACATATTCGCTTTTTACCTGATTCAGGATTTCCAGGGCGGTTTCATCTCCCAAACCGGTAAAGGATTGGGCGCTGGTCCGGTTTGCCTTCCGATACGAGGATTTGAATACATATGGAATGCCCAGTCTTCTGCAAATACCCGCGACAGTCCCGGCCACTTCCATGACCAGGGCCTCGCTTTCCACCACACAGGGACCGGCCAACAGGAAAAAATTCTTTTCGTCGTACGACTGGCCGCTGAAAAGTGTTTTCAGGAATGATTCCATGCTGCAAAGGTAGGGGGGATGCGCGAATGTGCTCATGCGTTCAAGAGATGCAGAGCCGATAAAAATGATTCCTGGCTGGCATTACTTGCTAAATAAATGTTCCCGGACTTCGGTCTCCGGACTTTCAACTTCTTAACTTCGACTTCTTATTTTTGCCAAATGGTACCAAAAGAACGAATCCTTGTCATAGGAGCATCCGGCCAGATCGGGGTGGAACTGACCCTGGCGCTCCGGAAAATATACGGCAACGCCAACGTGATTGCTTCCGACCTGCGCGAGCAGAATCCGCTGCTGGAAGGAACCGGTCCTTACGTAAGTCTCGATGTGATGAACAAGGAAATGCTGCACGTACAGGTGATCCGGCAGGGGATCACCCAGATCTACCTGCTGGCTGCCATCCTTTCAGCCACCGGGGAAAAAAATCCCGGGCTGGCCTGGAACCTGAACATGCAGGGGCTGCTCAATGTACTTGATATCGCCAGGGAGGAGAATCTCCACAAAGTGTATTGGCCATCTTCGATCGCCGTTTTTGGTCCCACTTCCCCCCGGCAGAACTGTCCTCAGCAAACCATCATTGAACCCACCACCGTATACGGCATAAGCAAGTATGCAGGGGAATTCTGGTGCCATTATTTCCACCACCGTTTCGGAGTGGACGTACGCAGTTTGAGATACCCGGGTCTGATCTCTTATAAATCCCAACCGGGCGGGGGTACCACCGATTACGCGGTGGAGATCTTTCACGAAGCGCTGGAAGAAAAAAAATACGAATGTTTTCTCAAGGCGGGCACTTACCTGCCCATGATGTATATGCCCGATGCAATCCGCGCAACGATTGAGCTGATGGAAGCACCTGCGGAAAAGATATCCATCCGGACTTCCTACAATATTTCTTCCATGAGCTTTTCTCCGGAAGAGATCGCCACGGAGATCAAAAAGCACATTCCTGATTTCCGGATCAGCTATGCCCCGGATTACCGTCAGGCCATCGCCGAAAGCTGGCCTCAGAGCATAGACGACAGCGTGGCACGGGCCGATTGGGGATGGAAAGAAGATTATGATCTCCCTGCCATGACCAGCGATATGATTAAAAACCTCAAAAAGGAGATGCTTTAGAATATTGCACAAATCCCTGCTTCCTTCTCAGCGGAGGATTTCAAATGATTCAAATTCCTGCAGAATTTCTGGCGAGGTTTCCACTTGCATAACCCTGGCCTTTGGCGGGCCGGAATGGCACCAGGTGATCAGGTCTTCCAATTGTTTGTCTGTACCTGTGGCAGTGATCCAAACTGTTCCGTCGGGTCGGTTCCGTACAACGCCTGTGATCCCGAGTTCCCGGGCTTTTTCCCGGGTGCCTTGCCGGTACCAGACACCCTGTACTTTTCCGCTTACCCGTATGGTTACGGTTTTCAACATGATTTAAAAAGGGATCAGGCCAACAACCTGTTCCAGGTAATGCTGGTCTGTTTGATCGTAGGTATCCAGGTCCATGCTGTCTGCATCGAGAACAGCTACCACTTTTCCATCCCGGATAACGGGGACTACGATTTCCGAGCGGGAGAGGCTGCTGCAGGCAATATGCCCGGGAAATTTTTCTACATCCGGGACGATCAGGGTCCTGGCTTCAGCCCAACTTGTTCCGCAAACTCCCTTCCCTTTCCGAATCCGGGTACAGGCCACCGGGCCCTGGAAGGGCCCCAGTACCAGTTCCATCTCCTGTTCGCGTCCAGGACCAGCCGCAGGTGCCACGAGATAAAAACCCACCCAAAGCCATCCGAACTGTTCTTTCAGGGCCGCTGCCACATTGGCCAGATTGGCAACCCGGTCAGGTTCGCCTTCCAGCAATCCCTGTATCTGCGGAAGCAGGGATTCATATTGTTCGGATTTGGTTCCCGTATGTATTTGAAGGTCTTCAGCCATCCTGCGAAGATAGAAAATTGATCCGGTCGGCCCGGGGATGGGTCACCTGGGTAGGATAAATTAGGTAAAGATTAAGGTTGAGGTTCAGTGGATATCTGGCGTTTGTATAACTGGATGGTGTTTTCGAATCCCAGGTAAAGCGCATCGCAGATCAGTGCGTGCCCGATACTGACTTCCAGCAATCCGGGGATGTTCTCGCTGAAATATTTCAGGTTTTTCAGGTCAAGGTCGTGACCTGCATTGAGTCCCAGCCCAAGTTCATTTGCCCGGCTTGCGGCGGTTATATACGGGGCGATTGCCTGTTCCCTGTTTCCCAAGGCAAATTCCCGGGCAAATCCTTCTGTATACAATTCGATACGGTCCGTACCCGTTAGTGCGGCACCTTCAACCATGTCTACTACGGGGTCTACAAAAATGGAAACCCTTATTCCGGCATTACGGAAGATTTTAATTTTTTCGACCAGGTAGTCTCTGTACTTCACAGTATCCCATCCGTGGTCGCTGGTTAGCTGATCACCCGTATCGGGCACCAGCGTAACCTGGTGCGGCCGGTTCTCAAGAACCAGGTCTACAAATTTCTGTTCCCGGCAATTGCCTTCAATATTGAATTCCGTATGTATGATCTTCCGGATCTGCCGTACGTCCTCGTAACGGATATGTCTTTCATCGGGACGCGGGTGCACGGTTACCCCGTCTGCTCCAAAACGCTGGGCGTCCAAAGCCGCTTTCACCACATCGGGATTATTGCCACCCCTTGCGTTCCGCAGGGTGGCAAACTTGTTGATGTTCACCGACAATTTTGTCATCCGTAGATTTTTCTCAAAGGTAATTGATGCACCGGAATACAGTCGGCGGAGTAAAACTTTTACTGGAGCGGATCATAATTCAGACCAGGTATGGTCTGCCAGGAGACGGACAGCCGCGATAAACCGTTTGAAAGGCCCCCCGGATCCCCATTCCTTTGGCGAAACAAGTGAGAGGATATAGCTGTTGTCCTCTTTTTCATAGAGGTAATAGGTTTGACCGATATTCGGCTTGAACGACATTTTTGCCCCGTAGATCATCATGGAAAGCTCTTTTCTTTTCTGGATCTCGTGGGCCTGGAGTGCAAGCAGTTCAATCTGCTTCCGGATCTGGTCGAGCTGCATGTTGGTCTGCTCCTCCATTGCGGTCAGGGCCTTGTGCTTAATAATACCCTCTTCGTTGGGTCTGATCACGGCCCCGGATACGGCCGCGGAATAGGGGAGAACGCTCAGTTGCTTGTGGTAGATCTCGGAATTGGTAAATGGAGCCCCTTCCGGTGAAAGCCCCTGTTGCGTGATCTTCAGGTAACCGTTTGGCATGATCTCATGGACGATATGAAGAACCACTTCGCCCTTTTTATAAAAGTGAATTTCGAAACTGATGCTGTCGGGAAAAGCTACCTGTACTTTATCGGCCAGTTGAGGGTCCGAAAAATCATTCAGCTCTCCGTCGGCTGCCAGGGTATAGGATGCGGCGAAAGCCTGGTTTTCGAGTGACACCCAGTTGTGATAGATATTTAATTCCTTTCGCTCAGAACCGCTCTCTATCCGGTAGATCCCGCTCTTTGGTCGCTCCCCGAATTCATAGACTCCTTTTTCGGGGAACAACTGCCAGGAAGCGAGAAAATTATAAGCTTGAACCATGGATGGGTGTTTGGAACTTGTTTTTGGGAAAATTGAACCTGTCCTGAAGTCCGAAATCTTAACTCCGGACTACTCGCCGTGCAAAGATTTTGTTTTCCTGTTATTTCACAAAGACAAAGATTGCCCACCTATAACGTAAGGGGGAGTAAACGGTTCACATTATATTTACAGCAGTGTAAAGTAATATGAAAAGCTATTTTGGCACATATACAGAACCGGGTATGCAGGCTGTGGAATGTACGGTACTGGTGTTTGAACGGAATCTCAGTATCGGGTACAAGGGTGCCGGCGGGGTAAATCGTTCGGTCAACTGGATGTTGCGCGAATTGACTGCGCGTTTTGAGCCCGCCCGGGGAGTTTCACAGATAAGGCATAATAAGTTGCCCGGAGAACTGAGTATTGAAGGACGGGAATCAGCGGAATACCTGCTGTCACAGCAGGCGCTTTTAAAACTTCCCTGGTACCGGAAAAGCAGCGGGCGGGAATGGATCCGGAACAGTATCCTTTTGCTTGGGATCATCGGCATCCTGATCCTGCTTTATATGCTGATCGTGCCCTGGCTTTCGCAGAAACTGGCGGCCCGGGTGCCGGTAAAGACCGAACAGCAACTGGGGGATGCGGTATATAGTGCTATGGGACTGGAGGAGCAAAAGGATTCGGTTACTTCCGGTCTGCTGAATGAGTTTTTCGCTGCAATGGAAGTAAACGGACCATACCAGATCCGGATTTCCGTGGTGGAAGATGATGTGGTCAATGCCTTTGCCCTTCCCGGTGGCCGTATCGTCGTCTATTCCGCCCTGTTGAAACAGATCGGTTCATACCCGGAACTAGCCGCCCTGCTCAGTCACGAATACATACATATCCGGGAGAAACATACCACCAAATCGATCTTCCGCCGCCTGGGATCTCGGGTGTTCCTGAGCTTGTTATTCGGAAAATTCGGGACGGTGACTTCCATACTGGTTGACCATGCCGACAACCTGAAACAGCTGACCTATTCACGTTCGCTGGAAAAAGAAGCCGATATGAAAGGATTGGACATTCTCATGCAGAGACAGATAGACCCCAGGGGATTCACAGAACTGTTCGAGCACCTGGAAGCTTCGTCCCCGGGCCCGGTCATGCCTGAATTCCTGGCCAGTCACCCGGACATTCAAAAAAGAATCCGGAATATTAAAGAAGCGTCAAAAAACGCCCCGGTGTCAGAAAATGCACGTTTAAAAGCTATTTTTGAACAATTAAATCAATAATCAAAGTTTTTATGTTAATCACCACTACCAGCACGGTCGATGGTCGTCCAGTCCAGGAATACCTGGGTGTGATCAATGCGCAGAGTATCATAGGCGCCAATATATTCAAGGACATTTTTGCCGGGCTGCGTGATGTATTTGGCGGACGAAGCAAGACCTATGAAAAAGTACTTGAACAAGCCAAGGAGGATGCCCTCCAGGAGCTTGCTGCCAAGGCCCAGGCCATGGGTGCCAACGGTATCATCGGGGTAGACCTTGATTTTGAAACAGTAGGCGGAAGCGGGAGTATGCTGATGGTCATTGCCACCGGAACTGCCGTACGGCTTTAGGAGCCGGATGGGCTATTTGGAAAGACAGTCAAAAGTTCAGTTCGGAAAATTGTGTTATCCCGGGACTAAATCATGCCCCGGATCCTATAAATTTTATTCACCTGTTATCTATTCACGCGTATGAAAAAAATCATTTTCCCGTTGTTTGCTTTCCTGTTGGTTGCCAATATTACCCGGGCTCAAAGCGGCCCGTCTGCCGAAGAAGTGCTCAAAGAAGCCAGTACCCTGGCGGGAAAGGAAAATAAAAAAGTCTTTATTATGTTCACTGCCTCCTGGTGCGGCTGGTGCAAACGGATGGATAAGGCCATGAATGATGAGGACTGCCGGAAATATTTCGATGAAAACTTCGTGATCCGACACATCGTGGTGGATGAGTCCGGAGACAATAAAAAGCTGGAAACACCAGGAGGAGACGCCTTCCGGAAGCAATACGGTGGAGAAGGACAAGGGATTCCCTACTGGCTGATTTTTGACAAGGACGGAAAATTGCTGGATGATTCCCGCCGTACGGAACTGGCCACCGGAAACGAGATCAATGTGGGCTGTCCGGCCGAAGAGGCAGAGGTAGGTTATTTTATCGATGTGCTGAAGCGAACCACCAATCTCAGGGAAGATCCGCTGGAAAAGATCCGCAAACGCTTCCTGAAAAATAAAAACTGACCGCGGCCTTTCACCAGTTCCCAAGTTCTTTTTCCACTTCCTGGCAGAGCTTTTCCTCGTTTTGCACAATCCATGCAGGCGAGGTAGTGGACAGGCGCCAGGATCCCTCTTGTTTATAAAGACCAAACAGGATCCGCTCGCCTTGTTCATCAATCACATTGACAGTAAACTCTTCCTCCGGGCTTTTCAATTTTCGGAAATTGAATTCCCGCACACGGTCTCCTGCTTTAACCAGCAGGGAAAACTGGATCATTCTTCTGAATTCAAGATGCATACTAACCAGGTTGAGGTAAAAAGGCAGCAATTACTATGCTATTTTGCCGGCGACCCGGAAAAAGTTTTTCACAATTCCCTGCCCGCCCGAAATCAGCGGATCAATGTGAAAACACCCTTCTGAAAATAGGCTTTACCCCTAAAATCCGTAGCGCTTACAACCCAAACATAAGTGCCAGCCGGCTGGGGAACTCCTCCCAGGTTACCATCCCATCCGGCACCGTTGTTCCGGGTGGAAAACAGAAGTTGTCCCCATCGGCTATAAATGCGGAAGTATGTTATATCCCTGATCCCGGCGGATAGGGGGCGCAGACGATCATTCAGTCCGTCTGAGTTGGGAGTAAAGGCTGAGGGAACAAAAACCCGGGGCTCTGTACCGTTGAACACTTTGACGGTGACAGTGGCCGATTCCCTGCAACCGTTTGAATCAATACCCGTAACTGAGAACCGGATTCCCGATGAGGGGCTGTTGAATAATGCCACGGGATCAGGAATTTCAGTGTCGGAAAGATATAATGCGGGCGACCACTGATAACTGACAGCTCCGAATGCGTTTAATTGAAGGAGCTGGCCTGTGATGACGGATGTGTCGTTACCGGCTGAAATTTTATTTCGGGGAAGGACAGTTACTACCAGGCTGTCGGTTCCTGCTTTGGGGCAGCCAAGCGTATCATAAGCATTCAGTACATAGGTCGTGGATCGCAGCGGGGTAACCAGGGGAGAGAGGCTTCGGCTGTCAGAAAGGAAACGGGCCGGCGTCCAGTTCCAGCTGCTGCCGTTTGTGGTTCCATTCAGACGAGCCCCGGTGTTATAACATACCGAGAAATCAGACCCGGCGTTTGCAATCGGATATGGAATAGCTGTGACAAGGATACTTTCCGTGGCAGAGCAGCCCCCAATGCTTGCGGTGACTGTATAGTTTGTGGTTTCAGTTGTCACAACAAAAGGGTTTTGGGCTGATGGGTTTATTGCCTGTGTCGCGGGTGACCAGTCAAAGCGGAGACCGTCAGACAGGATTCGTAACTGTGAAGTGTCGCCCCGGCAAATAATGGTATCGGCCATGGGCCGGAGGGTTACAAAGTTCACGACCCTGACGCGAACCGAATCACGGTTGGTGCATCCGCCATTCTCAAGATCAATAAAATAAGTGGTGGTTGCGGCAGGATTGGCCCGTGGAGTTGGCGAGAAGGGATTGTCCAAACCCGTTACTGGCGTCCAGGAAAAATTCCCCGTTCCCGAGGCCAGCAGTCTCAGATCATCATTGATACAAATAAGAGTGTCCCTGAAACCCATTGAAAGCGGAGGCGCTATAAATATGTTGATATTCTTTACTACAGTATCCCGGCATCCCTTGCTGTCGGTGGCGATCAGCCTGATGGTCTTGGAGCCTGTATTCGGATAGCTGTACAGCGGGTTTTGGAGGGATGAGATATCCCGGGTGGTGCTGCTTTCACCAAAATCCCAGTTCCAGGCAATCGGGCTGCCATATACAGAACTGCTTTGATCATAGAAATACGTAGGTCGGTCAAGACATCCTCCAACGAAACTGAAATCCGGCCTGAACCCCGGGTAAACCCTTACCTGTGAAGTGGTGGAATCCCGGCATCCGCCCGTATTTCGGTTGATCACCAGTTTTACCTCATAGAGACCCGAGTCGGGGAATATGTAATTAAGGGTATCCCCCTGATAACTATAGAGGAGCCCGTTTCCTGTACTCACTTCCCAGTTGGTCGTATTAATAACGGGGCTGCTGGACTGATTTACCAGGGAAATGGAAAAACTTTCGTCACAAAGGAAATATTCGGGAAGCAACGAGGCCGAGGCGATACTGCAGTCTGCGACATATAACTGGAAATCTTTTTTCTGTACGGCAATTACCATCCCGTTCCGGATTTCTTCAACACATACAGATACCACATAGTTGCCCTCTTCGGGGGCGATGCCCTGGATAAGCCCGGTGCTGTTATTGACCTGTATGCCGGGACCAAAAGGTTGTTCCGCAGAATATACAGGCTCGTTGTACGGAACGGAGGGATAGGGCGGGGGTTCGGTGGCGGTATTGCCTCCTCCCTGTGCCGTGCTGTTATAAGCGGCACAGAAATAATAGTTCAGTTCGTCACCATCCGGGTCGGTGGCGGAAAAGCTATATGTGAAAGGGCTGTTGCTGCAAACCAGGACCAGGTTATTGCCGGTAAATCTTGCACTGTTATTTTGAATAGCTGTCCGGATGGGTGTGTCGCCGGGAATCTCTGCCGTATAAGTGGCTCCTACGCCGGTATATCCGGGCGTGAGATTATTGATACCGGCAATCCGGAAGTTGATCTGGCTGGCGATCACATAGCCGTCGGTGGCTGCAGGCACTTCTACCGTGAAAGTATACCAGGCCAGGTCAAAGCAGACCTGAGGCGGGTTACTGATACAGGGGTTGCTGATGGGGAGGTTCAGGTTTTCAATACGGTTCAGCGGGGCATTGATGTCCGCAAAACGTTCCCCCGTGGATTTGTTGAATACGGATACAATGGCCGGGTTGGGGAAGGCCGTACTGATATTGCAACGTTTGTAAAATTTGAGGGTGAAGTTATACCGGTGCAGCCCGTTGAAAAAACCGGCGTAGGTATAATACATTTCTCCACCTGTGATATGACCGGCTGAGGCACCAAATCCAGTGCAAAGCAGAAGGCTCAGTATGATCAAACGAAGACGTTTCGTAATGATGCCTGGTTTGCTGTGCCGAGCTGATGCCATATTCCTTTAATATCGTTAATACTTTTCCGGGGGTTGCTTGAACCGGTCTTTCCGGAAAGCTGCAACCCGGGGCGGGTTTCCCCGGTCTATAGAATGCTAACAAGTAAACTGGATTTATGTTTAATTTACATCATAATCATGAAACCTGATCGCGTATGAAATGGCTGTTTATTTGCCTTTTTATCTGGCCCTTGCTGGTATCAGCCCAGGATACATCCGGGGTCAACTGCAAAATCATAAGGGAAAAAGACCCTTTTACGAGGGAAACCAAACTGTCCACAGGTTTTATCAAGATGCGAAATATTTCTCTGACCATCGATGCTGATGCCCGGGAAATTATTTTCCTTTTCATAATCGAAAAAGGGGAGAAATGCTTTACTACCAACTCTACCCTGGACATTTATTTTGAAGGTATCAAATCCAAAACCATGACCCGAAACGGGGGGACGATGAATTGCGATGGCTTTTTCCAGCTTGTTTTCAAGAATTCGCGGAATACCCCCACTACAGTCCTGCAACGGATCCTTACCCGAAAAACCACCCAGTTCATCTTTACCGCGGGGAACGGGAAAACCAATATTGTTACCTTAAACCCGGAAGACCAGGATTTGCTTTTCCTGTTGGCTAACTGCTTGTATAAAGAAGCGCAGACTTTGTTGCCCTAGCCAATTCTAAACTATCTTATTTCAGTCAATACCTGAGGATTATTGATCGTCGATGTTTGGCAAAGATATGCCAGGTCATCAGGGACTCCCTGATAATGCCTGTTGCAGATATTCTTTCTTTCTCCGGGCAACCTCTACTTTGGATCCGTCCGTCATAACCAGGATGCCCTGTTTGTCATATGTTTCAATATGTGCCGGGTTAACAAGGTGGGATTTATGCACTCGAAGAAACTTATGGCCCTGCAGGATCTCGTCGTATTCCTTGAGCGTTTTGGCAGATACAAAGACTCTTTTTCCTGTGAGAAAGATGTGGGTGTAATTGCTTTCCGCCTGCAGACGGATGATCTCATCCAATTGAACATATTTTACCTCGTTGGCATCGGCAAGTGCGAGTTTGAATTTTTCCTTGTTTCCCTGCGAGATGTTCTGGATAAAATTCCGGAACAGGAGCTGACCGGCCGGGGCATAGATCCGCTTGGCCTTGAAGCGATCCACGGCTTTCCGGAGCTCAGCTTCATCAACCGGCTTGAGCAGGTAATCCAGGGCACTGAACCGAATGGCCTGGATGGCGAATTCATTGTATGCGGTGGTGAAGATCACTTCAAAATCCCAGTGATCTATGCTGGTCAGGAGATCAAAACCGCTCTGGTGAGGCATCTGGATATCCAGGAACAGGATATCGGGTTTGAAAGCCTGGATCAGGGGGATGGCTTCCTGTACGCTCCGCGCCGAGCGGATGGCAGTTATGTCAGGGCAATATTGCCCCGCCAGCCACTGCAGCAGGTCTATCGAGGACTGCTCATCATCTACGATCATTGCTTTTATCATATCTCGTCGGGGTTGTAGTATGGTATAATGATTTTTACACGGGTCCCTGCAGGTTGCCCTGTGGAGTCGAACAAGTCCTCCATTTCCACACTGGCTGGTTTCCCTGTTTTCTGCTGCAACAGCTCCAGTCGTTCCCGGATGATCCCGATCCCCTTGCTTTCGTGTATCCGTGAACTGAGTTTGTTGTTCCTGATCTCAGCGGCTTTCATTCGTCCCACCCCGTTGTCCTCGACAATGCAGATAAGGAAATCATCCCCGCTGCTGGCAAACCGGATCTTCAGCTTTTTATCACCTTCCTTGTGCAGGAGTCCGTGCCAGATGGCATTTTCCGCAAAGGGCTGTACCATCAATGAGGGAACCAGGACTTCGTCCTGGGAGAGGCTATCGTCTGCACTGATCTCCCAGGAGAAGGAACTGTCGAACCGGAGCGATTCAAGTTCCACATACATGGTCAGGATCTTCAGTTCTTCATCCAGGGGGATGAAATTCTTTTCAGCGAAATTCAGCAGGGAGCGGAGGAAGTTGGAAAAAACCGTCAGGTAGTGGTAGGCCCGGTTGGTCTGTTGCGATACGATCAGGTGCTGGATTGAACTGAGCGAATTGAAAAGAAAATGGGGGTTCATCTGCAGACGCAGGTTCAGGAATTTCGTTTCGGCCATTTTGACGTTTAGCAACATCAGTTCTTCCCGGCTTTTTTTCATGGCGGCAAGGGCGGCTGTCCTTGAGATCTTGGCGGCGCAAAGCGAGGCAATGGTTTGCATGGCGGCTAAATGATCTGGGGTGAAAAAGTTTTTCCGCCGGTGCTCCGAGTCAATGACGCCGATCACTTTTCCCTCGTGGATGATGGGAACGGCAAGTTCGGAATAACGGATCTCATCATCCACGATATACCGGGGATCGGCAGTTGTGTCTTGTACCAAAGCGGGTTTACCGCTAAGGGCCACATCCCCGACAATACCTTTCCCGAATGGGATTTCAATGGGATTGGCGATCTGGTCCTGTTCCGGGTTCTTGTCGCCAAATGCCGCCCGTTGCACAAGCACCCTTCGCTCCTCATCCGGAAGGTAGATTACACAGTCTTCAAAACCAAGCCGGGAAATACAATTCCGGGTGATGTCCCAAAGGATATCATCGACAGAAGTGTATTCCTGCGGGGACCTGGCGAAATACTCAATGGTGCCGTTGATCTCGCGCATCAGTTTTCTTTGCCGGAAATAATTGGTAATCCCGATCAGGATGATCAGTCCCAATGCCAGGCAGGAGAGGCGAAACCAGGTTTGTTTCCACCAGGGCGGGGTGATGATCAGGGATATTGAATATGGCGCGTTGTACCAGTGAATCCCGTCGCGGGAGGCTTTTACTTCGAACCGGTACCGGTTTGGTGGAAGCTGGCTATAAAAGGCCTGGCCAACTGTCACGGGCTTTTTCCAGTCCCGGTCAAATCCTTTCAGCCTGTACAGTAAGTAATTTTTCCGGTCGCCCGAAAGTTCACCCGATGAAAAACTGAAAGCGAAGGAAGAACTGTTATAGGGGAAGCTGAGTTCTTCGGGACCGGTAAACCCATAAACCTCGTTTTCGGATTGCAGTCCATTGACAGAAGGATGCAGGGGGAGTTCGGCATAGTTGATCTGCTCGGGAAAAAAATAGATCAGCCCTCTGTCGGTACCCCAGAACAATTGCCCGTTTGGCGTTTGGTGAAAAGCACGGACCCGGAAACCCGAGTGGCTGAAACCCAGCCCTTCTTCAAAGACCGTAAAATTCTTACTGTCCGGATCGTAGCGGAGAATGCAATTCAGGTTACCCACCCAGATAAAACCCCTTACATCACGCAGGACTGCTTCACAACGGTCGTTTCGCAAACCATTTGTCCGGTCATAGTTGGTAAATTGACCGGCAGGTGAGAGGATCGAAAGTCCGCCAGCCGTTGCGAAATAGGTATTGCCTTCTTTGTCATAACTGACCGAGTACACATAATTGTGGATCAGCCCGTCGCGTGTACTGTATAATTTGAGCTCCTGGCGGGAGTGATCATATCGAAAAATACCCTGGATGGTTCCGATCCACATTATGCCTTTGCCATCGTTCCAGAGGGAAATGCATGAAATACGGCTGATTCTTTTCAGGACGGGATGATCATCCAGCAGTCGGATCGAAAAATCCTTTGGATCCACCCAACAGGTCCCCCGGAGAGTACCTACCCAGCGGTTTCCATCGGGGCCAGTGCCGATCGCGTTTATCCATCGCCAGGGAAAGTTTGTCCGAATTCCCTCTGCTGAATCTGTAAGCCAGGCCTTCCTTTTCATTTGGGGGTCAAGCACCAGCAGCCCGTACCGGGAAGTGCCCAGCCAAATTTGCCCCGATTCGTCGCGGTTGACCACCCGGATCGTTTCGTTACCACTGAGGTCGGTTCCGTTGGGCAGCACCAGGGGAACATACCAGGACTTATCAGTTTCCTTGTTCCAATGGATAAACCGGTCCTGTGCGCCTAGGTAAACATTGGCTCCGCCGTCTGAGGTAATTGACTGGATATAGCCGTCAAAGATCTCTTTGTTCTCATCCGTAAAATAGGGTTTACTACCGGCCTGTTGTTCCTTGTAGTTATAGAAATGAACCCCTGAAGTTTGGGTGGTCACAAACAGATATCCTGAAGTGTCGTATCGGATGTTGAAAGTATTGTTTCCGCCGATGCTGCGCGGGTCAACAGGATCATGGACCCAGTGAAGTGCGGTCTCCTGCTGCAGGTCGAGCAGGTAAAGACCAGAAAAAAGAGTAGTGAATGCGAAACGGTTTTCATTGATCCGGGTCACGTTGCGCAGGTTGCCTGTCACTGGCTGGTTGTTTTGGTCGCGAATCTGACGGTATTCACGTATGATCTTTTTACGGGGGATGCTGATTCTGTAAAAAATCTCCGGTTTTGAAGAGAAGGCCAGCAGTTCCTCATTGTTGATATAATGCGCTCCGTTGATACCGGGAAAATGCATTTGCATCTCAATTTTAAGGCTGGCATAATCTACAAGTACCAGGTTCCAGTTTCGGTAAAACACCACTTTATCGTCGTGGAGTTCGTAGATGAAGCCAGCGGGTCCCTTTAGTGCCTCATAGAAAGGGACGCTCCTTTTTTCAAATCTTAAAGGGTTTTTCGGATCCTGGAAATAATGGTCGCGTCCTTTGAGAATGATTATCCCGCGGCTTTTGGTTGTGAAAAGCATGGTCACCGGGGTAAGATCGGTGGTGTCGCCTATCAGGATCTTGTGAAATTTTCTTTTTTCATCCAGCATGGTCACATAATGCGAACTTGTACGGACCCAGACCCTGTTTTTCTGGTCTACATGCACACGCTCGATATGGTTTTCAGGAAGTTCGGGGTACTGATGGCTGAGATAAGTACGGATCCGGTTCCCGTCAAAACTGTTTAGACCCTCAGTAGTGGCAATCCAAAGCACCCCGTTCTGATCACGTTCTGTAATGATCACGTTGTTATCACTCAGTCCTTCCGCCGTACTCAGGTGGTAAAATCCGGGAGATTGTGAGTAAAGGAAATGGCTAAGGCAAAGACAAAGGATTGATATGTAAATGTGCTTTTTCAAAAGACTTGTTCGGCATGATAAAATAGGCATTTTCCGGTAAACCTGGATTTTCCCACAAGGGACAAAATTACCCGCTTTATACGGGTCAGGGAGGTTGTCTTATTCTGCGGTTAAGGTTACTGAGTCATCGGTCCCGGGTAAAGATTCGGGATTCCGGGTCAAGACCTGCCGGGTTAGCAGCTTCGTATAGCTTTTTCGACCTGCTACACTACAAACCTGATATGCTGGTTTAGGATAAATTTGTCAGGCTCATAAAATGCAGAGCATATTTACTATAGCTTTAGGTCGAAGCCTGTCAGCCACCGTAATTACCGGGCAGTGTGATGGTGATATCCTAGACTGAAATAGGTTATTTGGTTCAGCAGAGCATTAAAACACATTTTATGTCATTCCGTTTTGTCCGGTTACTTATTTTTTCAGTTCTTGTCAATTTAAGCCTGAATTCTGTTGCGCAAAGCCGAATAAGGGGTCGGGTAACAATTTATTTTGACAATTTTGTTTGTCTGAATCCCACCACAGACGACATGTTTGAATCTGATGGGAAAGGGGATGAGGTGTTTTTTACTTTTATCTATTCTGTGGCTGACTCAAACGGGAACACAAAGTACAGGGGGAAGGTTTCAACCAAAACATACGGTGATCAGAACGGGTTTCCCAATCGGATAAAGGCCGGTAGTTTGAGCCAGAAAGGAGGCATGAAACAAGGGGATGTAATCCGTGCGCAATCCTCGCCGGATGACACGCTTCTCACTTTCGGGTTTGATCTTCCTACTTACAGTTCGCCCCGGGCAATACCCGGAACCCTGGTGCTGGACCGGATGCTCGATGTGGGTGACTTCATTTCAATATTCCCGGTCATTTGGGAATGGGATAATACCGGCCCCGCTGTTCAATCGGAGTTGGAGGCGTTTGTTATGAACTCAATGGATACGGTGAACAAAAGATTGATTCGCTGGGTCAGACAGTTTGAACGAGAGTACCAGTACAGGGTGGGAGGTTATAGTTCAGCGGGGTAGATCGACACAAATCGGGTGAAATATATTCTCCGGGAGGTGAAGGACAGACCTGGTACACGCCCGGTTGGGATTTCCAATATTGGTTCATTTCCAAATTTGGAATTGATTGTCCGGATTTTTGACCAGGTCAGAATTTCAACCCAGTCGCCTCTTGAAAGATGGAATTACAATGTAATTGACAAGCTTTTTTATGACCCGCTGGGGCATGAATTTTATCGGCATTTTGGCCCTTACCCGCCGCCAAAAAGACCAAACGGTCATTACAAGATTTATATGCAGTCCTTTTTTGAGCCGACACCCACTGGAACACCGGGGGGGGGGGGGGGGGGGGGGGGGGGGGGGGGGGGGGGGGGGGGGGGGGGG